>NZ_JBVIRA010000018.1:33997-177856 GCF_055576575.1 Streptomyces sp. NPDC033270
TGCGCGGGTGTGGTTTTCGGGCGCCTGACTGTCGGCCTCGTCTCTCCCCTCTCCCCCCCCCCCCCCCCCCGCGGCCGTCACGGGTCCGCCGGGGTCAGGAAGCGCCCGGGTCGGGTGTCTGCCCTTCGGGTCGCTGCCCGCTCTCCTGGTGTTCGCCACCGGTCGAGCCGTCACCGGAGCCGGTGTCGCCGTCGCTCCCGGTGGAGCCGTCGGGAGACGGCTTCGTGGACGGTGACGTGTCCGGGTCCGGCGAGGTCCTGCCGCCGTCGGACGGGCTCGGGGTCGGCGCGGGCGTGCCGCTGTCCGCGCCCTCGCCCGTGCGGCCGTCGTCGGACTTCCCGGGGTGCGGGGTCGGCTCGTCGCCGCCGCCCTTCTGGCCGCCGTCACCGGGCGAGTGGCCGGGCCCGGGCGACTGCGGGGTTTCGGGTCGGTGCCGGCTCGAGCCACCGGTGTGGGTGATGTTGCCCAGCGTGGTGCCCTTCTCGCCGCTCGCCGTCTGCCCGGCCAGCAGCTCGGTGGCGGTGACCCCGCCCATGGCGAGCAGGAAGACCACGAGCGCGCCCAGCGCCGGCCGCTTCCAGCCGCGCAGCCGGGTGCCGTACGTCGTGGCGCTGACCTCCTCCGGCCGTGCGGCCGGGCGGGGTGGCGCGGGAGCGGCCTCGGCGGGGCGGGCGTCCACCCGGCCCAGCGCCATGGTCGGCTGCTCCAGCTGCGGTACGAGCTGGGTCCGCTCCGCCGGGTGGGCGCTCGCCGGGTCGCGGCGCCGGGCCTGTTCGGCTCGCGGGACCAGCTGGGTACGGGCCGTGGCGGGCCCGGGGGTTCTGGCGGCGACGGAGGTGACCTTGTCCTCCGTGCCCTGCTTGTCGAAGGTCGGCAGCACCATGGTCGGGCCGGCCTGCCGTGCCTGCTGGGTGGTGGATCGAGTGTGGAGAGAAGAACGGCGCGGCTTCGGCCGGGTGGCGACCGATGCCTCCTTGATCTGTTCGCCGGTGCGCCGGAACAGGTGCTGGAATATCGAACCGCCGGTCGTGGCCACGACACTGACCACACCCGCGCCGATGATGGTTCCGTAAACACCGAGCTGCCCCGCGAGGTACGCGGCGACGGCCGCAGCGAGTGCGCTGCCGGACACCTGAGCGACGCTCAGGTCGATCCGCTTCTCCTTCTTCTTCGTGGCGGTTTCGGTTTCTTCGTCCATCTCCAACCTTTGATAGCCCCTTCGATCCATCTTGCATGGAGAAGTGACCAATTGGCGGAGTCAACAGTTCCGAATTTGGGGAATCTGTGAAACTCGCCACCCGCGCGGCAGGTAGAGAGATCGACAAGGCGACCGAACTCCGCTGCCCGCCCAGAAGTTCGGCGGCGCGGCGGTCCACCTCAGTGGCCCGAATGGAGTACTGTGGCGAACCCTGGCCCCGGTTCCCGTCCGGCTGCCCGGAACCCGCGGGAGGGGCCTTCAAGGCGGCACTCACCCTGGGGCGCCGCCGCTCGGCACGGGTGATCGGCGACAGGGCAAGCGGCATGGTCACTGAGCGTTGCAAACTGGTAACCGTGTCATAACGGCGTTTGAGGGCCAAGCCTCGACACGCCGGGCAACTCGGCAATGTTGTGGCAGGCTGCACCCGGGCAGGCCACACTCGACTAGCGGAAGCAGCGACGCACGTGACGTCGGCAGGCACCACCCGGGAGGTCCCCATGCCCGAACTGCGTGTCGTGGCCGTCTCCAACGACGGCACACGGCTGGTGCTCAAAGCTGCGGACAGCACCGAGTACACGCTTCCGATCGACGAACGGCTGCGCGCCGCCGTCCGCAATGACCGTGCGCGGCTCGGCCAGATCGAGATCGAGGTCGAGAGCCATCTGCGGCCGCGGGACATCCAGGCGCGGATAAGAGCAGGTGCCTCCGCCGAAGAGGTCGCCCAGCTCGCCGGCATCCCCGTCGATCGGGTGCGCCGCTTCGAGGGCCCGGTCCTCGCCGAGCGCGCCTTCATGGCCGAGCGGGCCCGTAAGACACCCGTACGGCGCCCCGGCGAGAACACCGGTCCGCAGCTCGGCGAGGCGGTCGCGGAGCGGCTGCTGCTGCGCGGCGCCGACAAGGAGAGCGTCCAGTGGGACTCCTGGCGCCGGGACGACGGCACCTGGGAGGTGCTGCTGGTCTACCGCGTCGCGGCCGAGCCGCACTCGGCGAGCTGGACCTACGACCCACCGCGGCGGCTGGTGCAGGCCGTGGACGACGAGGCCCGGGCGCTGATCGGCGAGAGCGACGACACGCCCGAGCCGAGCTTCCCGTTCGTCCCGCGCATCGCCCGGCTGCCGCGCGACCGACCGCTGGACCGCACGCTGGACCGGCAGACGTCCGAGCGCGCGCAGACCGGTGGCGAGGAGAGCGAGCAGCGCGGCAACGAGGAGGCCGTCGGCGAGCGGGAGCGGGATTCGCTGACCAGCCTGCTGGAGGCGGTGCCCAGCTTCCGCGGTGACATGGTCGTCCCCGAGAGCGCCAAGGCGCCGCAGGTCGACGAGGAGCCGGAGGCCGAGGTCGAGGAGCCGCCGGCCCCGGCCGCCAGCGCGGGCGCGGGTTCCGCGTACGCCGATGTGCTGATGCCGCGGGCCGTGGCCGGCCACCGCGACCGGCTGACCGGGACGACGGACCGGCAGGCCGAGGCGGACGGCGTACGGCCCGGACGCCGGGCGGCCGTGCCCAGCTGGGACGAGATCGTCTTCGGCACCCGGAGGAAGAAGCCGGAGTAACGGGCCGGCCACCGCACACCACCCGTCCGCCCGCTCCCTGGCTCCCAGGGGGCGGGCGGACGGCGTCGTACAGGGCCGTGGCGGGGGCTCAGCCGGGCTGCGGGCCGGTGGCGACCGGACGGGACGGGTCCGCGGTCCATTCGCTCCAGGAACCGACGTAGAGCGCGGCGGGGACGCCCGCGACCGCGAGGGCCAGCACCTCATGGGCCGCGGAGACCCCCGAGCCGCAGTAGACGCCCACCTCCGCGTCCGCCGTGGCACCCAGCGCCGCGAACCGTTCGGCCAGCTCCCCGGCGGCGCGGAAGACCGTGCCGCCCTCGGCGACGTTCTCGGTCGTCGGCGCGGAGACCGCGCCCGGGATATGGCCGGCGACCGGGTCGATGGGCTCGACCTCGCCCCGGTAGCGCTCGCCGGCCCGCGCGTCCAGCAGAACACCCCGACGGGCGAGCGCGGCGGCGTCGTCGGCCGTCAGCAGCCGCAGTGCGCCGGGCACCGGAGTGAAGTCACCCGCCGGCGGCTGCGGTTGGTCGGTGCTCAGGGCGCCGCCGGTCGCCCGCCAGGCGGCGAGGCCGCCGTCCAGCACCCGCACGTCCGGGTGACCGCTCCAGCGCAGCAGCCACCAGGCGCGGGCGGCCGCCCAGCCCTGGCCGCCGTCGTAGACGACCACCGGGCGGTCCGTCCGTACGCCGGCGGCCCGCATGGCCTCGGCGAAGGTCGCGAGGTCGGGGAGCGGGTGCCGGCCGGCCTTGCCGGGGGGTGCGGCCAGCTCGCTGTCGAGGTCGACATAGACCGCGCCGGGCAGATGGCCAGCCGCGTACTCGGGGCGGCCGGGCGGGCCACCGAGCTGGTAGCGGACGTCAAGGAGCACCGGAGGGGTGGGCTTCGCCAACTCGCTCGCGAGTTCGGTAGCGGTGATGATGGCATTCATGGGACTCATCCTTGCGTAGCGATGACTACGTACAGAAGGCGGGTGCCCACCCTCCGTATGGCGCAGTTGCAGCCTGCCGTAACGTCGCCGAAACGGATGGGAAACATCAAAACGGGCATTCTCCCTCGCGAACGCGCCGTGGACGGCGCGGCCGGGGCGCACACCAGGTCACCGGGTGCGAGCATCTGCTCGGGACCCGCGCCCGTACCGCACACACCGCACAGGGTCCGCACACCGATGCTCCGAGGAGAGAGTGACAATGACGACCGAGGCCGCGACTCGGCGAAAGCCCGGGGCGCCCTGCTGGGTGAGCCTCCTGGCCCACAGCCTGCCCGTGACGCAGGAGTTCTACGGCGCGTTGTTCGGCTGGGAGTTCCGCCCGGGGCCGCAGCACTTCGGTCCGTACTCCCGGGCCTTCCTCGACGGCAGGGAGGTCGCCGGGCTCGGCGAGCTGGCACCCGACCGCAACCTGCCGGTCGCCTGGACGACCTATCTGGCCAGCGACGACGCGGATGTGACCGCGGAGCAGATTCGTTGCTGCGGAGGGACGGTGGGCGTCGGGCCGCTGGACGCGGACGACGACGCGGGGCGGATGGCGATCGCCTCCGACCCGCAGGGCGCGATCTTCGGCATCTGGCAGGGCAAGTCGATGATGGGCACCGCGCTCACCGGCGAACCGGGCACTCCGGTGTGGAACGAACTGGTCACCCAGGACACCGACTCCGTCGGCCCGTTCTACGAACACGTCTTCGGCTTCGAGGCGGAGGCCCCACCCGCGTCCGACCCGTCCGGCGCCGACTATCTGACGCTGCACCTCAAGGGCCAAGCGGTGGCCGGCATCCACGGGGTGGGCAACGCGCTGCCCCGCGACCGGGGCCCGCACTGGATGACGTACTTCGCCGTGCCCCATGCGGACGCGGCCGTCCGCCGGGTCACCGATCTGGGCGGCCGTGTGCTCCAGCCGGCCCACGATGCACTCCACGGGCGCGAGGCGACGGTCGCCGACACCGAGGGCGCGGTCTTCAGCATCGTCGAACGGGGCTGAGCGCCACCGCTCGCCCCGCGCCGCGGGTGCGCCCCGGATTTCCGCGGAAGTCGAAGTTCACGGGAGGCAATCCCGCTGTGACGCGTGCCCCCGGCGTGCGTTCGGTGCACTTTTGGTGCGTTTTCCGATTCTCCAGGAAACCACCCGCCCTGTTTCTCGCGGGGGCTTCTCCGGAATTCGGTGCACATCGGCGACAAAACCGTCGGCGGAAAGGGATTTCGGAGCCGGGGGGCGTGCCGCCAAGGCAAAACATACCGAACGGTCCACTTGTTAGTGGGATGCAGGCCGGGGCTGACCGCGTAATGCCCGGCCGGCATTCACCGGCACGGAGAAACGTGACACCCCGCGACGCCTACGAGACCGCGGTGGAACGTTCCGCCCCCAGGAGGCGTTCGGCGCGGAAGGGTG
This sequence comes from Streptomyces sp. NPDC033270, assembly GCF_055576575.1. Classification (NCBI taxonomy): domain Bacteria; kingdom Bacillati; phylum Actinomycetota; class Actinomycetes; order Kitasatosporales; family Streptomycetaceae; genus Streptomyces; species Streptomyces sp. NPDC033270. The sequence goes on from NZ_JBVIRA010000018.1 coordinate 39,127, forward strand.
AGGTGTCCAGCCTCGCCAGCACGCCGGGAACGGCGATATTGGGGAGTATCAGCTCCAGGAGCCGGGAGATCTCGCAGGACAGGTCCCGCCCCTCCGGCATGACCTCGGACACGAGCTGGACGCCCGTCCAGGCGCCGACGAACAGCCGGGCGGTGTCGGCCGGGTCGACATGCGGTAAGAGCTCCCCGCGCTCCTTGGCCTCCAGGAGCACCTTGCCGACCAGCTCGATCCAGTCGGGCCAGCGGGTGCCGAACATGCTGCGCGCCTTGGAGTCGACGGACAGCCGTATGGAGGCACTGAGCAGCGGCTCTCTGGGCAGCCGGTGGGCCAACAGGAGCGCTATGTCCGCCCACTCCTGGAGTTTGAGCGGTTGCGGCACCAGGCCCTCGGTGGTCACCGCCTCGGCGAGCACTCCGCGCGCCAGCTCCTCCTTCGACGTGAAGTGGAAGTACAGCGCCCCACGGGTGAGTTGGGCGCGGTCGATGATGGCGGCGATCGTGGCGGCCTCGTAGCCGCATTCGTTGAAAATCTCTGCGGCAGCCACCAGGCAGGCCCTGCGCGTCCGGATCGCCCGTTCCTGTTTCGCCAACTCATGTCTCCCGTGCCAAGTATTTACGGCTATGTTGAAAAAGACCGCGGACCCGGTTTATTTTATCAGCGTCAACTTCTGTCAGATGGGCCGCACCCAGGGGGACTTGATGGCCGAAGCCGCCGCACGCATAGATACACCGCAACATGACCGCAGGTCCCCGCTTCGGTCCGATGGCTCTTCCGGTGCCCTGCCCGGCGCACCGTCCGGGAATCTCCAGGAATACGCTCACCTCAAGAACTCGGACAGACTCTTCGTCACCGGCTGGAACAGTCGCGGATCCGGCGAATTCTCGCTCACCGCCCAGTGGCCTGCCGTCCATGGCGGGCGGCAGTGCGACCCCCGGGTGCTCGCCCAGACAATCCGGCAGAGCGGTCTGGTCATCACCCATGCCGAGTACGGCGTGCCGCTGTCCCATCAGATGTTGTTGCACGACTTCAACTTCACCGTCAATCCGGAATTCAACCTTCCGCAGAACCGGCCTACGGATCTGGACATCGATGTCACGGTCTCGGGCACCGGCCCCAGCGGACGCGTCGGCAGCGCACTGGACATGAAGCTCCACATCCGCCAGGGCCGGACCACCGTGGCGCATGCGGACTTCCAGTGCGCATGGTCCTCGCCGGCGGCGTACCGGCGGCTGCGCGGCGCACACCTCGGCGTGGGCTGGGGAAGCTGGACACTTCCCGCGCCGGTCGCACCCGAGCTGGTCGGACGGTCCAGCGTGGCCGATGTGGTGCTCGCACCGAGCGATCGTCCGCGCCGCTGGCAGCTGCGCAACGACACCGGCAACACCCTGCTCTTCGACCACCCGGTCGACCATGTGCCGGGCCTGGCGCTGTTGGAGGCCGCCTACCAGGCCGCCCACGCCACCATCGCGCCCGGCGGGTTCGCCCCCGCCGTCATCACCAGCAGCTTCGCGCGCTATGTCGAGTTCGACGAACCCTGCTGGATCGAGACCGAGTTGCTGCCCCGCTCCGCGGCCGGACCGCTCGCGGTCCAGGTCACCGGAGTCCAGGGCGGGCGGACCGTCTTCCGTGCCGGACTGAGCGGGGCGCCGCTTCCGGGGGCGGTCCGGGCTACCGAACAGACCCCGGGGGTCACTGATTGACTAGTGCCCGCGTCCACCGACAGTCGGCGCGATGACTCGAAGGGGTGGGGTGAGCGCCAGCGCGTTGACGTTCGCCGTGGCCTATCCGGGAGCGTCGGCCGACACCGGCAGGACGTCCGGCGACAGCGCACCGGCGCGGGCCGTCGCACTGGTCATCCGGCGCAGATGGTGGCGTCGGCACAACACCTCGTAACCCACTTCCCCCATCGCGTGGTTGACGTCGCCGACCACCACCTGGGCGCCCTCGACCACCATCTCCCCGCCCACCGTACGGGCGTTGTGCGTGGCTCGCGCACCGCACCAGCACAGCGCTTCGACCTGCAGCGACTCGATCCGGTCGGCCAGCTCGATCAGGCGCCGGGAGCCGGGGAAGAGATGTGTCCGGAAGTCGGTGGTGATCCCGAACGCGAAGACGTCCAGGTCGAGATCGTCGACGATCCGCGCGAGCTGGTCTATCTGCTCGGGGGCGAGGAACTGGGCCTCGTCGACGATGACGTAGTCCGCGCGGCCTCCCTGGGAGAGGTGGTCGACGAGGTAGGCGTAGAGATCCATCCCCTCGTCGGCCTCCACCGCGTCGGTCACCAGACCCAGCCGCGACGACAGCCGGCCCTCGCCCGCGCGGTCGTCGCGGGTGAAGATCACTCCTTGCAGGCCCCGGGCCGAGCGGTTGTGCCCGATCTGCAGGGCCAGGGTGCTCTTCCCGCAATCCATGGTTCCGGAGAAAAATACCAATTCGGACACGGCTGTGGGGTGGCCTTTCGTGTCGGGTCACAGGCGGCGCAGCGGGCGCGGGCCGCGGGCGGCGCCGTCGGGCGTGCGGGTCGGGTACGGGGTGCTGAAGTACGGGGGTGCGGACGTACGGGTCAGGTACGGACTTCCAGGAGCGGCACCAGCTGCTCCATGGGGGTCATCGAGCCGTGCATCCCGACCATCTCCGATTCACGGGGCTCTCGTTCACTGGCGATGATCACCATGTCGGCGTGCGCGGCCGCGACGACATCACCGATCCGGGCCCGCACCCGGTCGTCGACCTGCGGCCCGAACCACCCGGCCGCGATGGCCTCTTCGCGGCTCGCGACCCACATCTGCTCGCCGACCACCTCGCGCCATACGGCGAGCACATCGGCGGCCGCGCCCCGGTGTGCGTACACATGCCGGGCCCGGCCCTCGCCGCCCAGCAGGCGTACGCCGGCGCGCAGTTCCCAGTCCTCGTCGAAGTCGATCCGGGACTCGGGGTCGAAGGGGATGTCGATCATGCCGTGGTCGGCGGTGACGTAGAGGGCGCTGCGCGGCGGCAGTTGCTCGGCCAGCCGCTGGGCGAGCCGGTCGACGTACATCAACTGGCCGCGCCAGGCGTCGGAGTCGACACCGTAGCGGTGCCCCTTGCCGTCCACCTCGGAGTAGTAGGTATAGACCAGTGAGCGATCGCCGGCGGCGAGCTGCTCCGCGGCGAGGTCCATGCGGTCCTCACCGGAGAGCCGGCCGTGGAAGGTGCCGCCGCTGAGCGCGACCTTGGTGAGCGGTGTCTGCTCGAAGTTCGGCGCCGAGACCTGGCAGGTGTGGATGCCGGCGGCGTCCGCGAGCTGGAAGACCGTCGGATGCGGCTGCCAGACATACGGGTCGGTCCACGGGTACCAGCGCAGCTGGTTCATCAGCTCGCCGGTCGCCGGGTCCTCACAGGTGTATCCGGGCAGGCCGTGGGCGCCCGGCGGCAGGCCGGTGCCGACCGAGGCGAGCGAGGTGGCGGTGGTGGAGGGGAAGCCCGCGGTCAGCGGGCGGCCGCTGCCGTTGAACGACGTGCCCAGGAGCGAGGTGAGGAACGGCGCCTCCTCCGGGTGGGCCCGCAGCAGTTCCCAGCCGAGGCCGTCGATCAGAAAGACGCAGACCCGGTCGGCGGGGGCCAGCTCCATGGTCGAGGCGAGGCCGGGAACGCCGAGGCCCGCGGCGACGGTGGGCAGCAGATCGGCGAGCGATCCGGTGCCGTAGAGGGGCACCGGGGCGCCGAGCGGGTCGAGCGGTTCGGGTTCCGGCCAGACGGGGGCGATGTCGACCATCAGCGCGGGTTCGTGGTGGCCGCGGTGGCCTCGGAGAGCGCCTGGGCGAAGGTGAGCGTCTCGCGGACCGAGTCCGGACCGTCGCCGGCCTCACTGACCCGCAGCGAGAGGTCGTCGGCGGTGGAGGAGCCGGTGTAGCCGTGGTCCGCCTCGCAGTTGGGGTCGCCGCAGGCGGCGGGCTCCAGGTCCAGGCGCGCGACGGCACCCCAGCCGATGGTCAGCACGACCTCGCGGGGCAGCTGGCCCGGGGTGTAGGACTCGGGGTTGGCGACCACGCGGCTGAGCACCACGGAGGAGATCCGGCCCAGCTTGACCGACTCGGTGGAGGTGGTGGCGTACGGCGAGGGGGAGGTGGCGTCGGCGGCCTGCTCGTCGGTGTGGCTGACGATGAAGCGGGTGCCGGTCAGGACCAGGACCGTGACATGGCGGCGGACCTCGTTGGCGTCGAAGGTCGTCTCCTGATGGACGAGGTACGACACCACCGGCTCACTGCCGACTGCTGCCTGCACCGCCTCGGCCACGAGCGTCGGGTAGTAGCCACTGCGCTCGATCGCCGCGCGCAGCCCCTGGGTCGTCGTACCGGTCTTCGCCATGGGGTCCATCCTACGGGGCCTGCCGGGCGCCACGGGCCCGGTGGGGGCTGAGGGGCCGCTCAGTACGCGGGCAGGCGGCGGGGGCCCAGGTCGGTGGTGGCGGGGGGCCGCGCCAGGCGGACGGCGGCCCCCAGGACGGAGAGGCCCTGGGGGGCGACCACGACCGGTTCGAGGTCCACGCCGACGACCTCGGGGTGGTCGTCGACGAGCCGGGAGACTCGCAGCAGCAGCTCCGCCAGCGCGGCGGTGTCGACGGGCTGGGAGCCCCGCCAGCCGAAGAGCAGCGGGGCGGCGCGGATCGAGCGGATCTGCTCGGCGACCTCTTTGTCGGTGGCGGGGATGAGGCGGTGGGCGATGTCGCCGAGCAGCTGGGAGGGGGCGCCGGCCAGGCCGAAGGAGAGGACGGCGCCGGCGGCCGGGTCGATGGCGGCGCGAATGACCGTGTCGACCCCGCGCGGCACCATCGCCTGCACGACCGGGCGCAGCTCCTCGGGAGAGCCGAGGAAGTCGGTCAACTCGGTATATGTACGGCGGAGTTCGGCCTCGCCCGCGATGTCCAGGCGGACCCCGCCGAGGTCGGCGCGGTGGCGTAGATGAGGGGCGGTGGTCTTCAGGGCCACCGGGTAGCCGAGGCGGGCGGCCGCGCGCACGGCGGTGTCGGGGTCGGGGGCCGGCAGGACGGGGCGGGTGTGGATGCCGTAGCGGGCGAGCAGGTCGGCGGCATCCTCGGGCGGCACCGGGACCGAACGGCCGCTGGGGACGTCGGGGGCGAGCCGGGCGAGGAGGCGCTCGATGTCGGCGCCGGCGGCCGCCTCCTGGATGTCGTCGTACTCGGGCACCCGGCCCGGCTCGGCGGCCTCGCGGCGCCAGGCGGCGTAGCGGACGGCCTCGGCGAGGGAGCGTACGGCGCGCTCGGCGGCGGGGTAGGCGGGGATGCGGAGCGGGGCGGTACGGGGGGCGACCTCGGTCTCGGCGTCGCGGGCGGGCGGCGCAGGTGCGGTGCGGGCGGCAGGGGGCGGGCCGGGAGGGATCGGGGGGCGGGCGGAGGCCGCCCGGTGCGCCGGGGCGGGCGGAACCGGCGGAATCGGCGGGATCGGTGGGGCCGGTGGGACCGGTGGATTCGGCGGGGCTGATGCGGGGCGGGGCTCGGCCGGGGCGGCGTCCGGGGACGGGGCCTGGGGGCCGGCAGCCGAGGCGGCGGATGCCGGGGGCTCATGGGGCTCGGGGGACGCCGCCGGCGCCGCCAGCGTCTCGGCCAGGTCGTCCATCGCCAGGTGGACAACCGTGACGGGCTTGTGCGGATGGGCCGCGGCCGCGCTCCGCAGGGCGGCGGCGAGCGCGATGCCCTCACCGGCGCCCGGGGAGGCGCCGTCCTGCTCCCCCACCCAGGGGATGGCCGTGACGATCACGGCGTCGCAGCCGTCGCCGGAGAGCGTCTCGGCGAGCGCCGTACGGAAGTCCTCCGGTGTGGCCGCGGAGGCCAGCACTCGGGGGCGCAGCGGACGCAGCCGCTCGGTCAGGCAGGCGTCGTAGGCCAGCAGCGCCAGCGACTCGGAATTGCCGAGGATGGCGATGCGCGGGCCGGCCGGCAGCGGCTGGGAGGCCAGCAGCAGCCCGGCGTCGATCAGCTCGGTGACCGTGTCGACGCGGATCACCCCGGCCTGGCGCATCAGGGCGGCGACCGTGCTGTCGGGGACACGGACGGTGGGCACGGCGTGGCCGAGGGGGGCGGTGCCGTTGTGCCGGGCTCCCTTGGCGACCACGACCGGCTTGACGGCGGCGGTGCGGCGGGCGAGCCGGGCGAACTTGCGGGGGTTGCCGATGGACTCCAGATAGAGGATCACGACATCGGTGTCCGGGTCGTCGTGCCAGTACTGGAGCAGGTCATTGCCGGAGACGTCGGCGCGGTTGCCGGCCGAGACGAAGGCGGAGATGCCGGCGATGCCGCCGTCACCGGGGCCGCGCGCATGCAGTCCGCTGAGCAGGGCGATGCCGATGGCGCCGGACTGGGTGAACAGGCCGATGTGGCCGGAGCCGGGCATCCGGGGGGCGAGGGAGGCGTTCAGCCGGACGTCGGCGGCGGTGTTGATCAGGCCGAAGGCGTTCGGCCCGATGAGCCGCATGCCGTACGAGCGGGCCTGGCGGAGCAGGGCGCGCTGCCGGTCCCTGCCCTCGGGGCCCGACTCGGCGTAGCCGGAGGAAAGGATCAGCACGCCCTGGACGCCGTGTTCGCCGCAGTCCCGGACGACGTCGGGGACGCTGTCGGCGGGGACGGCGATGACCGCGAGGTCGACGGGCTCGGGGATCTCCGCGAGCGCGCGGACCGCCGGTACCCCTTCGGGGTCGAGCCGCCGCATGTCCTGGGGGAAGGCGTGGTTGACGGCGTGCACCCGGCCCGTGAAACCGCAGGTGAGGATGTTGCGCAGCGCGGTGCGGCCGATGCCGCCGGGGGCGCGGCCGGTCCCGATGACGGCGACCGAGCCGGGGGCCAGCAGCCGCTGCACCGAGCGGGCTTCGGCGCGCTGCTCGCGGCCGCGCATCACGGCCACGGACTGCTCGGTGGGCTCCAGGTCGAACTCCAGCCGGACCACGCCGTCTTCGAACGTCCGCTTCTGGGTGTACCCGGCGTCCGTGAAGACCTTGATCATCTTGGAGTTGGCGGGCAGCACCTCGGCGGCGAACCGCCTGATGCCGCGCTCACGGGCGACCGCCGCGATGTGCTCCAGGAGGGCGGAGGCCACCCCGCGCCCCTGGTGGGCGTCCTGGACGAGGAAGGCGACCTCGGCCTGGTCGTCCTCGGGGTCCTTGGCGGGCAGTCCCTGGTCGTTGATCCGGTCGTAGCGGACGGTGGCGATGAACTCGCCGCCGACCATGGCGGCCAGTCCGACGCGGTCGACGTAGTCGTGGTGGGTGAAGCGGTGTACATCGCGGTCGGACAGCCGCGGGTAGGGGGCGAAGAAGCGGTAGTACTTCGACTCGTCCGAGACCTGTTCGTAGAAGGAGACCAGCCGCTCGGCGTCATCGGGGGTGATGGGGCGGATCCGCGCCGTGCCGCCGTCGCGCAGCACCACGTCGGCTTCCCAGTGGGTCGGGTATGCATGATCCGGCGGCTTCTGCATGCGGACAGAGTACGACCGGGCACTGACAACCGACCCGCGCGCGTACGCTCGGGACAGGACTCGGGGCTGCCGGAGCACTCCCGACAGCGTGAGAGACTGGTCTAGACAACTGTCACGACTTTGAAGGGCAACACCATGGCAGAGCGCCGCGTCAATGTCGGTTGGGCCGAGGGCCTGCACGCCCGCCCCGCGTCGATCTTCGTCCGTGCGGCCACCGCCTCCGGCGTCCCGATGACGATCGCCAAGGCTGATGGCAACCCCGTCAACGCCGCCTCCATGCTCGCGGTGCTGGGCCTGGGCGCCCAGGGCGGCGAGGAGATCGTGCTGGCCTCCGACGCCGAGGGTGCCGAGGCCGCGCTCGACCGCCTGGCGAAGCTCGTCGCCGAGGGTCTCGAGGAGCTTCCCGAGACCGTCTGAGTCCTCCAGGACGCTCTGTATGCGGCGGCCCCGCCGCGGTGACCGGAACCCGGTCGTCGCGGCGGGGCCGTTTCGCTGCCGTCGCGATTCTTCACCCCGGCCGGCATCCACCTGAAATGCCGCACAGCGGCGCCGTGCCCCGCCGCCACTGAATCAATTCCCCGGAAAAGGCCGTACGGTTCGGCGCCCGGCACAAGAGCACCGGAAATCCGAATACGGGTGCGCGGCGACGGAATACCGGCGCCACACGAGAAATCGCCGCAGCCCTCGCGCCTATTCCCCCGCGCGTGCCATTCCCCCCGCACACCTCTTTGTATACGGGGCCCCTGTTAAGAGCGGGCGCGCGCTGTGTTGACGGGCCGTTTCGGATCCCTCACCTCGGCCTTGGTCGGGCGCCGCAGCCGGTAGACCGGCAGTGAACGCTCGATATGGGCCGCCATCAGGGCGCGGGCGCGTTCGGCGTCCCCCCGGGCCACCGCGTCCAGCACCGCGCCGTGATCGTCCCAGGACTCGCCGGCCCTGGCCGGCGGCTCCACCGCGTACATCCACTCGATCTTGCGCCGCAGCTGGGTCAGCAGCGCGGTCAGGCTGGGGCTGCCGGCCGCCTGGGCGAGCGTCTCGTGGAACCAGCCGTCCAATTGGCGCAGGTCCGCGGCGTTGCCGTGGCGCGCCCGCTCACGTCCGAGCCGCACCAGTCCGCGCAGCACCTTGAGGTGGGCCGGGCTGCGGCGGGCGGCCGCGCGGGCGGCGCCCAGCGGCTCCAGCAGCGCGCGGATATCCAGCAGGTCGGCGGCCTCCTGCTCGGTGGGCTCGGCGACACAGGCGCCCGCGTGGTGGCGGGTGGTGACAAAGCCCTCCGACTGCAGGGTGCGCAGCGCTTCGCGGACCGGCACCCTGGAGACGCCGTAACGCGCCGCCAGGATCTCCTCGATCAGCCGGCTCCCCGGCGCCAGCGCACCGGAGACAATGTCCTCGCGAATCGCCGTGCACACCGCATGCGCGGAAATATGGCCTCGCATCGTCCGTGCCTCCGCCGTAATCCCCTGGAAAAGCCGCCGGTTGACGACTTTTCCGTGACTCTATTCGACCGGGACGGCTTTTCCGACGGACTCCGCTTATCCATGGATATTTTTTGGCCAGCGGACGGCGCCGGCATCGGGCGAAGCGGTGTGTCAGGCGAGGCGGAGGCGGCTGCGGTGCATCAGACGTCGACGCCGTGCGTGCGCAGATACGCGATCGGGTCGATGTCCGAGCCGTAGTCGGCGGTGGTGCGGGCCTCGAAGTGCAGGTGCGGGCCGGTGACGTTGCCGGTGGCGCCGGAGAGCCCGATCTGCTTGCCGGGGGTGACGCTCTCGCCGACCGAGACGGAGATCGACGACAGGTGGCCGTACTGGGTGTACGTGCCGTCGCTCATCTTGATCACGACGTTGTTGCCGTACGAGCCGCCCCAGCCGGCCTCGACGACGGTGCCCGCGCCGACGGCGTGGACGGAGGTCCCGGAGGCGGCGTGGAAGTCGATGCCGGTGTGGCTGCCCGAGGACCACAGGCCGCTGGACGCCTTGTAGGCGGTGGACACGTAGGAGCCGGCGATCGGGGCGACGAAGGCGTTGAGGCGCTTGCGCTCGGCCTCACGGGCGGCGCGCTCCTTGGCCTCGCGCTCGGCCTTGGCCTTCTTCCGGGCCGCCTCGGCGCGCCGCTGGGCCTCCTCGGCCTGCTTCTTGGCGACGGCCTCGGCCTTCGCCCTCGCGGCGGCGGCCTCGGCGTCGGCCTGCTGCGCGTCGGCCTGGGCCTCGATGCGGTTGGCGAGCTCGTCACCGAGGACGACGGCCTGCTGCAGACCGGTGTCGTGGGTGCGCGCCTCGTCCGTGGCGGCCAGCGCCGGCGAGGCCACCGAGGCCACAACGCCGGAGGCCGCGAGGGTGGCTATGCCTGCGATGTTGCGGGTCGAGCGGGCGGTGCGGCTCGCACGACGGTGCTTCCCGCTGGCACGTATGAACGCCATGTACTGGCTTGTCCTTTCCTTCCTTCTCGCCTACCGGGTTAGCTGACGGGTTCGGAGCAGGAAGGTCTCCTACGGGCTCCTCCGGAGAGGGGTCCGATTCACCCCAGGGACGTGTGGGTCCCCGGCTCCCCTGGCTCGCGCCGTACGGGGACTCGGCGATGACTGTCCGGTGCCACTGTTGTGGCGGAGTTGTGACGAACAGCCGGACCGACGCTAATCGGGGCAACTTTCGATCGCCAAACAGAACCGCTTTTTTGTGCGGGATGCCACAAGAGGCAGCGCAGCCAGTCGTCATAAACCGGACATACGACGGCTCCCGTGGCAGAGAGCACCACGGGAGCCGTCGCTCGAAACTGATCCGCCGTCATACGGGGCGGAAGGGGCGTGCCTTCCGGGTCGGCTAGCCGCCGACCACCGTCACCTCGCCCAACCCCAGCGCCTTGACGGGCTCGGCGATCTGGGCCGCGTCACCCACCAGGACCGTCACCAGCCGGTCCACCGGGAAGGCGCTGACCGCCGCCGCGGTCGCCTCGACCGTGCCGGTCTCCGCGAGCCGGACGTACAACTGCGCCTGGAAGTCGTCCGGGAGCTGCTGCTCCACCTGGTCGGCCAGCGTGCCCGCGACGGCCGCCGCGGTCTCGTACTTCAGCGGCGCGACGCCGACCAGGTTCTGGACGGCGACATCGCGCTCCTCGTCCGTCAGCCCCTCCGCCGCGAGGGTCCGCAGCACCTGCCAGAGGTCCTGGAGCGCCGGGACGGTGGAGGCGGTGTCCACCGAGCCGCTGATGGCCAGCAGGGCCGCGCCCGTCGCCCCCTCGGGGGAGGCGGGGGCGGTGGAGCGCAGTACCTGGCCGAAGGCGCGCACCCCGTAGGTGTAGCCCTTCTCCTCCCGCAGCACACGGTCCAGCCGGGAGGTGAGGGTGCCGCCCAGGCAGTACGTGCCGAGGACCTGCGCCGGCCACACCCGGTCGTGCCGGTCGGCCCCGATCCGGCCGATGAGCAGCTGCGTCTGGACCGCTCCGGGGCGGTCCACGATCACCACACGGCCGGTGTCGTCGGCGACGATCGGCGCGGCCTTCAGCGGCTCGGCCGTCGAGCCGCTCCAGGCGCCGAGGGTCTCGGCGAGCGCCGCGTCCAGGTCGACACCGGTGAAGTCGCCGACGATGACGGCGGTGGCCGTGGCGGGCCGCACATGGGCGTCGTAGAAGGCCCGGACGGCCGCCGCGTCGATGCGGGCCACGGTCTCCTCGGTGCCCTGGCGGGGCCGCGACATGCGGGCGGTGGCCGGGAACAGCTCCTTGGACAGCGCCATGGCGGCACGCCGGGCCGGGTTCGCGAGCTCGTGCGGGATCTCGTCGAGGCGGTTGCGCACCAGCCGCTCGACCTCGCTGTCCGGGAAGGCGGGGGCGCGCAGCGCGTCGGCGAGCAGGCCGAGCGCGCGCGGCAGCCGGGAGGCCGGGACCTCCAGGGAGACCCGTACCCCGGGGTGGTCGGCGTGCGCGTCCAGCGTGGCGCCGCAGCGCTCCAGCTCGGCGGCGAACTCCTCGGCGTCGTACTTGTCGGTGCCCTCCGACAGCGCACGCGCCATGATCGTGGCGACGCCGTCCAGGCCCTCGGGCTCGGCGTCCAGCGGCGCGACGAGGTTGACCTCGACGGCGACGACCTGCTGGCCGGGGCGGTGGCTGGTCAGCAGCGTGAGCCCGTTGGGGAGTTGGCTGCGGTCGGGGGCGGGGAAGGCCCACGGCTTGGGCGCGCCGCCCCGGGGCTGGGGGTGGAATTCCATGGTGCTCATGGGGGACCCTGCGCGGTTGGTGGCGTCGCTCACTGGTCCGCCTCCCCTTCCTCGGTGTCGGCGGCGTCGGTCGGCTCGGTGGGTTCGTAGACCAGCACCGCGCGGTTGTCGGGGCGCAGCCGGGCCTTGGCGACCGCCTGCACCTCCTCGCGGGTGATGTCCAGAACCCGCTCTACGGCGGTCAGTGCGAGCTGCGGATCGCCGAACAGGACGGCGAAGCGGCACAGTTCGTCGGCGCGGCCGCTGACCGTCGCCAGACGGTCCAGCCATTCGCGCTCCAGCTGGGCCTGCGCGCGCTCCATCTCCTCCGGGGTCGGGCCCTCGGCGGCGAAGCGGGCCAGCTCCTCGTCGACGGCGCGCTCGATGTCGGGGACCTCCACGCCGCCGGACGTCTTCACGTCCAGCCAGCCCAGCGAGGGCGCGCCGGCCAGCCGCAGCAGGCCGAAGCCGGCCGCCACGGCGCTGCGGTCGCGGCGCACCAGCCGGTTGTACAGGCGGGAGGACTCGCCGCCGCCCAGGACGGTCAGCGCCAGGTCCGCGGCGTCCGCCTCACGGGTGCCGTCGTGCGGCAGGCGGTAGGCCGCCATCAGGGCGCGGGAGGGCACGTCCTCCTCGACGACCTCGCGCAGCTGGCCGCCGATGACGTCGGGCAGCGTGCCGTCCCGCGGCGGCTGCTTGCCGTCGTGCGAGGGGATCGAGCCGAAGTACTTCTCGATCCAGGCCAGCGTCTGCGCGGAGTCGATGTCGCCGACGACCGACAGGACGGCGTTGTTGGGCGCGTAGTACGTACGGAAGAACGCCCGGGCATCCTCCAGCGAGGCGGCGTCCAGGTCGGCCATCGACCCGATGGGCGTGTGGTGGTACGGGTGGCCCTCCGGGTACGCCATGGCCGTCAGCTTCTCGAAGGCCGTGCCGTAGGGGACGTTGTCGTAGCGCTGGCGGCGCTCGTTCTTGACGACGTCGCGCTGGTTCTCCAGTGACTCTTCGTCGAGCGCGGTCAGCAGCGAGCCCATCCGGTCCGCCTCCAGCCAGAGCGCGAGCTCCAGCTCGTGGGTGGGCATGGTCTCGAAGTAGTTGGTGCGCTCGAAGCTCGTGGTGCCGTTGAGCGAGCCGCCGGCGCCCTGCACCAGCTCGAAGTGGCCGTTGCCCTTCACCTGCGCGGAGCCCTGGAACATCAGGTGCTCGAAGAGGTGAGCCAGGCCCGTACGGCCCTTGACCTCGTGGCGGGAGCCGACGTCGTACCACAGGCACACCGCTGCGACCGGGGTCAGGTGGTCTTCGGAGAGCACCACGCGCAGGCCGTTGGCCAGCCGGTGCTCGGTCGCTGTCAGGCCGCCGGAGCCGGCTTGTTCTGTGGCCGTGTGACCCATGGGCATGTACGTCCCTTCGATCCGCTTGCGAGGAAGTTCTGTCACTGTATGCAAGCGCGTCGGCATCTGGCGAAGTTCCCGGGCGACCGGCCCCGATCGAGCGTCGTGCCCGGGGCCCCCGGGAGGCGAAGGGGGAGTCGCGGTGGGCGTTGTCAGTGGGGCGGTCCACAATGGTCCGCGTCAGACTCAGAGATACTCGCCGGTTGATCCCCCAGCTGATTGACCCGACTGATTGACCGACGTCGCCCTGACGTCGCACCCGACATCGGCAGTAGACGCAGCAGAAGGAGCCGCAGCCGCGATGGCCCGCCGCAGCACGAAGACCCCGCCGCCGGACGACTTCGAGGAGAGGATCCTCGACATCGACGTCGTCGACGAGATGCAGGGTTCCTTCCTCGAGTACGCGTATTCGGTCATCTACTCGCGCGCCCTGCCGGACGCCCGCGACGGTCTCAAGCCCGTGCACCGCCGCATCCTCTACCAGATGAACGAGATGGGCCTGCGCCCCGACCGCGGCTACGTCAAGTGCGCCCGGGTCGTCGGCGAGGTCATGGGTAAGCTTCACCCGCACGGCGACGCGTCGATCTACGACGCGCTGGTGCGCATGGCGCAGCCGTTCTCCATGCGGGTGCCGCTGGTGGACGGCCACGGCAACTTCGGCTCGCTGGGCAACGACGACCCGCCCGCGGCCATGCGGTACACCGAGTGCCGGATGGCGCCCACGACGTCCCTGATGACGGAGTCGATCGACGAGGACACCGTCGACTTCGCGCCCAACTACGACGGCCAGGAGCGGGAGCCGGTCGCCCTGCCCGCCGCGTACCCGAACCTCCTCGTCAACGGCTCGTCCGGTATCGCGGTCGGTATGGCCACGAACATGCCGCCGCACAACCTGGGCGAGGTCATCGCCGCGGCCCGCCACCTGATCAAGCACCCCGACGCCGACCTCGACACCCTGATGCGCTTCGTGCCCGGTCCCGACCTGCCGACGGGCGGCCGGATCGTGGGCCTGGGCGGCGTACGGGACGCGTACGAGAAGGGCCGCGGCACGTTCAAGATCCGCGCGACGGTGACGGTGGAGAACGTCACCGCTCGCCGCAAGGGCCTGATCGTCACCGAACTCCCCTTCACGGTCGGCCCCGAGAAGGTCATCGCCAAGATCAAGGACCTGGTCGGCTCCAAGAAGCTCCAGGGCATCGCGGACGTCAAGGACCTCACCGACCGTGAGCACGGCCTGCGGCTGGTGATCGAGGTCAAGAACGGCTTCAACCCCGAGGCCGTCCTCGAGCAGCTCTACAAGCTCACGCCGATGGAGGAGTCCTTCGGCATCAACAACGTCGCGCTGGTGGACGGCCAGCCGCTGACGCTGGGCCTGAAGGAGCTGCTGGAGGTCTACGTCGATCACCGCTTCGAGGTGGTGCGCCGGCGCAGCGAGTTCCGGCGCAGCAAGCGGCGCGACCGGCTCCATCTGGTCGAAGGCCTGCTGACGGCCCTGGTGGACATCGACGAGGTGATCCGCCTGATCCGCTCCAGCGAGAACAGCGCACAGGCCAAGGAGCGGCTGATCGAGCGCTTCTCGCTGAGCGACATCCAGACGCAGTACATCCTCGACACGCCGCTGCGCCGGCTGACCAAGTTCGACCGTATCGAGCTGGAGTCCGAGCGCGACCGGCTGCAGGACGAGATCGAGAAGCTGACCCGGATCCTGGAGTCGGACGCCGAGCTGCGCAAGCTGGTCTCCAACGAGCTGGCCGCGGTCGCCAAGAAGTACGGCACGGACCGGCGCACGGTCCTGCTGGAGTCGGCGGGCCCCTCGGTCGGCGCGGTGCCGCTGGAGGTCTCCGACGACCCGTGCCGGGTGCTGCTGTCCTCTACGGGCCTGCTGGCGCGCACGGTCACCGGCGAGGTGCCCTTCGACGTCGACGCCAAGCGGGTCAAGCACGATGTGATCGTCTCGGCGGTGCCGGCGACGACCCGCGGCGAGGTGGGCGCGGTGACGTCCCTGGGCCGGCTGCTGCGGCTCTCGGTGATCGATCTGCCGCAGCTCCCGGAGACGGCGGCCGCACCCAGCCTCTCCGGTGGCGCCCAGATCTCGGAGTTCCTGACGCTGCAGGACGGCGAGGAGCTGATCTGCCTGATCACACTGGACGAGTCCTCGCCGGGCCTGGCCCTCGGCACGGAGCAGGGCGTCGTCAAGCGGGTGGTGCCCGACTACCCCGCCAACAAGGAGGAGTTGGAGGTCATCACCCTCAAGGAAGGCGACCGCATCGTGGGCGCCGCCGAGCTGCGCACCGGTGAGGAGGACCTGGTCTTCATCACCAACGAGGCGCAGCTGTTGCGCTATCAGGCGTCGCAGGTACGGCCGCAGGGCCGCCCGGCCGGCGGTATGGCGGGTATCAAGCTGGGCGAGGGCGCAAAGGTGATCTCGTTCTCGGCCGTCGATCCGGCCTCCGACGCCATGGTGTTCACCGTCGCCGGCTCACACGGCACGCTCGACGACTCCGTGGCGACGGCCAAGCTCACCCCGTTCGACCAGTACCCGCGCAAGGGCAGGGCCACCGGCGGCGTGCGCTGCCAGCGCTTCCTGAAGGGCGAGGACTGCCTGACCCAGGCATGGGCGGGGCCGACGCCGGTGCGGGCCGCGGACGCCAAGGGCGCCCCGGTCACGCTGCCGGATGTCGATCCGCGACGGGACGGCTCGGGCGTGCCCCTGACGAAGCCGGTGGCGGCACTGGCGGGCCCGATGTAGGCGGCGCACCGCGCGCAACGCGGACGGGCGCTGTCGAGCCGGACGTCTACCGGCCCGACAGCGCCCGTCCGCGTTCCTCAGCCACTCCCCTCAGCCACTCTCCTCAGACGTCTGCCTCACCGTCCCCCTCCGACGTCTGTCTCGACCGCCCTCCTCCGACGTGTGCCCTCTTCAGACGTCGCCCTCAGCCCTCTGCACACATCGCCCTCAGACGTCTTCAGACATCACCCTCAGAGGTCTGCTCCGATGTCTTCATCACGGGCAGCCACATAGCGCAGCACGCCCCACATGCTGTTCACATCGGCATCCGACGGGCCGGTCTCCCGGCAGTTCTCCAGCTCCTTGCGCAGCGCCGGCGCGTCGATGCCGCTGCCGATCATGACGAGCTGGGTGCACCGCTCCTCGCCCTTCGGCCACGGCTCGGGATAGAAGCGCAGGAAGTCGCCGACCGCGTGCAGCGTGAACCTCTGGCGGTTCTCCGGAACGTCGAAGTGGACGAAGCCCTTGATGCGGTAGAGGCCGGTCGGGCGGCTGTCGAGGAAACCCATGAGCCGGCGCGGGTGCATCGGCTCGGACGAGGTGAACTCCACGCTCTGATAGGCGGCGTGCAGATGACCCGCGTGATCGGGGTGATGCGCGTGCTCCGGGTGATCGCAGTGGCCTTCGCCGTCATCGCAGTGGCCTTGGCCGCCATCGCAGTGATCGTCGTCCTGACCGGCGGGCCCGCCCTTCGCCGCGGCCTCTCGCAGCAGATCCTCGAACGACAGCTGACGCACGGACGCGTCGAGGTCCTCCCCCGTCCCGCGATCGAAGAACAGCTCGGGGTCGACCCGGCCGTACGCCGTGCAGATCACCGGCCGTCCCGGAGCGAGCTGCGCGAGCCGGTCCATGAGTGCCTGCCGCGCCGCCTCCCCGATCCGGTCGGCCTTGTTGAGCACCACGATGTCGGCGATGCCCACATGCCGGTCCAGTTCGGGATGCCGCGCACGGGTGTCATCGAACTCGGCGGCGTCCACGACCTCGATCAGCCCGCCGTAGACGATCCGGTCGTTGTCGCTGGCGAGGATCATCCGGATGAGTTCCTGCGGCTCGGCCAGCCCGCTGGCCTCGATGACGATCACGTCGATACGGGCGGCGGGGCGGGCCAGCCGCTCCAGGTAGGTGTCCAGTTCGCTGGTGTCGACCGCGCAGCACAGGCAGCCGTTGCCGAGCGACACCATCGAGTCCACCTGCCCGGCGACGGTCATGGCGTCGATCTCGATGCTGCCGAAGTCGTTGACGATCGCGCCGATACGGGTGCCGTCGCCGGCGCCGAGCAGATGGTTGAGGAGGGTGGTCTTGCCCGACCCGAGGAATCCCGCGAGCACGACGACCGGGATCTGTTGCGTGGCCAAGGGGCGCCTCCATGGTGCGGGTGGCGGGCCGCCCGGACCGGCGGCGAACGAGCTGTCGATCGTAACGGACCGCCGGCCGCCCCGGGCTCGGCCCGCCCCGTCGGCTCCTAGAGGGCCGCGGCGGCGGGCAGCGGCTGCGGCGGGGGCGGGCCGACGTACCGGGCCGCCGGACGAATGATCTTCGAATCCTCCGCCTGCTCCAGGATGTTGGCGCTCCAGCCGACGACGCGGGCCGCGCAGAACGTGGGTGTGAACATCTCACGGGGCAGTCCGCACAGCTCCATGACGACGCCCGCGTAGAACTCCACATTGATGTGCAGCTCGCGACCCGGCTTGAGCTCGGCCAGCAGTGCCTCGGCCCTCGCCTCCACCTGGAGGGCGAACTCCACCAGAGGTCCACCGAAGCCCTCGGCGATGCCACGCAGCATCCGGGAGCGCGGGTCCTCGGTGCGGTAGACGGGGTGCCCGAATCCCATGATCCGCTCGCCGCGCAGCACGCGGTCGCGGATCCAGGCGTCGATGCGGTCCGGTGTGCCGATGGCGTCGAGGGTGTCCAGTGCGCGGCTGGGCGCACCGCCGTGCAGCGGGCCGGAGAGCGCACCGATGGCACCGACGAGGCAGGCCGCGAGGTCGGCGCCGGTGGAGGTGATGACGCGGGCGGTGAAGGTCGAGGCGTTGAACCCGTGGTCGATGGTGGAGATCAGGTACGCCTCGATCGCGCGCACCTGTTCCGGCCGAGGCTCTTCGCCGGTGAGCATGTAGAGGTAGTTGGCGGCGTGGCCGAGATCCGCGCGCGGCTCCACAGGCTGCTGCCCCTGGCCGAGCCGGTGGAGCGCGGTGAGCAGGGTTGGTACGGCGGCACAGGCGGCAAGTGCGTCGGCCCGCCTCTGGTCGGCATCGATGTCGTACAGAGGCCGGAAGCCGGCCGTCGCACCGAGCAGCGAGAGCGCGGTACGCAGCCCGGCGAGCGGGCCGGCGAGCGCACCGGCCTGGGCGAGGGCGGGAAGTGCGTCGCGCACGGCGGCGGGCAGTGGCCGCAGTGCGGCGGTCTGGGCTGTGAATGCCGCCAGCTGCGCCGCGTCGGGCAGCTCACCGTGGAACATCAGGTACCAGACGTCCTCGAAGCTGCGGCTCGCGGCCAGCTCGACTGCGGAGTACTGGCGGTAGTGGTAAAAGCCCTCGAGGCCCCGGACATCGCCGAGTTGGGTCTCGGTGACGATGACACCCGCGAGTCCACGGGGCGCGTCGATCGGTGCGTTCGCCTCGGCGATCGGCATGGCGGATCTCCTTTGTTCTTCCTCCCCGAATATTGATCCGACTATCTATGCTTGACTCAACAGTCGTCAATATTGATTGAATCAATATGTATGAGTCTGGATACGGTGACCTCATGGCGGATCAAGACACCACGCAGGACGCGGGCGGGCGACGGCTGAACACCCGGGAGGCGGCCGACCGGCTCGGCGTGAAGCCCGAGACGGTGTACGCGTATGTCAGCCGCGGCCAGCTGACCAGCCGCCGCGAGCCGGGCAGCCGTGGCAGCACCTTCGACGCGAAGGAGGTCGAGACACTGGCTCGCCGCAGTGGCCGGCGCGAACCGTCCGCCTCCAGTGGCGAGTTGGCCGTCCACACCGGCATCACCCTCATCGACCGCGACCACTGCTACTTCCGTGGCGTCGATGCATCCGAACTCGCCGCCCACTACAGCTACGAGGAAGTGGCCGAGTGGCTGTGGACCGGTGAGATGCGCCGTGGCATCCGCTTCACCGCACCACACGACGCCCTGTTGGCGGCCCGCCGCGCCGTACACGCACTGCCGGCTCACAGCGGACCGATGGACCATCTGCGCGTCGCGGTGATCGCTGCGGCAGCCGCTGACCCACTCCGCTTCGACCTGTCCGAGAACGTCGTCCTCGACACGGCCCGCACCCTGATCCCGACCCTTGTCGACGCCCTGCCGTCACAGGCCGCCGAGCAGTCCGCCGCCGCACCACTGGCACCACGCCTGTGGTCACGCCTCACCTCTGAGCCGGCCGACCCTGAATCGCTGCGCATCCTGGACGCCGCACTGATTCTGCTCATCGATCACGACCTCGCCGCCTCCACCCTCGCGGTACGAGTCGCCGCCTCAGCACGCGCGCATCCGTACGCGATTGTCTCGGCCGGCTTTGGAGCGCTGGACGGCGCGTTGCACGGTGCGGCAAGCGGACTCGCCCACCGGATGCTGCTCGAGGTGCTGGACCGGGGAAGCGCGGCAGCCGTCGTCGCCGACCATCTGCGAGCCGGGCGCCGGGTACCCGGCCTTGGGCATCGCCTCTACACGGGCGAGGACCCGCGCGCCCACACCCTCTTCGAGCTGTTGGAAGAAGTGCCACGCGCCCGCCCCGCGCTACAGGCTGCTCGCGAGGTGATCACCACCACCGCTCGACACACGGAGCTGCACGCCAACGTCGACCTGGCGCTTGCCGTGCTGACCGTCGCGAGCGGAATGCCGACCGAGGCAGGCGAAACCATCTTCGCCGTCGCTCGCACCGCCGGCTGGATCGCCCACGCCCTGGAAGAGTACGGCGAGCCCCCCGTCCGCATGCGCCCGAGCGGCAGGTACTGCGGCCCGAAGCCCCCGCAGCCGCTGCCGTAAGGCCGAGGAACTCCCCGTTTACGTGGCCCTGGGCTGCTCAAGCCTCTGGCCTCAGCCGGGCGTTTTCCATGGACGTCCGAGCCTCTGGGCCCCCTGCCAGAAGCCGTCTACAGCAGATGAGGTTAGGCTCACCTTTGTGAGTACCTGCGCCTCCGCTTCCCTCGAATCGGCCGAACCTCTCGCAGGGACGGCGGCCACCGCCCTGACCTGGCTACTCATCGAGCAGTCCGGACCGTGGGGGGCCAATGCGCTGACTGACAGCCACCTTGCCCCTGACGTCGGCCGGGCTCTGGAAGCCGCGGCAGAGGGCACGGGTGTACGCATCGCCCTCATCCGCAGGCCAGGACGTCATGCCGACTGCCACGACGCCTCCCCGCGCCGCATGTTCCTCGCGCACACCGCCCCAGGGCGTTCATGGATCCGCACGACCACGGTCACCGACCCGCGAGCAGCCCTCGGGCTGAATTTCACCGCCCTGGGTGCCGGAGAGCATGGCGGCCTCTGGGAGCCGTACACCGGTGAACCACTGGTCCTCGTGTGCACCAACGGCAAGCGGGACCGCTGCTGCGCCCTCCTCGGCCGGCCGCTCGCCGCCGAGCTCGTCGCTGGCGGAGTCGGGGCGTGGGAAGTCACCCACATCGGCGGCCACCGCTTCTCCCCCACCCTCTTCGTCCTCCCCTACGGCTACGCCTACGGCCGCGCCTCGGCCCCTCTGGTCAAGGGCGCCGTGGAGTCGGCGAGCGACGGACGGATCGCGCTCAACCACTGCCGTGGCCGCTCGGCGTGGGGCCGCCCGGCCCAGGCGGCCGACCTCGCGGTCCGCCAGCTCATTTGGGAGGACCGCGCGGACGCACTCGACGTCGTAAGGACCGACACGGTGCGGCCCGAACTGTTGCCGGCCGACCACCGGGCGCTTCACAGCGGGACGCCTGCGGGTGCCGTCCCCACCTGGGCCGTCGTCATTGCGCACACGGACGGCCGCGCCTGGCGGGTGATCGTCCAAGAGCGGACCGACGGTGCTCCGGCGCCCGCTAGCTGTGGTGCGCCGCTCGGTCCACCGGCTCGGATGGCGGTTGGCTCCATCACCGCCATCGCGGGTGCGACACGAGCAAGGACAACAGCCTCCTGTAGCTGATCTCCCGGGCCTCCGCGGGGGCGCGCTCGAACCGTTGGCGGCGCCTCGCGGCCGGCTCGCCACCCGGGACTCACCGGGAGTCTGCCGTAAGGACGCATCGCCAACGGCCGCAATGCTCGACAGACGCCCGGAGGCTCCAGGTCGCTTAATGACCAACACAGCGAGCCCCAGGCCCAGCATCGCTCCCGCTGCCCGCCACGCCACCATGCGGCGGCCATCGCCCCGCGCTGCTGCACGCCACACCCCTTTGCCATCCCTCGTGGACCACATGACCGCTCCCCTCTTCGCGCCCCAACGCGCGCACGATCCTCATCCGGCCGGAATCGACATCACGTTGTGAGGCTAAGCGCGTACGATCTGCGACCGAAAGGCCTGTGGATAACCACTCGAGCACCCTTTCCGCCGCCCACAGCGGCGCTGCGAGTCGCCGCCCGAACACCCTCCGAATTCGGCCCCGTCGGCGATTACCGCCCGGCCGCCACCGCGCTTACTGTTCGTTCGTATGGGCGAGAAGGATGCGTCGGCTCCGCGCCCGAGAGGCGTTCGCCCCTCGGGTTCCGCGGCCATCCCCGCCGACGCGCTGGCCTCCGGCACCGCACCCGGGTTGCGCCTGAAGTGGCCGCGCCTGGGCTGGCCACGCCGCGTCTTCTCCCAGGTGCTGATGATGCAGCTGGCCATCGCCACGGGAGTCACCGCACTGGCAACCGGCCTCTTCCTCGCCCCGCTCAGCGCCCAGCTGGACGATCAGGCGATGCGCCGCGCCCTGGCCATCGCGCAGACCACCGCCGCGGCACCGTCGCTCGACGACGCCCTGGCATCCTCACACCCCAGCCGTCACGGCCCCGTCCAGAACGAGGCAGAGCGGATCCGTGCCGCCACCGGCGCCGAGTACGTAGTGATCATGGACAAGCGCGGAGTGCGCTGGTCCCACACCGACCCTGACGAGATCGGACACCACGTCTCCACCGACCCCAGCGTCGCCCTCTCCGGCCACGAGGTCATGCAGATCGATGAGGGCACCCTCGGTCGCTCCGCGCGCGGCAAGGTCCCACTGCGCGACGAGAACGGCGAGGTCATCGGGGCCGTCTCGGTCGGCATCGCGTACGAGAGCGTGCAGGAACGGCTGCTCTCCACCGTCCCGCAATTGCTCGCTTACGCGGGCGGAGCTCTCGCCGTGGGCGCACTCGCCGCCTACCTCGTCTCCCGCCGTCTCCAGCGCCGCACCCATGACCTGGCGTTCTCCGACATCTCCGCGCTGCTCGCCGAGCGGGAGGCCATGCTGCACGGCATTCGTGAAGGGTTCCTCGCGCTCGACGTCCGCGGCCGGATCCGCCTGATGAACGATGAGGCGCAGCGCCTCCTCGACCTGCGCTCCGAGGACACCGGCCGCCCCCTGGACACCGTCCTGCCACCGGGCCGTACGACCGACGTGCTGGCCGGCCGTGTTTCAGGGGCCGATCTGCTGGCCGTCAGCGGACAGCGGGTTCTGGTGGCGAACCGCATGCCGACCGACGACGGGGGCGCGGTGGTCACTTTGCGCGACCGCACCGAACTGGAACGGCTGGGCCGCGAACTGGACGGTACCCGTGGCCTGATCGACGCCCTGCGCGCCCAGGATCACGAGCACGCCAACCGGCTGCACACACTCCTCGGGCTGCTCGAACTGGGGCTGCACGAAGAGGCCGTGGAGTTTGTGACACGGGCCGTGGGCGTGCATCGGGCGACTGCGGAGCAGGTCACCGAGCGCATCCACGATCCGCTACTCGCCGCCCTCCTGGTGGGCAAGGCAACGGTCGCCACCGAGCGTGGCGTCTCCTTGCGCATCGCGCCCGAAACTCATCTGCCCGACCGGCTGGTCGACCCGCACAGCCTGGTCACCGTACTCGGCAACCTCATCGACAACGCCCTGGATGCCACATCGAGCGAACGTGACGCACAACTGGAAGTGGAGATCCGGGCCGATGGCCACACCGCCATCGTCCGCGTCAGCGACAACGGGCCAGGAGTGCCCGAGGCGCGTCGTGCGGAGATCTTCACGGAAGGTTGGACGACCAAGGAGCCGCCCGCCCACGGGCAGCGCGGCATCGGCCTGGCCCTCGTCCGCCGACTCGCCGAGCGCTACGGGGGCAGCGCCGAGGTCGACGAGCGCCCCGGTGGTGGCGCGGTGTTCACCATCACCCTCCCTGACGCACTGTCCAAAGAGATTCCCCGACTGGGTGGAGCACCCCAGGAAGCAGCGATGAACACCCATGCCACCGGGCGGGCCGGACGTGGCGAGGACGCTCGTCACTCCACAGGCGTCACGGAGGCCAGGCAATGATCGACGTACTGGTCGTGGACGATGATGTGCACGTCGCCCGGATCAACGCGGCGTATGTCGCCAAGGTAGAGGGGTTCCGGGTCAGTTGCCTCGCGCATACCGCCGCCGAAGCCCTCGCCGCCCTTGAGACGCACCCTGTCGATCTGATCCTTCTGGACCACTACCTCCCCGACAGAACGGGGCTTCAACTGGTCGGCGACCTGCGACGGCGCGGTCTACTCACTGACGTGATCATGGTGACGGCGGCTCGCGACATCGCGACCGTGCAGGCCGCGATGCGGCACGGCGCACTGCAGTACCTGGTCAAGCCCTTCACCTTTGCGGGCCTGCGCTCCAAGTTGGAGGGGTACGCGGCGCTGCATCGTACGTTCGCGGATGGCGGGCAGGCGGAGCAGTCCGAGGTGGACCGGATCTTCGGGGCGTTGGGAGCCGCCAACGCCGGCCCCGCCGAGTTGCCCAAGGGCCACTCCTCCGCCACTGCCGACCGTGTGCGTTCGGTACTGCGCTCCGCCCACTCCCCGTTGTCGGCCCAGGACGTCGCCCTCCAGGCCGGCCTGAGCCGGCAGACCGCGCAGCGCTACCTCAAGCTGCTGGAGCGGGCTGGACGGGTACGCCTCACTCTCAGGTACGGCGAGACCGGCCGCCCGGAACACCGTTATGACTGGGTCTGAGACCGGTACGGCACATCAGGTGCGCGCGCTAAGCCGCTCGATCCCGTCAACGCCCGTACTTCCGCCCCCACATGCCGAGACTTGTCGATAAATCGCCCGACCGCCCCGGGTGGTGTGCGTTGTTCTGGTCCCTTCACCCCATCAGGTGATGAGCTATCCGGGCGGCTGCGCGAGACCGTGGCGATAGGCGTAGTGGACGGCCTGAGTCCGGTCGCGCAGTCCCGCTTTGGCGAAGAGATTGTTGACGTGGGTCTCCACCGTCGCGGTGGGGACGTGCGGCATGCGCGCGATCTCCGGATTGGACTGTCCGTCGGCAACCAGTCTCAGCACCTCCACCTCGCGGGGCGGCGAGCCCGTTCGGTGGCTCGTCGGGCGGTTGCGGCAAGTTCCGTACGGGCTCCGTGACGCGCTCCAGGAGCCTGCACTGGATCCTCGGCGACGCTCCGGCCTCGCCCGAGAGCACGTCGTCGATGGCGCGGACGATCTCATCGCCGTCGGCATCCTTGGTCACGTAGCCGCGGGCGCCGGCCTGCAGGGTGGGAAAGAGCGAGTCGTCGTCGGCGTAGGTGGTGAGCACCACGACCTGGGTGCCGGGGTGGTCCGCGCGGATGCGACGGGCGGCCTCGACGCCGTCGCAGCGTGGCATGCGCAGGTCCATCAGGACGACGTCGGGGGCCAGTTCGGCGACCAAACGGACGGCCTCCTCACCGTCTGCGGCCGATCCGACGACCTCGATGCCCGGAGCAGCCCCAGCAGCATCACGATGCCCTCACGCACCACGGTCTGGTCATCGGCGGCCACGACACGTGCCGTCTTACGCGCCGTCATGCCGGCACTCGCAGCCGCACCACGAAACCCTCCTCAGCGGGCCCGGACTCAAGCGTTCCGCCAAGGAATTCGGCGCGCTACCGCATCCCGAGCAGACCGTAGCCGGAGCCACTCTCGGCGAGCTCGGCGGCCTGCCCCGGCCTCCGAAATCGCGCACCTGAAGGCGCACGTCGTCTGCCGTGTACTCCAGCAGCACGTTCACCCGGGCGCCCGGGGCGTGCTTGCGTACGTTCGTCAGCAGCTCCTGGGCGACTCTGCGCACCGCGAGGCCCGCCTCGGCCGGCAGGGGGCGAACCTCACCCGAAACGTCCAGCCGAGCGCCCTCAGCGGCCGTCAGGCGGCGCAGGAAGTCCTCGACCGGGCCCATCCTCCGCGGAGCGCGGAAAGCGCCTCACAGGCGCCCTCCAGCCCTTCACGGGCCATTCCCCGGCACGCCACCACCCGTTCCATGAGCTGTTCACGGTCGGCCTCGAGGTCGGTGCTGCGCTGGATCAGCAGCCGTGCCGCCTCCAGGTGCACCAGCTGGGCGCTGAGACTGTGGGCGAGCCCATCGTGGTTCTCCCGTGCGATCCGTCCCCGTTCGGTGAGTGCCGCCGATTCGGCTTCGGCCTTACAGGCGGCCCGTTCCTGGGCCAGCAGCCGCTGGGCGTTGCCGCGTGCCTCGGCGTCCAGCCGTACGACGCGGCCCGCCAGCGCCAGGCCTGCGGTGGTCGTGGTGGTCGTGGTGGTCGTCAGCCAGTTGTCGGTGTTCATCACCCCGTACGCACCGAGTGCCGCTCCGGCGCACGGTACGGCGACGCTCGACGGCAGTCGCTCCATGGCGATCATGGCGCATGCGCACCACCGGACGATCGCCGGCGTGCGCTCGTCGGCGTACCGGAAGCCGAAGGCCGCGGCCTCCAGTACGGCGAACAGCGCGATGGACGGCCGCAGACGGTGTTGCAGCGTCACACGGAAGAAGCCGCGGAACGCCAGCATGGTGAGGGCCAAGCCGGCGACGGCCGCAATCAGTGCCCAGCCGTGGAAGTGCGGCCCCGTCACGGTCGCCCACGTCAGTCCCGCGACCACCAGGACGCGCACGGATCGGCCGATCCACAACCGGGCGCCGCTGCCCTCACGGGACAGTGACTCCCTCAGGGGCCAGCTCGTCCAGGCGTTCAGCGTCACGTGCGGTCCTTCGTCGTCGTAGCGCGGTGCGAGGCGTTCACCCCATGGGTCTCCGTCCCGGGGCGTACAGCCAGGGGCATCAGCCGGCGGCGGGCACACGGTACGTCTGCCACAGGTCCTGGGCCTGCCAGGCGGTGACACCGGTCCGTGTCAGCAGCATCGCGGCGACACCGAGCATGACGGCCGCGCTTCCCTTGGATGCCCATGGCCGCGGCGACACCCGTGAGGCCGGCGCGCAGCGCCATGCCGCAGAGCCAGACACCGGCCGCCGTCCAGCCTCCCTTGGTCCACAACCGTGCCGTCCGCGTCCGTCCAGATACGCGTCGTCCAGGCCCAGCCGGGCGCCGCAGGCCAGTCCGATGAGCAGCTCCACGGCGAGCAGGGCAGCGGATGCCGTGTGGTGCCGGGCGTCGAGGAGACCGGGTTGCCGCGGCGCCATGACCGTCAGAACGCGGCTCCATGACCGTCAGAACGGCGGGGGTCAGCCACCACCTCCTGCCCTCGGACGCGAGGCGCTGCGTCTTGAACTGCTGGATGAACACGAACACGACAGCCGCGGTGATCACAACGATGTGGAGTAGGCCGCTCATGATCTGAGGCTCCGTGGAACGGGGAATTCCGACCCTTCCGACGCTATGGAGCGCGGCGGCCCTCCGGATCGGAGCCAGGGTGGGGAGTGGGTGGAAAAGGCGTCGGGCGCCTCTCCACCCATGGGTGGAAAAGGCGCCCGACGGGTGCCGTGGTGCGCTCAGGTGTCGATGCGCGAACGGTCCAGGGTGGACGCGGAGTTGGTGATGAACTCCTTGCGGGGGGCGACTTCGTTGCCCATCAGCAGGTCGAAAGCCTGCTCCGCCGCTTCCAGGTCGCTGATGTTGATGCGGCGCAGGGTGCGGTGGCGCGGGTCCATGGTCGTCTCGGCGAGCTGGTCGGCGTCCATTTCGCCCAGGCCCTTGTAGCGCTGGATGCTGTCCTTGTAGCGGACCTTCTTGCGCTCGAGTTCGAGCAGGGTCTGGCGCAGCTCGTTGTCCGAGTAGGTGTAGATGTACTTCTCCTGGCCCTTCCTGGGGTTGGTCAGCTCGACGCGGTGCAGCGGCGGGACGGCGGAGAAGACCCGGCCCTGTTCGACCATCGGCCGCATGTAGCGCTGGAAGAGGGTCAGCAGCAGGCAGCGGATGTGGGCGCCGTCGACATCCGCGTCGGCCAGGAAGATGACCTTGCCGTAGCGGGCGGCGTCGATGTCGAAGGTGCGGCCGGAGCCAGCCCCTATGACCTGGATGATGGCGCCGCACTCGGCGTTCTTGAGCATGTCCGAGACCGACGACTTCTGGACGTTGAGGATCTTGCCGCGGATCGGCAGCAGTGCCTGGAATTCGGAGTTCCGGGCCAGCTTCGCCGTGCCCAGCGCCGAGTCGCCCTCGACGATGAAGAGTTCACTGCGGTCGACGTCGTCGCTGCGGCAGTCCGCGAGCTTGGCCGGCAGCGAGGAGGATTCCAGCGCCGTCTTCCGCCGCTGGGCCTCCTTGTGCTGGCGGGCGGCGATACGCGTACGGGCCGCCGCGACGACCTTCTCCATGACGGCACGTGCCTGCTGCTTGGCGTCCCGCTTGGTGGAGGTCAGGAACGCCTTGAGCTCCCGGCTCACCACCTGGGCCACGATCCGGGAGGCGGCAGAGGTGCCGAGCACCTCCTTGGTCTGGCCCTCGAACTGCGGCTCGGCGAGCCGCACGGTCACCACGGCGGTGAGGCCTTCCATGGCGTCGTCCTTGACGACGTCGTCCTCGGCGACGCGCAGCAGCTTGCTGGACCGCAGGGCTTCGTTGACGGTCTTGGTGACCGAGCGCTCGAAGCCGGAGACATGGGTGCCGCCCTTGGGGGTGGCGATGATGTTGACGAACGACTTGACCGTGGCGTCGTAGCCGGTGCCCCAGCGCAGGGCGATGTCGACGCCCAGTTCCCGGGTGACCTCGGTCGGTGTCATGTGGCCGCGGTCGTCGAGGACCGGCACGGTCTCCTTGAAGGTGCCCTGGCCGGTCAGCCGCACCACGTCGCAGACGGCCTTGTCCTGCGCGAGGTACTCGCAGAACTCGCTGATGCCGCCGTCGTAGCGGAACGTCTCCTCCGTCTTTCCGGCGCCGTCGATGCCGCGCTCGTCGCGGACGATGAGGGTCAGGCCCGGCACGAGGAAGGCCGTCTGGCGGGCGCGGGCGTGCAGCGTCTCCAGGGAGAGCTTGGCGTCCTTGAGGAAGATCTGCCGGTCGGCCCAGTAGCGGACGCGGGTGCCCGTCTTGGTCTTGGCGATCCGCTTGCCCTTGAGCAGGCCGTTGCCCGGGTCGAAGGGCGCGTCGGGGCCGGATTCGGTGAAGATGCCGGGGACGCCGCGTCGGAAGCTGATCGAGTGCGTCTTGCTGTTGCGGTCGACCTCGACGTCGAGCCGTGCGGAGAGGGCGTTGACGACGGAGGCGCCGACACCGTGCAGGCCACCGGAGGCCGCGTACGAGCCGCCGCCGAACTTTCCGCCGGCGTGCAGCTTGGTCATCACGACCTCGACGCCGCTCAGACCGGTCTTGGGCTCGACGTCCACGGGGATGCCGCGGCCGTTGTCCCGGACCTCCACCGACCCGTCGTCGTGGAGGATCACCTCGATGTGGTCGCAGTAGCCGCCCAGCGCCTCGTCGACGGAGTTGTCGATGATCTCCCACAGGCAGTGCATGAGGCCACGACTGTCCGTGGAGCCGATGTACATGCCGGGGCGCTTACGGACGGCCTCGAGGCCCTCGAGGACGAGCAGATGCCGCGCGGTGTAGTTGGAACCGTCCCGGTCTGCCCCGGTCAGCACTGCGGTGGACGGCACGGACATCTCGGCGGTCACGCGGTTCGCTCCTCGCTGAATTTCTGGCAGTCCGCATTCCGCGGACTCGGTTGTGGCGGTGTCGCCGGTCAGAGCGTACCGAGGCCTAGTAGAGCCGATGTGACGCCACCCGTACGCATGCTCATGGTAGTAGAATTTCGCTCGTACGTTCGATCCCTCGTTGGGGTGACGTCCGAGTGACGTGCACATCACGTTCCCTTCGAGGCATGAACCATTTAGGCTCCGGGCACGTCCTCATCAACAACCGGCAAGCCAGCCGGGGGGACGGACCCAGCAACCAACGTGAATCAGACCACCAAGCAATACGGCTCATTCGCCGCCACCCGGCAGCACCCGGCCCCCTCGGAGAATTTTTTTCGAGGAAAAGGCACGAGCGGGAACGTTTTCGGCCTGGTTGGATGTTGACCCTGGTACGACAGCTCGTCGAGCTAGAGAAGAGGCGACGTGACTACTGTTCTGACACCCGCGAGCCCGCTGACGGCCGCTGACCGCTGCGACCGCTGCGGCGCCCAGGCATACCTGCGCGTCGTCCTGATGTCCGGCGGAGAACTGCTCTTCTGCGCCCACCACGGTCGCAAGTTCGAGCCAGAACTCAAGAAGATCGCCGCGGAAATACAGGACGAGACGGAGCGGCTGACCGCCCCTCCGGCGTCCGCGTCCGATGAGGAACGCTGACACTTCGCATCCACGACGAGCGAGCAGCGGCCCAGGGCCGTGCAGCGGGCGGTTCCCCCGACACCACCGGGGAGACCGCCCGCACTCGTACGCTCACGCATACCCGCCGGCTCCCCTGGACTTCTCAGCCGGCTCCGTGCGCCGACAGCGCCGGAAGCAGCGCCGAAGCGCGCGTATAGACGCCGGGGCTGCCCGCCTGGCCGCAGCCGGTCCCCCATGACACCAGCCCCACGAGCCGCCCGCGTACGACCAGCGGCCCGCCGCTGTCCCCCTGGCAGGCGTCCCGGCCGCCCGCCGGCTCCCCCGCGCACAGCATCGAAGGCGACCGGTAGGTACCGTCGGCGCTGCCCGGGTAGGCCCGCGCGCAGACGGCGTCGCGCAGCACGTTGACGTGCGCCGACCGCAGCCGCGTCGCATAGCTGCCCTCACCCGTGGTGTCTCCCCAGCCGTAGACCGTGGCCCTGCTTCCCGGCCGGTAGGCGGCGTCATGCCGTCCGGCTATTGGAATGGGCCGGTTCGGGACGGGCTTGTCGAGCGTGATCACGGCCATGTCGCCGTCGTTCGTCCAGTTGTCATAGCGCGGGTTGACCCACACCTTCGCGGGCTTACGCTCCTGGCCACCGCCGCCGGTGAGGTTGTCGCGCCCGACCACGATCCGCAGATCCCGCACCTGCTGCCAGGGCACGCCCAGCACCTCCTTGCTCAGGCAGTGGGCGGCCGTCACCACCGTGGAGTGCCCGACGAGCACGCCGCCGCAGAACTGTCCGGAGCGCTGGGCCCCGAAGCGAGCGTGGGAGGCCAGCGCGACCGCCCAGGGGCTCTGCGACATCTGGGTGGGCTTTCCACCGATCACCGACTCGTCCGCGGCCGCCGACGCCGGCAGGGCAAGGACCAGGGCGAGGGCTCCGAAGGCAGCGCGTGCGGTCGGACGCATACGGACTCCTGACTCTGGGAGATAGCTCGCCAACCCAGAGTGACCCCAAGCAGCCTCGACCCGCACCCGGACGGACGCGAGCCCGGCCCCTCCACGCTGGAGGAACCGGGCTCGTGACGCTGTCCGGGCAGGTTGGACTAGTCGAGGTAGTCGCGCAGCACCTGGGAGCGGGACGGGTGGCGCAGCTTCGACATCGTCTTCGACTCGATCTGGCGGATCCGCTCACGCGTGACGCCGTAGACCTTGCCGATCTCGTCCAGCGTCTTGGGCTGGCCGTCCGTGAGGCCGAAGCGCATGGAGACCACGCCGGCCTCGCGCTCGGAGAGGGTGTCCAGCACCGAGTGCAGCTGCTCCTGCAGAAGCGTGAAGCTGACCGCGTCGGCCGGGACGACTGCCTCGGAGTCCTCGATGAGGTCACCGAACTCGCTGTCGCCGTCCTCGCCCAGCGGGGTGTGCAGCGAGATCGGCTCGCGTCCGTACTTCTGGACCTCGATGACCTTCTCGGGGGTCATGTCGAGTTCCTTGGCCAGCTCCTCCGGGGTGGGCTCGCGGCCCAGATCCTGGAGCATCTGGCGCTGGACACGGGCCAGCTTGTTGATGACCTCGACCATGTGGACGGGGATACGGATCGTACGGGCCTGGTCGGCCATGGCGCGGGTGATGGCCTGGCGGATCCACCACGTCGCGTAGGTCGAGAACTTGTAGCCCTTGGTGTAGTCGAACTTCTCGACCGCACGGATCAGACCGAGGTTGCCCTCCTGGATCAGGTCCAGGAAGAGCATGCCGCGGCCGGTGTACCGCTTGGCCAGGGAGACGACCAGTCGGAGGTTGGCCTCCAGCAGGTGGTTCTTCGCGCGGCGGCCGTCCTCGGCGATGATCTCCAGTTCGCGCTTGAGCTTCGGCGCGAGCTTGTCGGAGTTCGCCAGCTTGTCCTCGGCGAACAGGCCCGCCTCGATGCGCTTGGCGAGCTCCACCTCCTGCTCGGCGTTGAGGAGCGGGACCTTGCCGATCTGCTTGAGGTAGTCCTTGACCGGGTCGGCGGTGGCGCCGGCCGCGGCGACCTGCTGCGCGGGGGCGTCGTCCTCGTCGTCGTCGGACAGGACGAAGCCGGCGTTCTCCGCGCCCTCGGCGGCCTCGGGGGCGTCGCCCTTGCCGGGCGCCGGGGTCTCCTCGGTCACCTCGTCGTCGAGCAGCTCGTCGACGTCCTTCTTGGACGCGGTCTTCTTGGCGGTGGCCTTCTTGGCCGTGGTCTTCTTCGCGACCGCCTTCTTGGCGGTCGTCTTCTTCGCCGCTGCCTTCTTCGCAGGCGCGGACTCGGACTCACCGGCCGACGGGTCCGCCACGGAGGCGGGGGCGGCGGCGGTGGTCTTCCTGACCGTGGCGGTCTTGGCCGCGACGGTCTTGGTGGCGGTGCGCTTCGCCGGACTCTTCGCTGCGACGCTCTTGCGGGTGCGCTTGGGCGCCTCTGCGGCACTGACCATCAGCGTCACACCCTCCTCGTCGAGGATCTGGTTGAGGCTGCGCAGAACGTTCTTCCACTGGGTTGGCGGAATCTGGTCAGCCTCGAAGGCCCGACGCACGTCATCGCCGGCGATCTGCCCATCTGCCTTTCCCCGCTCGATGAGCGCCATCACAGACTCGGACTCGGCGATCTCCGGCGGGAGCGTACGGGATGTGCTGGCCGACACGAACAACCTCTCGGAACGATGGAAACGGCTTCCGACCCCGTCCAGTGTGGATCGGAGCCGACGACCGCCGGTGGGGATGGACCGACGGCGCAGGGGCAACCGGGGAGTTGAACAGCGTCACGAACGCCGTCCGTATTCCCTCCTCGGCTATCACCTCTTAAGTCATCGCGCTTCCCTGAAGAGCGTTACGCCCAATCTGCGTGGCCCGAGTCACACCCCATAACGACCCATTCCCAGTCATATGACATGCAATCCTCCCAAGGTCCCCCGCCGGATCCGGTCGACGTCCGGATCCGGCGATCATGTGCGCCTTCGCCGCGTACGGCGTGCCCCGCCCGAGGGAGACGCGGGGCACGGGGGGCCGCGCGGCGCCTACGGTCCGTACGCGGTCGCGTACGGGCCTTCAGTGCTCGCGGGGCGCGGGGACGACGTGGTCGACAGGCGTCCCGGAGCCCTGGCCGACGGCCTCGCCGTGTGCGGCGAGAAGCTGGCGCATCGCGGATTCGGCCGCCGTGGCGTCGCCGGATCCGATGGCGTCGACGACCCTCATGTGCTGGCCCACGGATGTCTCGACCGGCCGCTCGCAACCGCCGCTGGGGCCGCCGGAGACGTGCAGGGCGGCGGAGACGATGCCCGAGAGGTGCTCGAGCATGCGGTTGCCGGCGAGCTGCAGCAGCAGGGCGTGGAACTCGGCGTCGGCGCGGGAGAAGGTCATGGTGTCGCCCTGGGCCGCGGAGTGGCCCATGATCTCGACCATGTCGGCGAGCCGCTGCTGGATGTCCTCCCGGCCGTGGCCGGCGGCGAGCCGGGCGGCCAGTGGCTCGATCGTCCAGCGCAGCTCGCACAGCTCACGGCGCTGGTCGTCGCGCTGCGGCCCGTAGGCCCGCCACTCGATGATGTCGGGGTCGAGGAGGTTCCAGTCGCTGACCGGGCGCACCCGGGTGCCGACGTTGGGGCGGGCGCTGACGAGGCCCTTGGCCTCGAGGACGCGCAGCGACTCACGGACGACGGTGCGGGAGACCTCGAAGCGCTGGCCGATCTCCTCGGGGACGAGCGGGCGGTCGGCGCCGAGATCGCCGGAGACGATCATCTGCCCGAGCTGCTGGACGAGTTGGCCGTGCAGGCCGCGGCCGCGACTGCCGGCGGCGCGACGGCCGACTCGGCCGATGTCTGTTTCGGGGCCGTCCCAGACCTGCGAAACGCGCTCTGCACGCTCCGGACCGGCTGTGTGGTTGGCGCTCGCGGCGTTGGCGGCGTTGGCGTAGGGGTAGCGGTCAAGCTCGCCCGGGCCTGCAAGGCCGGTGTCGCCGGGGCGAGCCGCGGTCATCATGGTGTGCGCAAGGGTACTCACGCATCCTTTGTCGGCGACACTCTGAACACCCTTGAGGTCTTTGGTGAAAAGCACACGAAAGGGTGATCGCCCCCCATCTCCGAATTGACGCTTTATCGGAAGGAAACGCACGCTCCATGGCGAGTTGTGAGCAACAGCCATAACAACACCGCGCCAAAACAGGCGCCTTACTCGGTCAGAAGGCGAAGCCGTATCACGCCGAGCGTGCATCACCGCAGGCCAGGGCCGGTGAACGCCAACACCATTGCGCTGTCCGTAAGTTGGCTTACGAGCGACCTCGCGACCGATATGCCTCGGTCGATTCCGGAGGGGCACTTGACGGCGGCCGCGTGATCGGCGACCGATGCCCGGGTCGGCTCGCGCGGGGGTGGGGACTTCACGGCGCCAACCCTGTTGCGGCGAACCGGAGTACGGAGGCAGCCAGGATCCGGGTGCCGCCACGGCCATTGCAGGCATGGGCAGTTGAGGGCGCCACTCACCCCGTGAGCAGGCGAGGCGCCACAGCACGCCGGGAGGGCATGGCGGACACAGGCCAGCCCGGACGCCGGGGCCGGCCGTGCGCGAGGCGTCAGGGCGGGGCGGCGCGGAGCGCCGGGCGCGGGTCGCTCCCGGCCGGAGGCGCCGGCCGGGCGTCGACTATCGGGCGCACGAAAGAACTCACCCGGCCAGGGTACTGTAATATGTCCTATTTTCTCGTAATTGGTCCTTCTTGACGCTGTGTCGTGTCCACGAGGGCGCACGCCGGCCCGGCGCTCACGCGGTATGCGCCCCGGGCTCAGATCTCGGGGCGCAGCATGGGCGGGTTGAGCAGGGTCGCTCCGCCGGCCCGGAACAGCTGTGCGGGGCGGCCGCCCTGGCGTGTGGTGGTTCCGCCCGTGGGCACCAGGAACCCCGGTGTTCCGGTCACCTTGCGGTGGAAGTTGCGGGGGTCGAGCGCCACGCCCCAGACCGCCTCGTAGACCCGGCGCAGCTCGCCCACGGTGAACTCGGGCGGGCAGAAGGCCGTGGCGAGCGAGGAGTACTCGATCTTCGAGCGGGCGCGCTCCACACCGTCGGCGAGGATCCGGGCGTGGTCGAACGCGAGGGGCGCGGCCAGCTCGCCCTCGCGGGTGTCGTCCTGTTCCAGGAGGGTCTCCACCGGTGCCCAGCGCGCGCTGTGGGCGTCTCCACCGGCAGTGGGGGCGGGCAGGTCGGGAGCGAGGACCAGGTGGGCGACGCTGACGACCCGCATCCGGGGGTCGCGCTTGGGGTCGCCGTAGGTGGCGAGCTGTTCGAGGTGCGCGCCGTAAGCGGGCGACGCGTCCGCCGGGGACTGGGCGTGCAGGCCGGTCTCCTCGGCGAGCTCCCGGGCTGCCGCGTCCTCGAGGTCCTCGTCGGCCCGGACGAATCCGCCGGGCAGGGCCCAGCGCCCCTGGAACGGCGGCTCACCGCGGCGCACGGCCAGTGCGCACAGGGCGTGGCGGCGCACGGTGAGCACGACCAGGTCGACGGTGACAGCGAAGGGCGGGAAGGCCGACGGGTCGTAGGGAGGCATGGCGTGATCATAGTCGTCCGCCTGACGATAAACAGGCCCACGAGGCACCTCAGGTGCCCAGCTGCAGGCCTTCCGCCGCCGCCTCGACCATTCCCATGCCGAGTCTGCTGATCCGCAGGGCGAACGGCTGCTCCGCGACCCTCAGGTCAGTGAGCTCTATCGCGCCGAGCGGGGCGGTGCCCAGCGGCCGCAGGGACACCGTTCCGGCCGGGACGTCGGGGCGCAGTCCGGCGAGCGCGATCAGTATCTGCATCGCGCCGGCCGCCGCCACGGCCGCCGGACGGCAGGCCGCCGGGTGCGGGACGGGCGCACCGTCGGTGGTGCGCTGCTCCCCCGCGTACATCTCGGGAAGGCGGTGTCCGAAGCTGTCGGCGGCGTCGAGGACGCCTTTGGTCAGGGCGCCGGCTGCCCGTTCGTGGCCGGCCGCGGCCAGGCCGGTGGCGGCGATCGCGGTTTCGTGGACGCGTACCGCGCCGCTGCGGTGGCCGAACGGGTTGTAGCCGCTCTCCTTGGCGCCCAGCCCGCGCAGGCCCCACCCGGAGTCCATGGCCGGGCCGCCGAGCAGTCTGGCCAGTCGGTCGGTCTGTGCCGCGTCCAGCAGGCCGGGGGCGAGGGTGCCGCCGCCGAGGAGGCCGGTGTCGAGGAGGTGGGCGGTGGTGGAGGCGAGATGCGGGACGGGCCGTCCGTCGGCGGTGAGCAGAGCCGCGGGGCGGCCGCCCGTGCGGTCCTCGACCCAGAAGTCCGTACGGAATCGGGAGCGCAGGTCCGCGGCCCACTCCCGCAGCGCTGCCGCCTCGGACGATCCGTACGCCTCGAGGAGGTCGGCGCCCAGCAGGGCGGCGCGGTGGGCGTGGGCCTGGGTCTCGCAGCGGTACGGCCCGCCGGGAGCGGGGTCGGGCACATAGCCGCCGCGGCCGCCGCGCGGCGGGTCGGTCACGATGCGCAGCCAGCGCAGGCAGCGCTCCGCGGCGGGCATCAGCCACTCGGTCTCCCGCTCGGGCAGGCCCCAACGACGCGCCTCGGCGAGAACGGTGGGAAACAGCAAGGTCGCCTCGATGCCCGTGCAGCTCGGCGGGGCGTGCGGTCCGGCGTCCCGGAGGGCACCGGGAATTCGGCCGAAATCCGCCCCTGGGGCGGCGTGCTGACTACGGGCCAGCGCACGCAGTGTGCCTGCGGCAAGCCGGGTGCCGAGCGGCAGCAGCATCCGGGCGGTCCACAGCGCCTCGGCCGGGGCGAGACCACAGCGCCAGGGGAAACCGCCTGCGACATATACGTCCGCGGGTGCGATCGGGTCGCGCATCGTCAGGCCGTACAGATCGTCGAGGCTGCCTGCCATCAGGGCGTCGGCCCGATGGTCGTCGCATGTCAGCCGGGCGGCCGCCCAGGGTTGCGGCGGCCGGTCACCGCGTTTGTGCGGCGCGAACGTTCCGCGGCGGGGGCCGGGGATGCGGACGCCCCCGGCGCGCCGGCTGACGGGAGCGCCGGCGCCGGGGCGACCGGGGGCGTGCTCCAGTCCGGCGTGCAGTTCGATGGTGCGGCTGCCGCCGGGCGGCAGGCTCAGCTCCCAGCGCAGCAACCCCGCCGAGGCGAGGGCGTCCTCGGGTGTGGGTGTCGCCCTCACCACCGCATGCACCCCGGGCCCCGACCAGCGGAGCCCGGAGCCGTGGACCACGGCCCGGAGTTCAGGGCCCGGAAGGCCGACGGCGACGGCTCCGAGCTCCGCGAGGTCCGTGCCGAGCCGGATCTCGACGGGTAGCCGGACCGGCCGGGCCACGCTGCTGCGGAAGGTGATCCGCTCGGTGCCGTCGGCGTACCGCAGCCGCTCCATGCGGATCTCCGGGTCCGGCCCGCGCTCGCCGCTCCTGCGGACGGTCCCGATGAACCGGGCGCGGTCCGCGCCGGTCAGCCTCCCCTGGACCACGAGCGGTTCGCCGCTCCCGGCCCGCAGTTCGCAGTGGGACAGGACCCGCCGGCCGTCGCGGTAGAAGCCCTCCAGGCCGTGGCCGGTCAGCTGGCCCGAGCCGGGGGACACGGCGAGCGCGGGGAGGGCCACGCAGACCAGTGAGGAGTGGACGGGTTGGGGTTGTGGGGCGCGGGGCGGCGCCGGGCGGCGCTCTCCGGATGGCCGGTGGACCGGCTGGGTGGTGGGGACGATGCCTGGCACGCTCTGCGCTCCCTGGTGGGGTCGGGGATCCGTACGGCCTGCTCCAAATAGGTGAACGGTCCGGCCGGTGCCCAGGTCACGCCGGTCGCATGGCGCCGGTGCGATCATCGCCTGCTCCGGTCGTCGTCCCGGCGCGCGCGGCGCCTGCCGCGCCCGTCGGTCGTACGGGCGCCGGGGCCGGTGCCGCCGCGTGGTCCCCGGGGGCGGCCGGCGGGCCCGGAGCGGGCCGGGCGGCCCGATCGCCGCGCGTGCTGCGACGCCTCGTCGGCGGCGGGCTGCGACTCGGCGGGAGGGGTCGACTCGGCGGTGGGCGCGGCACCGTCGGTGGCGGCCGCCGCCTCCCGGTGCTGCTCGCGCAGGCAGCGGCGCAACGGCTCCGGATCGAGGCCTTCGTTGATCGCGCGGTGCAGGAGCTGCGCGAAGGTGTAATCGGGGTCGATGGCCAGGGCGCAGCTGAGGGCGACCCGCGCCGAAGGTCCGTCCTCGGTGGACCAGCAGACCCATCCGGCGAGGGTGAGCGGTGCCACCGCGTGTTCCATGTAGCCGCCCGCGCAGCGGCGGGCGAGGGCGCGCCAGAGCCGGAGGGCGGGCGCGGCGACGGGGCCGTCCATCCACTCGGCCGCCCGGTCGCGGGTGATCCGGTCCTGGAGGCCGAGGATGAGGTCGGCGGCCTCGGCGTCGGTGATCAGCGCGTCGTCACAGGCGTCCCGGGCCCGGTTGCTGCCCGAGGGGGTGTCCTGGCGAAAGCGGTGGATCATGGCGGCGGCCAGGTCGAGGGTGTCCCTGCGGACGGCCACCGCACCGTCTGCCCGCAGCATGCGGGGGACGAGCGCACCGGCCGCCTTGTCCAGCGCCTTCTCCTGGTCGGCGGCGCGCGGCCCCCTGCGGGGCGTCAGCCGGGCCTCCATTTCCTTGAGTGAGCCGCGCACCTGCATTCCCGCGTACGCGGCGGCCGCGGCCATCACGGAGGTTCCCGGCATGACCATGGGCGTGCCGTCTGCGGGGCAGCACCGGAAGTCGGGGCAGCAGTAGGACCAGAAGCGGCCGTTGGAGATGCAGAGCGCTTCGAGGACGGGTACGTCGAGTGCGCCGCAGGCGGTGCGCAGCCGTTGGGCGAGCGGGCGGAGGCGGTCCTTGACGTCCTTGCCGCTCTCGCCCGCCGCGGGCTCCTGGCAGAGGTAGACGATGATCGCTGCGGGCCGGGCTGCACGCTCCTGACCTGCTGAGATCAGGCAGTCTGCGAGCTGGTCGGCGGTGTCGGGCCACTGGGTGGTGTCCGTCGGGATGCCGAGCCGGACGCGGCCGCCGAAGCGGCCGCGCTCGCCGTGCAGCGCCACCATCACGATGGAGTCGTCCGGGTAGAAGCCCATGAGGTACGGCAGGGCGTCGGCGAGCTCGGCCGGTCCGCGCAGGGTGACCTGTGCTTCGGCATGCTCGGTCCGGGCCGAGTCGGCGGCGGCGGTTGCGGAGTGGGAAGGGCCGGCGGGCTGGGAGGGTTGGGAGGGGCCGGAGGAACTGGGCGGGGTGGTGCTTTGCGTGGGGATGGCCGGGGCCGGCCGTTCGAGGGCGCGGGAGGCGGGTGAGGGAGGCGAGGAGTCCGCCGGGTGGCCGGAGGCGTCCGGGGAATTCGCGGCGGATGAGGCCGAGGGCTTTCCCGCGGAGTTGATGTCGGTGCTGCGCTTGCGCGGTTCGCTGTGCGGATTCATGGCTCGAAGATCCCGCGACCGGCCGTCGCTCCGCGACCCCTGTGGATAACTCGCGGGCGACGAGGTTATCCACAGCTTCGGGCGGGGGTTCGCGCGGTGTCAGTGGCATCGGGTTGCATGGGGGCGTGAGCAGCGCAGTGGATGCTTCCCCGCACGGCGGCAAGAGCCGCGGTAATCGCGACCGCCAGTGTCAGCGCCCCCGCGAAGGCGACCGCGGCCCGGGGCAGAGTGGACGGATACGAGGCGCCGTCCAGGCGCGCGAGTTACCGCGCTGCGGCGGCGTCGAGTGAGCCCGCATCGCGTCTCTCTCGGTAACCGGACGCAGGACGGCGGGCCGAGAATTGCGTGTCGTTCCGTTCCCCGGGAGAAAGGTGACGGGTGGGGAGCTGGTCTCGGGCGCCTGCCGGAGTGGGCGGGCGCCCGAGGATTCTCCGTCGCTTACGCCCCTGCGTGGTCGGGGAGCAGGGTCACTTGCCCAATTCCTTGGCCAAGGCGGCGCGGCGGGCGAACATCTTCTCCTTGGACTCGGCCATCTCGCGGAGCGCCGACTTCCGCTCCCGCTGGGCAAGGCGGTCCAGATAGAGGTGACCGTGAAGGTGGTCCGTCTCGTGCTGCAGGCACCGGGCGAAGTAGCCCCTGCCCTCGATCACCAGGGGGTTGCCGTCCTTGTCGCGGCCTCGTACGACGGCGCGGTCGACGCGGGGCACCACACGGTAGGGGCCGGGAACCGACAGGCATCCTTCGGGTTCTTCGATCAGCATGCGGTCCTCGGTCGCGACCTCGTCCAGGACCGGGTTGGCGATGTGGCCGACGTGGCGCACGCCCCACTCATCGGTGATGTCCCATACGAACAACTGCAGGTCCACGTCGATCTGGTTGGCGGCGAGCCCCGCGCCCTCCGCCACCTGGTTCGTGGCGAACATGTCGTCGATCAGCTGTGAGAGCTCCGGCGTGCCGAACTCGGTGACCTCCCGGCACCGTCGGTGCAGGATCTCCTCCCCGACGACGGTGATGCGGCGCACGGCACCCCGTTCGACCTCGGGAGCCATCTGCGGGTAGGACTCGACGGGCTCGCCCTGCACTCGTACTCGGCGATCCTGCGAGGTGTCACCGGATTGAACAGCCATGGAGTTTCAACGCCTTCCACACATGCGTGAGCCGACCGGGGACGGGCCCACCGGCCGGCTGCAGTCCAGCTTGATCGAATACTTTCCAAAGTAGCACTCTTTGCAAAGCGCGTGACGGAAACCGTCAAGCAGCATTCGGGGGCCCGCCGTTGCGACTCGCGGGGCAGTCACTTTCGGACGTCATCCCGTGCGCTTCGCTCTGGTCGCCCCCGCCCCCTTGGTGCGGCCTGAAGGTGTGTTGGGGCACGGCGGTTCGTCGCCGGAGTCCAGGCCGGCCGTGCCCCATGATGCGCAGTGGCCCGTCAGTCGACTCCGAGGGCCGCGATGACGTCCGCGGCTCCTTCGCGGCGGCTGGCGGTGGTGGTGACCACGGGTATGGGTCGCGTGCCGAGTGCGACCATTGCCCGGAGTTCACGCAGGATCGTGCCGACCCCGTCCTGGTCCGCCTTGTTCACGACGTAGAGGTCGGCGATTTCGAGTACGCCGGCCTTGGCCAGCTGAATGCCGTCGCCCGCTCCGGGTGCGAGGACGACGATTGTCCGGTCGGCTACGGAGGCGATCTCGACCTCGGACTGCCCGGCCCCGACGGTCTCGATGAGGATGACGTCGAATCCCGCCTCGGACAGGATCGAGACCATCGGCCGGGCGGTGGCCGAGAGCCCGCCGAGATGGCCTCGGCTGGAGACCGATCGGATGAACACCCCTGGATCTTCGGAATGCTCCTGCATCCGGATCCGGTCGCCGAGCAGCGAGCCGCCGGTCACCGGTGACGACGGGTCGAAACAGAGCACCGCCACACGGCTCCCACGCCGCCGGAACTCGGCGATGAGGCACGACGTCAACGTCGACTTGCCGACGCCCGGCGGACCGGTCAGGCCGATCACCGTTGCGGAGCGTTCGGACGCTGGGAGATCGGCCTCCGTGAGGTGGTGGTTCTCCGCGCGGGCCATGAGGCGCGCCAGCGCCCGCACATTGCCGTGCCGTGCGGATTCCAGCGATTCCCGGAGCTGTTGGCTGGTCAATCCGTCACCTCGATGAGGTGCAGATTCGCCTGGGCCCATTCGATGATCTCCGGCAGCGAGTCACGCGAGGTGAACACCCTCAGCACACCCATTTCGACGAGTTGCCGGGCGTCCTCCGGCGGGATGATTCCGCCGCAGAACACCGGTACGTTCGCCGCGTCGTTCTCGGCGAGCAGCTTCAGGATCCTGGGCACCAACTCCATATGCGCACCCGAGAGCAGGGACAGGCCGATGGCGTCGGCTCCCTCTTCCAGAGCGGTGCGGACTATCTGCTCGGGCGTCTGGCGCAATCCGGTGTAGATCACCTCCATACCGGCGTCGCGCAATGCCCGCGCGACCACCTTCGCCCCTCGGTCGTGGCCATCCAATCCCGGTTTGGCGACAACCACTCGGACGCGATTCATCTGTCCCCCGGCCTTTCCTGTGTCTGAATGATGACCGGCGTCGTCATGCCGCCATCAGTGGGGTGATCCGGTCCTCGCCGATGTGCGATCGCAGTACGGAATCGGTCACGCCGAGGCCCCTGGACGGCGCCAGGCAGAGCACGCCGACCTTGCCGAGGTGTCCGTTCAGCTGGATCATGCGCGCGGCTTCGGCGGTCTCGTGGAACGGGTACACCTCGGACAGCATCGGCAGCACCCGCCCGCGCTGGATGAGGCGATTCGCCTGCCACTGCTCGTAGAGGTTCGCTCCGTGGCTGCCGATGACCTTCTTCAGACGCATCCACAGGTAGCGGTTGTCGAAGGTGTGCTGATAACCGGTGCTCGATCCGCAGGTCACGATGACACCACCGCGCCTGGCCACGTACACCGAGATGCCGAAGGTGTCGCGTCCGACGTGCTCGAAGACGATATTCGGGTCCTCGCCGATCT
This sequence comes from Streptomyces sp. NPDC033270, assembly GCF_055576575.1. Lineage (NCBI taxonomy): Bacteria > Bacillati > Actinomycetota > Actinomycetes > Kitasatosporales > Streptomycetaceae > Streptomyces > Streptomyces sp. NPDC033270. Next base: position 81,018 of record NZ_JBVIRA010000018.1, read on the forward strand.
CACGCCTGATGATCTTCCCCAGCCGCTTGCCGGTCGCCACGGTGGCGTCCGGGTCGGCGGAGATCTCACCGATCTCACGCCGGTCGATCACCAGCTCGCAACCGAGCTTGCGGGCGAGTTCGGCCTTCTTGTCCGAGCCGACGATGCCGATCGGGATGCCACCGCCATTGCGGACGAACTGCACCGCGTAGCCGCCCAGGCCGCCCGCCGCGCCCCATACGAGCACCACATCGCCCTGGCGCATGTTGGCGCCGCGCTGGCTGATGAGCATCCGGTAGGCCGTCCCGGCGCACAGTGGATTGCTGGCCGCTTCCTCCCAGCTGAGGTGAGCGGCCTTGGGGAGCAGCTGGCTCGCCCGGACGATCGCGTAATGGGCGAGTCCACCGAAATTGGTCTCGAATCCCCACGCCCGCTGCTCGGCGCCCATCATGCCGTCGTCGTGCGTGAGTGCCTCCTGGTCGTCGACGTGGGCCGTCGCGATGGCCACATGGTCGCCGATCTTCCAGTTCCGGACGCCGTTGCCGACTCGTACGACCACTCCGGCGGCGTCCGAGCCGAGTACGTGGTAAGGCTGGTCGTGCCGTGCGGCCCACCCGCCCTGCTTTCCGTAGTGGCGCAGGAAGTTGAAGGTGGGCATCGGCTCGAAGGTGGCCGACCAGATCGTGTTGTAGTTCATCGCCGCCGCCATGACGGCGACCAGGACCTCATCCGGAGCGAGCTCCGGCATGGGGACGTCCCCGATGTGGAGCGATTTGCGGACGTCCTTGTCCTCGACGCCGGCGAACATGCCGACATCTTCGGCCCGCAGGTAGGCCGCGGTGTACTCACTCGGAACCGGAATGCGTTCCAGTACGTCGGGAGAGGCTCCCGCTACCACCGCTGCCGAAAGCTCGTCCATGGTCATCCTTCCTTGCTGTCCATCTCGGAATGGCGGATCTGAATACGTCCCGGCAGATCGCTTCCGTGCAGCCACTTCCGCAGATACGCGCGGAACTCGCGCACGGTCGGGGCATCCGGGCCCCGACCGGTCACCACCAGCACCGCGGTCTGGGTCCGGGCCCTTTCGAGCCGCACTTCCGCTTCCCGGACCCATGGATGGGTCCGGGCGATGCGCGTGACGGCCGAGGCGTCGATCAGGCTGCGGGTGCAGATCCATCGGCCGTGTTCCGGCCCGAGCAGCCGCACGCCGCCGTCCGCGGCGACATATCCGCAGTCGCCGGTGGGCATCTCGCGGCCGTCGGGAAGACGGACCTGGAGCGCACCCGCGATCGATCGCGGCAACGGCTGCCCCGACGGGCCGTGCGCCGTGAACGCCACGCCCTCCGCGGGGACCAGGCGCGGCGGATTCGGGGGGTCCTCGTCCAGCAGTGTTCCGGCGCGGACACCGCCGCGGGTGTAGGGGATCCCGTCGGTGGCGGTGTCCGGCCGGTCCGCGACCGCCGTGGTGACCGAGGGCGTCGTACGGTTCGCCGCGAGGTCCGAGACGGCCGTGCGGAAGTCGGTCAGGAGCTGCTCCGCTTCCTGCGCTCCCATGAGGTCCTGGCGGTAGTCCAGGCGCACCCGGCAGTCCGGCCAGTTCGCCCGGATCTGCAGTGTCCTGGCCAGCGTCGCCGAGGTGTTCGGGGTGAAGAAGTCCCAGTCGGTGCGCAGGCCCGGGATGTCCAGGTCCAGCCCGGCCGGTGGCCGGGGAAAGGAGAGGCCGAGTTCGGTGCCGAGCCGGGCCAGCGGTTTGCCCGGCACGCCGGCGACCAGGTCGACGAACGGAACCCGGCGGAAGCGCGCCAGGTGGGAGAGCGCCTGGCGGGCCGCCTCCACCGACTGCTCGATCGACGCCTGCCGGCTGATCCCGACGGCCACGGGGACCACGTTGATCTGGAGGCCCGCGACATGGCCGGTGTGCTCGTCGCTCACGTCGGAGGCCAGCGCCAGGAGAGCGGTGCTGTTGCCGTACACCGCCAACTGACGGATCGAGGCCGCCAGGAGCATGGTGAAGGTGCTCACCTTCAGCGTCCGGGCCGTCTCCCGCAGGGTGGCGACCGCGGACGGGTCCAGGTCGATGGTGGGCGAGGACGTGATCGTCCGGTCTCCCAGCCGTCCGCCCTCGGGCAGGGCCATCGGCGTGGCCGTCTCGACGGTCCGGCGCCAGAAGGCCGTCGCCTCCTCGACCACGTCGCCGGGGGCGACCGGTGTCGTGGGCGCGGCCAGTGGCGACGGCCGTACCGGGCGGCCCGCCCGGATGTCCCCGAGGTAGGCCGAGAAGTCCCGGGCCACGAGGAACTTGCTGCGCCCGTCGAAGCCGGCGTGATGTGCCGCGAACACGACCGAGCAGCGGTCGTCGCCGTGCGTCAGGAGGTGGAAGCGGATCGGTGCCTCGGTGGACAGGTCCCAGTGGCGGCGCTGGAGGTGCTGCGCCGTCCAGGCACGGACGGCTGCCCTCTCGGTGCCCTGCTCGCAGGCGAGTTCGGCGCGGCCGAAGGAGCAGGCGTCCTGCGCCGACAGCACGCACTGGCGCAGCTGCCCGTCGATCAGCCGGAGCACCGACCGCAACGGCTCGTGCCGGTGCAGCACCGACTGGGCCGCCGCCTTCAGATCGTCTTCGTCGACGGCGCCGTGGAAGGTCGCCACGAAGTATCCGCCGCCGCTGATCGACGGATCGATCTCCGCCTCCGCCCACAGCGCGTACTGGCCGGCGTCCGCGGGCCGGTCATGCAGGATCGTCGTCATGCGCGACCGACCCGGCCGCGTCGACGCCGGCTCAGATCATCGGAGATCGCCTGCACGACGGCCTCTCGGTCGATCTTGCCACTGGGCGTTCTGGGGAGTTCGGGCAGCTCGGTGACCGAGAGCGGCACCGACACCTCCGGCAGCACCGTGCGCAGGCGGTCGAGGATGCCGGCCTCGATGGCCGCGTCGCCGCTCTCGCGGAGTACGACCGCGGCCCGGAGGCTGGTGTGACCGGACCTGCTCGGCACCATGGCCGTCGCGGCGGCGGCGATCTCGGGGGCCGACAGCAGTTGCGCATCGACCTCCAGGAGATCCACCCGGATTCCGCGGATCTTGATCTGGTCGTCCATGCGCGACAGGAAGCGCACGCCGTCCGCGGTGAGTTCGACCAGGTCCCCGGTGCGGAAGGCTCGGGTGTGCCCGGCCGGGGAGGGGGCGATGTCGATGTACCGCTGGGCGGTCAGCTCCGGCCGCCCCAGGTATCCCTCGGACAACGGGTGCCCGGCAACGAGGAGTTCGCCGATGTGGGGGGTGTCCGGATCCTCCGGTGCGACGAGCAGCTCGCATCCGGGCAGGGGGACGCCGATCGGGGGCAGATGGGGCCAGGTCGCCGGGTCGGCGTCCAGTACATGCGACGTCACCATGGCGGATTCGCTCTGCCCGTAGTGGTTGACCAGTCGGCAGGCGGGCATGCCGGCGAACATCGACCGGACGTCCTGTGAGCAGACCATCTGCTCACCGGCGGTGTTCACCTCGACCAGGTGCAGCTTGTCGAGCAGTTCCGCCCGCGCCGTCACGGCCAGCATCTGCAGGGCGACGAACGGGACGAACAGCCGCTCGACCCGGTGGTCGGCCAGCCAGCGCAGCAGGCGGGCCGGCTCGCGGCGCAGCTCCTCCGGCATGATCACCAGCGTGCCGCCGCCGCACAGCGTGCCGAGGATCTCCTGGAACGAGACGTCGAAGTTCAGCGGGGCGAACTGGGCGGTACGCAGGTCCGGTCGCGGCGAGTGCGAGGCCTGCCAGTCGACCATCGCGTCCACGCAGCGGTGGGTCAGTGCCACGCCCTTGGGCCACCCGGTCGAACCGGAGGTGTAGATGACGTAGACCGGCAGCTCGGGGTCGCAGGGGACCGGGCGGATGTCCGGCGCCGCGGTCGTGGCGGGCGCCGCACCGATCCGCAGCATCGGGCCGTCGTAGCGCACGCTGGTGTGCTCGGTGGCGATGACGGCACGCGGCGCGCAGTCGTCGATCATGAACTGCAGGCGCTCGGCGGGGTATTCGGGATCCAGCGGCACGTAGGTGGCGCCGCGGAGCATCACCCCGAGCAGCGCGGCGACCGCGCCCGCGCCGCGCGGCAGGGACACCGCGACCCGGTCTGCGGTGGCCACTCCGGCCGTCTCCAGGTCGGCCGACACGCACTGCGCCCAGGCCGCCAGCTCACCGTAGGTGTACTGGCGTCCGGTGTCGACGACCGCCGTGCGATCGGGGTCGTCCTCGACGTGCCGTGCGAAGTCGGTGAGGAAGCACTCCGGCTTCGTCGGGCCGCCCCACAGCGAAAGGAATTCCTGTGCGGTCATGCACCGGCCCCCCGCTGTGGCACCGCGGTCAGCTCCTCGTTGACGGCGTCCACGAACTCCTCGATGGTGGGGTTGTTGAATATCAGGCGCAGTTCCGCCTCGATGCCGTACTCCCGCTCGATCAGGGCGAGGATCTTCGCCGCCACCAGGGAGTCACCGCCGAGGTCGAAGAAGTTGTCCTCGGGCGTGAGGCCGTCCACACCGAGAGCGCGCTCCCAGAACGCGGAAATGGTGGAGGTCATCTGCTGGTTCATATCTACTCGCTACCTATTCGCTGTCTATTTCGCTGACTGTTCGCTGTCTGTTCGGAATTGCCGTCGGCGCGTCACCGCACTTCACGGGGACGGCGTTTGGCACTGCCGTTCAGCGGGCCTGGCCGTCGTTCGCGGCGGCCGCCAGTCCGTCCGCGACCGCACGTTGCATCTGGCCGATGCTGGCCCGTGCCCGCGCAGCCGCGATCATCGATTCCATGACGTTGCGTCCCGCCGCGACGTCGCTGGTCAGGGCGCGCAGTTCGGCCTCACACGTCCCCCGCTCGAAGGGCCGTCGACGCCCCGGAACGACGCCGGAGCGAAGTTGCCGTTCGGTGAGCCACTCCTCCTCCTCGGACACCTCGGCATCGGCGACGCCGACCGTGGGACCACCGCCGGCGTAGGCCATGTCGTCGATATGCGACTCCAGCCACCCGCTGCGCAGACAGCTCAGCAGTCCGCCCCGGGCGGCGATGTCGTCGAGCCAGCCCTGTGCTTCCTGCTCGATTTCGTCGGCGATGCGGGAGATCGTGTCCGATCCGCCGAGCGGGTCGACGTACCGGGCCACGTCGGTTTCCTTCAGCAGGATCTGCTGCACGCGCAGCGCGACCCGCGCGGAGAGCTGGCCGGGGGTCTGCGCCGCCTCGTCGAAACCGCAGACGTGCAGCGACTGGACCCCGCCGAGAACCGCCGCCATCGCCTGAATGGTGGTACGCGCGATGTTGTTGAGCGGTTCACTCGCGGCCAGGGCCGATCCGAAGGTGTTGACCTGAATGCGCATGCGGGTCGATTTGTCGTTGGTGGCGCCGAAGCGGTCCACCATGCGCGTCGCGTACATCCTCCGCAGCACCCGGAACTTCGCCGCCTCGGCGAGCAGTTCCATATGGGTGCCGAAGATGAAGCTCAGCCGTGGCGCGACCTCGTCGACGGTGAAACCGCGGTCCAGCATGCCCTGGAGGTACTGCTCGGCGTCGGCGATGCCGAGCGCCACCTCCAGCGACCGGTTCGCGCCGGCCTCGCGGGCATGGCCGCCCGAGATCGAGACGGGATTGACCTTGGGCAGATGGCGTACGCAGTACTCGATGACGTCCAGCGAGAAGCGGAAGCTGTCGTCCAGGTCGAAGACGAACGCCTTGCGGGCCGCGTGCTCCTTCAGCATCTCGTTCTGCAGCGTGCCGCGCAGCAGTGCGGGATCGACGCCGGATTCCTCGGCGACCACGATCCACAGGGCGAGGATCATCGGCGCGGTCGCGTTGATGGTGAACGAGACCGACACCTGGTCCAGCGGAATTCCGTCGAACACCGCCGCCAGATCGTCGACGGTGGCGACCGAGACGCCCGCGCGGCCGACCTCTCCCACTGCCGCCGCATCGTCCGGGTCCAGCCCCAGCTGGGTCGGCAGGTCGAAGGCCAGGGAGAGCCCGGTCTCACCGCGTTCGAGGAGGTAGTGGAATCGCTTGTTGGTGTCGAGGCCGTCGCCCAGGCCCGCCAGCTGCCTGATCGTCCACGGCCGGGACGTATACCCCTTGGGATGGATTCCGGCCTCGTAGGGGAATTCACCGGCTTTACTCATCATCGACACCTGCCAATCCTGCTTTCAGAAGGTCGCCATAGGCGTCCAACACATCGGGACTCAATATGTCGTTGTGTTCGCATGCGACTTCGTATTCCTTGACCGGACCGGTGACGAAGGGCGTCCAGTCGCGCGAGTAGCCCGAATCGACTTCCGCCCCCATTGCCTTGAACACCACGGCGGTGCCGTCGAACATTTCCGGTGTATGGCCGTGCCAGAGTTCCGAGTTGTATCGGAGGTTGTGTACGACGTGGCTGATGATCCAGGCCGGCGGGATGGCGGCGCCGAGGGAGGACTGGCCTTCGACCCACTCCACGATCTGCTCGGAGGAGGTCAGCTCGGGCGGCGCGGGCAGCTCGACGTTCTTGGAGACGAAGTACCGCAGCACATCGACCTCGTCGAACTCCTCTTCCGCCGCCCGTGTCACACCGGGCTCCACCATGGCCGCGTCCAGCAGCACCAGCCGTCGCACCTGCGCGCCCCGGCGCTGCAGCTCGACCGCCATCTGATGGGCGACCACGCCGCCGAAGGACCATCCGAGCAGGTCGTAGGGCCCTTCGGGCCGGATCGACTGCACCAGGTCGGCGTAGAGCTCGGCCATCTCCCGTACGGTGCGGGGCCGTTCGCCGGTGTCGACGGTCTGCTGGATGCCGACGATCGGGCGCTTCAGGACGTTGCCGAGGGCCTGGTAGGCCCAGCTGACGCCGCCACCGGGGTGAATGCAGAACAGTGGATCGCCGGGGCCCTGCCGGAGCCTGGTGACCTGGGGCAGTTCGTCCGACTGCGACCAGCTGTAGAGCTGCCGGCTCAGTCCCCTGATCGTCGGTGCTTCCAGCAGCGCGCGCACGCCGATCTCGGAGTCGAAGGACTCCCGTACGGCGGCGACCACCCGCATCGCCGACAGGGAGTTCCCGCCGAGGTCGAAGAAGGAGTCGTCGACGCCCACCCGGGGCAGGTCGAGCACCCGCGCGAAGATGCCCGCGAGGATCTCCTCCACCGGCGACGACGGCGCCCGGTACGCACCGCCCGTGAACTGCGGCTCGGGCAGCGCCCGCTTGTCCAGCTTGCCGTTGACGGTGAGCGGGAAGTCCTCGACGACCATCACCACGGCCGGAACCATGTACTCCGGCAGCTGCACGGCCACCTCGCCGCGCACCGCCGAGCCGTCCAGGCCGGTCGCCGCGTCGGCGGGCACCACGTAACCCACCAACTGCTTGCCCGCATCGGTCGGCCGCACGATCACAGCGGCCCGGTCCACACCGGCCACACCGGCCAGGGCGGCCTCGACCTCGCCCAGCTCCACCCGGAAGCCACGGATCTTCACCTGGTCGTCCGAGCGGCCCACGTACTCCAGCTCGCCCCAGGCGTTCCACCGCACCAGGTCACCGGTGCGGTACATCCGCGACCCCGGGGGGCCGAACGGGTTCGCCACGAACCGCGAGGCCGTCAGACCCCCGCGGCCCACATAGCCCAGGCCGACGCTGCGGCCCGCCACGTACAGCTCGCCGACCACGCCGACCGGCACCCGGCGCAGACCGGCATCCAGCACGAACAGCGCGTCACCCGGAACCGGCGAACCGATCGGCGCACCCTTGCCGGGCTGCATGGGACCGCTCATGGACGCATAGAACGTCTCGGTCTCGCCGTAGCCGTTGATCATGGCGCGGCCGGGCGCCCAGCGCTCGACCAGCTCGGGCGAACTCGCCTCGCCGCCCACGAAGACGGTCCGTACGCCGTCCAGTCCCTCGGGCGACAGCATTTCGAGCGCCGACGGGGTCTGGTTGACGGTGGTGACCTCTTCGTCGATGAGCAGCCGATGGAAGTCGGTGGCGGAGTGGACGGCGTCCTCGGGGACGACGACCAGGCGTCCGCCGTGCAGCAGCGCACCCCACATCTCCCACACCGACACGTCGAACGCGTAGGAGTGGAACAGCGACCACACCTGGTCCGGGGTCGGCACGAACGCCCGCTCCGAGGGGGCGTACATCTGCGTCACGTTCGCCTGGGTGATGGCAACGCCCTTGGGCACACCGGTCGTTCCGGAGGTGTAGGTGATGTACGCAACGCGGTGTGCGTCCGGCAGCGGCGGTGCGGCGGTCGGCTGCGCGCTGATGTCGGGATCTTCGACGTCGACCACCGGGACACCGGATCCGTCGACGCGGTGCGCCTGTTCGGCGGTGGTCAGGACCGCGAGGGGCGCTGCGTCGTCGAGGAGGAACACCACGCGCTCGTCGGGGTGGTTGACGTCGATCGGCAGGTACGTCGCGCCCAGCTTCAGCAGCGCCAGGATGGCGATCACGGTGTGCGCCGAACGGGGCAGCAGCAGCGCCACGACATCCCCGGCAGCCACACCGCGGCCGGACAGGAGGTGTGCGAGCCGCGACGATTCCTCGTCCAGCTCCCGGTACGTCCATGACCGGCCCTCGAACACCAGGGCCACGTCGTCCGGCCGCCGCTCCACCTGCCCGGCGAACAGCTGCGGAATCGACGGGTCGTCGGCCTGCTCGAACAGCACGGCGCGTTGACCGAGCACGTCCAGCTCCGCCCGCTCCTCCTCGTCCAGGAGGTCGACCGACATCACCGGGCGGTCCGCGTCGGCGACCATCACCGTGAGCAGCCGCTGCCACCGGGCCACCACGCGTGCCACGGTCTCGGCGTCGAAGACGTCGGTGCGGTACTCGACGACGCCGCCGATGCCCGCGGGCCGACCGGAGTCGTCGAACCGCTCACGCAGGCTGAACGTCAGGTCCATGCGTGCGGTGAGGGTGTCCGCCTGGTCCGGGGAGATGTCCAGGCCGGGCAGGGACAGGTCGGGCAGGGTGATGTTCTGCCAGGCGAACAGCACCTGGATCAGCGGGTGGTGCGCCTGGGTGCGGACGGGGTTGAGCCGGTCCACCAGGGCGTCGAAGGGCACATCCTGGTGCGCGAAGGCGTCCAGGCTCCGCTCCCGGACCTGACCGAGCAGCTCACCGAAGCTCTGCTCGCCCGAGACCTGCGTCCGCAGCACCAGCGTGTTGACGAAGAACCCGACCATGTCGTCGAACTCGGTCCGCCCACGGCCCGCCGTCGGCACGCCGAACGCCACATCCGCACTGCCGCTCAACCGCGACAACAGCACCGACAGCGCCGCCGACATCACCATGAACGTCGTCGCGTCGTGCTCCCGTGCGACCCGCTGCACCAGTTCCTGCAGCTCCGCGGGCCACTCGACGAGGACCTGACCGCCCCGGTGGTCGGCCACCGCCGGATACGGCCGGTCCGTCGGAAGCTCCAACAGCCCCTCGAATCCGGCGAGTTCCTGCTCCCAGAAGCGGGTCTGCCGGCCGAGCCGGCCCTCGGGATCCGCCTCGTCGCCGAGGAGTTCGTGCTGCCACAGCGTGTAGTCGGCGTACTGGACCGGCAGCGGCGACCACTGGGGGGCCGTATGGGCGCCACGCGCCCGGTAGGCGGTGAGGAGATCGCGTACCAGCGGCGCAAGCGACGAGCCGTCGCCCGCGATGTGGTGCACCACCAAGGCCAGCCGGTGTTCGGTGGCGGATACCGCGAACAGACGGGCGCGGAAGGGGATCTCGGCCGCCAGATCGAACTCGTGGCGTGCCACCGCACCGACGGCCTCGTCCAGCCGGTGTGCCGTCCATGCGGTGGCTTCGACGACGTCCCAGCCGAAGTCCGCCTCGGCCACGTCGAGGATGCGCTGCTCGGGCACGCCGTCCACGTCCGGGAAGACCGTCCGCAGACTCTCGTGCCGGCCCACCACATCGGCGACGGCCGCACCCAGCGCCAGTACGTCCAACTCACCGCTCAGCCGCAGCACCAGCGGAATGTTGTACGTCGCCGACAACCCCTCCAACTGGTGAATGAACCACAACCGGCGCTGCGCGAACGAGAGCGGCAACCGCTCAGGACGCACCACCGGAACCCACGCCGCACCCGCACCCGCACCCGGCAGCGCACCCACCACATGGGCCAGTCTCGACACCGACGACGCATCCCACAGCGAGCGCACACCGATCTCGGAGTCGAAGGACTCCCGTATCGCCGCGACCACCCGCATCGCCGACAACGAGTTTCCGCCCAGGTCGAAGAAGGAGTCGTCCACGCCCACCTGCGGCAGACCCAGCACCCGGGCGAAGATCCCCGCGAGGATCTCCTCCACCGGCGACGACGGCGCCCGATACACCCCACCCGTGAACTCCGGCTCCGGCAGAGCCCGCTTGTCCAACTTGCCGTTCACCGTCAGCGGCAGATCCTCGACGACCATCACCACCGCAGGAACCATGTACTCCGGCAGATGCACGGCCACCTCGCCGCGCACCACCGCACCATCCACACCGGCGACCGCATCGGCGGGCACCACATACCCCACCAACTGCTTACCGGCATCGGTCGACCGCACCACCACAGCGGCCCGCTCCACCCCGGCCACACCCGCCAGAGCAGCCTCGACCTCACCCAACTCCACCCGGAAACCACGGATCTTCACCTGGTCGTCCGAACGCCCCACATACTCCAACTCACCGCCGGAGTTCCACCGCACCAAATCACCCGTGCGATACATCCGCGAACCCGCAGGACCGAACGGATTCGCCACGAACCGCGACGCCGTCAGACCAGGGCGACGGACGTATCCCCGTGCGACACCGCGTCCGGCGATGTACAGCTCGCCGACCACGCCGACCGGCACCCGACGCAGACCGGCGTCCAGGACGAACAGCGCGTCACCCGGTACGGGCGAGCCGATGGGGGCTCCCCTGCCGGGCTGCATGGGTGCGCTCATCGAGGCGTAGACGGTGCCTTCGGTCGGGCCGTAGGAATTGATCACGTCCCGGCCGGGCGCCCAGCGGTCGACCAGTTCGGCCGAGCACGCCTCGCCGCCCACGAAGACGGTCCGCACTCCGTCGAGTCCCTCGGGCGACAGCCGGCCCAGAGCGGACGGTGTCTGGGTCAGTACCGTGACCTGCTCCTTCACGAGCAGGCCATGGAAGTCGGTGGCGGAGCGGACGGCGTCCTCGGAGGCGACGACCAGGCGCCCGCCGTGCAGCAGCGCACCCCACATCTCCCACACCGACACGTCGAATACATAGGAGTGGAACAGCGACCACACCTGCCCGGGCGCGAGCTCGGACTTCCGTGGCGACGCGGCGAACAGCTGCGTCACGTTGGCGTGGGTGACCGCGACGCCCTTGGGGGTGCCGGTCGTTCCGGAGGTGTAGATGAGGTAGGCGATCCGGTCGGCACCGGGGAACGGCAGGGCCGCGGACGGCTGGTCGCCGAGGGCCGGGTCCTCGACGTCCACCACGGCGACGCCGTGCCCGCACAGCCGGTCCGACAGCGCCTGCGTCGTCACGACCGCCACCGGCGCGGCGTCGTCGAGCACGAACGCCAGGCGCTCGTCCGGGTTGTTCACATCGATCGGCAGATACGCCGCGCCCAGCTTCAGCACCGCCAGGATCGCGAGCACCGTGTGCTGCGAACGCGGCAGCAGCAGCGCCACGACGTCCCCGGCGCCCACACCGCGACCCGCCAGCAGATGCGCCAACCGCGACGACGCCTCGTCCAGCTCCCGGTACGTCCACGACCGGCCCTCGAACACCACCGCCACGGCATCCGGAGTCCGCTCCACCTGCCCGGCGAACAGCACCGGCACCGACACGGCGGCGACCGGCTCCGACAGCACCGCACGGTTGCCCAGCACATCCAGCTGGGCCCGCTCCCCCTCGTCGAGGACGTCGAGCGACGCCAACGGCCGATCGGCGTCGGCCGCCATGGCGGTCACCAGGGTCTCCAGCCGCGCCACGATCCGCTCGGCCGCCGCTTCGTCGAAGACGTCGGTGCGGTATTCGAGGCGGAGCCGCAGCTGCCGGCCCGGCCAGGCCTGCAGGGCGATCGGGTAGTGCGTGAACTCGCGGCTGGAGGCGATCCGGATGCCCAGCTCCGTGGTGTCGAGCTGTCCGCCGGACGCCTCCAGCGGATAGTTCTCGTACACGAAGATCGCGTCGAAGAGCCGCTGGTGACCCGCTGCGCGCTGGACGTCGGCCAGTGCCATGAACTGGTGGTCCAGTCCGTCGTGGTAGGCGTCCCGCAGCGTGCCGATCAGTTCGGCCGTTGTCGTCCCGGCGGTCATCCGGGCGCGTACCGGAATCGTGTTGATGAACATGCCCACGGCCGCTTCGCTGCCGGGCAGATCCGCCGGACGGCCGGAGACGGTGGTGCCGAAGACGATGTCCTGGCCGCCGGTCAGCGCGCCCAGCAGTCGCGCCCAGGCGGCCTGCAGCACGATGTTCAGGGTGGTGTTCTGCGACCGCGCCAGCCGCTCCAGGGCACGGGTGGTGTGCGCCGGGAGGTCGGCTCGGATCAGCGCTCGCCCGGCGGGGCCGGATCGTTCGACCGGGTCCACCAGGGTCGGCGACTCCAGCCCCGCCAGCAGCTGCTGCCAGTGCCGCTGTGCGGCGGTCCAGTCCTGGGCGGACAGCCACTCGACATAGGTCCGGAACGCCGGGGCGGGCGCCAGGGGCTCATGCCGGTAGGCGGCGAAGATCTCCCGTAGCAGGATCTGGATCGACCAGCCGTCCACCACGATGTGGTGGACGGACAGCACGAGCGTGTGCCGGTCCGGCCCCGTCGCGCGGAGCAGGACGCGCAGCGGCGCCTCGTCCTCCAGCCTGCTGCAGGCGGCCAGTTCCGCGTCGAGCAGCTCCTGGTCGTCGCCGGCGTCGCCGCTCACCACGGTCCACGGCACGTCCGGGTGCTTCGGCACGATCTGCACCGGCTCGGTGAGCTGGTCGGCGACGAACCTGGCCGCGAGGTTGGGGTGGCGGGCGATCACCGTGTGCACGGCCTCGCGCAGGCGCTCCGCGTCCAGCGCACCGGTGATCTCGATGCCCAGCTGCACGGTGTACAGCTCGGCGGGCTCGGCCCCGTCGGTCCGGCGGTGGAAGAGCAGTCCGGTCTGGAGCGGGGTGAGCGGGAGGATGTCGGCCGGCTCGACGACCTGTTCGAGCCGGGTGATCTGCTGCCGGGTGACCGATGCGGGTACGACGTCGGAGGGCGTCAGTCCGCCGCCGCCGTTCGTCACATACGCGGCGATCCCGGCCAGGACGTCGTGCCACCGCGCCTGGAGGCCGGTGATGTACGCGCGGTCGACCCGCGCGCCGGCCCAGCTCCAGGTCGCGTGGAGCTCGGGCCGTTCGCCGTTGTCGAGCACGACCGCGTTGATGTCGACGGTGTGCGGCAGCAGCATCGACTGCGAGGTGAAGCGCCGGGCGTCGGGGGCGTCGAGCGGTCCGAGGATCCGCCAGTCACCGCTTTGCTCACCGGTCTGCGGGGTGCCGCGGCGGCCGAGGTAGTTGAACCCGACCGCCGGGTCCCCGCCGGGCAGCTCCGCGGTGTCGCCGAGGTACTTCAGCAGGCCGTAGGTGAGGCCGTCCGGGACGGCACGCAGCTGTTCCTTGGCGTCCTTGACCCATTCGCCCAGGGCCGGGCCGCCGGCGAGGACGGTGTCCCGGTCCAGCGGGGCGGCGGTCAGCGCGACCGGGTACTTGGCGGTGAACCAGCCGACCGTGTTGGTCAGATCGAGCCCGGTGCCCACCTCGTCACGGCGGCCGTGGCCTTCCACGTCGATCCGGAGGGGTGCGCCGAAGTGCCGGTGCTGCTGCGCCAGTGCCGCGCCGAGCGCGATGAGCAGCAGCTCTTGGATGTTGATCCGCAGTGCCGCGGTCGCCTCGGTCACCAGCACGTCCGTCAGCGCGGGGTCGACCGACATCGACAGCTGCTCCACGGTCGGCCAGGTGTCGACCTCCGGACGCGGCGTCGGCAGCAGGGCGGCGGCCGATTCGATCCGCTGCCAGTCCGGGAGCCGGTCGACGACCGCGGGGGACGTGGCGTGGTCCGCCAGGGTCGTGGCCCAGCGCCGGAAGGAGGTGCCGCTGGTGTCCAGCGCGATCTGTCGGCCGTCCGCGAGGCAACGCCACCCGGCCGCCAGGTCCCGCTGGATGATTCCCCAGGAGACGACGTCCACCGCGAGGTGGTGGACGACCAGCATCAGGCGCTTCGCCGGGGCGGCCCAGACGGCGCGCACCATGGCTCCGGCGTGCGGGTCCAGCTGCCGCAGCGCGTCGGTGAAGGAGGTGTCGGTGAACTCGTCGACGACGGTGACGCAGCGGGCGGCGTCGACCGATCCCGCCGGCGGGATCGTCGGATTCCAGGATTCACCGGGCGGGGTGTCGCCCACCTTCAGCCGGAGCATCGCGTGCCGGTCGAGCAGCGCCTGCAGGAGCGCGACCACGTCGCGGTACTCCGTCTGCGGCGGTGCCTGGAACAGCATGGTCTGGTTGAACTCGCCGATCGGCGCCCGGAGGGAGTCGAGCCACCGGATGATCGGCGTCGCCGTGAGGGGACCGGAGTCGTCGTCCGGCGCGCCCTGCGGCTCGTCCGGGCCGGAGATGCCAAGGACCCGGGCCACGCGCGCCACGGTCTGCTCGACCAGGATGTCGCGGGGCTTGCAGCGCAGGCCCGCCTCCCGGGCCTGGGACACCACCTGCATGGACGAGATGCTGTCGCCGCCGAGATCGAAGAAGGAGTCGTCGACGCCGACCCGCTCCACGCCCAGCACCCGCGCGTAGATGGCGGCGAGGGTCTCCTCGGCCGGAGTGGTCGGCGCACGGTATCCGCCCGCGTCGCCGTATTCGGGCACCGGCAGGGCCCGCTTGTCCAGCTTGCCGTTGACCGTCATGGGCAGTGCGTCCAGCACCACGACCGCCGCGGGCACCATGTACTCCGGCAGGCGCTCGCCCGTCAGGCGGCGCAGCCGGGCACCGTCGAGCGCGCCCGCCCCGTCGGCGTCGGGGACGACATAGCCGACCAGCCGCTTGTGGCCCGGCTGGTCCTCACGGACGACGACCGCGGCCTGTCCCACCCCGGGGCCGGCGCGCAGTACCGACTCGATCTCGCCGAGTTCGACGCGGTATCCGCGGATCTTCACCTGGTCGTCGGCGCGCCCGACGTACTCCAGCTCACCGTCGTGGTTCCACCGCACCAGGTCACCGGTGCGGTACATCCGCGAACCGGCCGGGCCGAACGGGTTCGCCACGAACCGCGACGCCGTCAGTCCGGAACGGTGTACGTAGCCGCGCGCGACACCGCGTCCGGCGACATACAGCTCGCCGGCGACCCCCACCGGGACCCGGCTCAGTGCGCTGTCCAGCACGAACAGCGCGGTGCCCGAGCCGGCGGCGCCGATCGGCACCGCCGCGTCGGGGACCAGCGGCCTGCTCATCGAGGCGTAGACGGTGCACTCCGTCGGGCCATAGGCGTTGATCATGGCGCGGCCGGGTGCCCAGCGCTCGACCAGCTCGGCCGGGCAGGCCTCGCCACCGACCAGCAGCACCGCGATCGACGCCAGTCCCTCCGGAGACAGCCGTCCCAGCGCGGACGGCGTCTGGGTCAGCACCGTCACCTGTTCGTCGACGAGCAGGTCGTGGAAGTCGGAGGGCGCGTACACGACTTCCTCGGGGACCACGACCAGGCGCCCGCCGTTCAGCAGCGCGCCGCACATCTCCCACACCGCGAAGTCGAAGGCGTACGAGTGGAACAGGGTCCACACGTGCTCGTGCGGCTGCGGGGAGCCGGTGCCCGGAGCGCCGGATGCGGTCAGTCGCTGGAGGTGGGTGACGATCAGGTCCGCGATGCCGCGGTGCGTGACCGCGACGCCCTTGGGGGTGCCGGTCGTCCCGGAGGTGTAGATGACGTAGGCGGCCTGGTCCACGTCGGGGTACGGCAGGGCCTCGGACGGCTGGTCGCCGAGCGTCGGGTCCTCGACGTCCACGACCGCCACCCGGCTCCCGTCGAGCCGGTCCGCGAGCTCCCGGGTGGTCACCACGGCCACCGGCGCGGCGTCGTCGAGCACGAACGCCACGCGCTCGTCCGGGTTGTTCACATCGATCGGCAGATACGCCGCGCCCAGCTTCAGCACCGCCAGAATGGCGATCACGGTGTGCGCCGAACGGGGCAGCAGCAGCGCGACCACGTCCCCGGCACCCGCACCGCGGCCGGACAGGAGGTGCGCGAGCCGCGACGATTCCTCGTCCAGCTCCCGGTACGTCCACGACCGGTCCTCGAACACCACCGCCACGGCGTCCGGAGCCCGCCGTACCTGAGTGGCGAAGAGTTCGGGAACCGACGTGCCCGCAACCGGCTCCGACAGCGCCGCCCGGTTGCCCAGCACATCCAGCCGGGCCTGCTCCCCCTCGTCGAGGACGTCGAGCGACGCCAACGGCCGGTCGGCGTCGGCAGCCACGGCGGTCAGCAGCTGCTGCCAGCGCGCCATCATGCGTTCCACGGTCGCGGCGTCGAACACGTCGGTGCGGTATTCGACGACGCCGCCGATGCCCGCGGGCCGGCCGGCATCGTCGAACCGCTCCCGCAGGCTGAACGCCAGGTCCATCCGGGCGGCTTCGATGTCGACCGACGCGATGTCGATGCCGATTCCCGGCACCGAGATGTCGGGCAGCGTGTTGTTCTGCCAGGCGAACAGCACCTGGATCAGCGGGTGATGGGCCTGGGTGCGGACGGGGTTGAGCCGGTCCACCAGGGCGTCGAAGGGCACGTCCTGGTGCGCGAAGGCGTCCAGGCTCCGCTCCCGGACCTGTCCCAGCAGCTCACCGAAGCTCTGCTCACCCGAGACCTGCGTCCGCAGCACCAGCGTGTTGACGAAGAACCCGACCATGTCGTCGAACTCGGTCCGCCCACGGCCCGCCGTCGGCACACCGAACGCCACATCCGCACTGCCGCTCAACCGCGACAACAGCACCGACAGCGCCGCCGACATCACCATGAACGTCGTGGCATCGCGCTCCTGCGCGACCCGCTGCACCAGCTCCTGGAACTCCACGGGCAGGTCGACGACGACCCGGCCGCCGTGCTGATCGGCCTCCGCCGGGTACGGCCGGTCGGTGGGAAGCTCCAGCCTGCTGGGAAGCTCGGCCAGTGTCCGCTCCCAGAACTCCATCTGCCGACGGAGCACACTGCCCGCATCCGCTTCCTCGCCGAGGAGTTCGTGCTGCCAGAGCGTGTAGTCGGCGTACTGGACCGGCAGCGGCTCCCAGCTGGGCGCGTCACCCGTGGTGCGCGCTGCGTACGCGTCCCACAGGTCGCGCAGCAGCGGCGCCAGCGACCAGCCGTCGCCCGCGATGTGGTGCATGACGAGCACCAGCCGGTACTCGGTGGCCGACACCGCGAAGAGCGTTGCGCGGAAGGGGATGTCGGCGGCCAGGTCGAACCCGTGCCGACCTCGCTCGCCGACGGCGTGGTCTCTCTGCGCTTCCGTCCATCCGGTGGCGTCGACGACCTCCCAGCCGAAGTCCGCCTCGGCCACGTCGAGGATGCGCTGCTCGGGCACACCGTCCACGTCCGGGAAGACCGTCCGCAGACTCTCGTGACGACCCACCACATCGGCGACCGCCGCACCCAGCGCCCGTACGTCCAACTCACCGCTCAGCCGCAGCACCAGCGGAATGTTGTACGTCGCCGACAACCCCTCCAACTGGTGAATGAACCACAGCCGCCGCTGCGCGAACGAGAGCGGCAACCGCTCAGGACGCACCACCGGAACCCACGCCGCACCCGCACCCGCACCCGGCAGCGCACCCACCAATCGGGCCAGTCCCGCCACCGACGACGCATCCCACAGCGAGCGCACACCGATCTCGGAGTCGAAGGACTCGCGTATCGCCGCGACCACCCGCATCGCCGACAGGGAGTTTCCGCCCAGGTCGAAGAAGGAGTCGTCCACGCCCACCTGCGGCAGACCCAGCACCCGGGCGAAGATCCCCGCGAGGATCTCCTCCACCGGCGACGACGGCGCCCGATACACCCCACCCGTGAACTCCGGCTCCGGCAGAGCCCGCTTGTCCAACTTGCCGTTCACCGTCAGCGGCAGATCCTCGACGACCATCACCACCGCAGGAACCATGTACTCCGGCAGATGCACGGCCACCTCACCGCGCACCACCGCACCATCCACACCGGCGACCGCATCGGCGGGCACCACATAGCCCACCAACTGCTTACCGGCATCGGTCGACCGCACCACCACAGCGGCCCGCTCCACCCCGGCCACACCCGCCAGAGCAGCCTCGACCTCACCCAACTCCACCCGGAAACCACGGATCTTCACCTGGTCGTCCGAACGCCCCACATACTCCAACTCACCGCCGGAGTTCCACCGCACCAAATCACCCGTGCGATACATCCGCGAACCCGCAGGACCGAACGGATTCGCCACGAACCGCGACGCCGTCAAGCCACCACGGCCCACGTAGCCCAGGCCGGCGCCGGGGCCCGCCACGTACAGCTCGCCGACCACGCCGACCGGCACCTGCCGCAGACCGGCGTCCAGGACGAAGAAGGCCAGGTCGGCAAGGGGGACGCCCACGGGGCTCACATGGCTGTCCAGGTCCGCGGCGACGATGCTCCGGAACGACGCATGGACGGTGGTCTCCGTCGTGCCGTACATGTTGATCAGGTGGGGCCAGGTCGCACGCTGATCGAGCCACGCCCGCAGTTTGGACGGTTCGAGAGCCTCGCCCGCGAAGACCACGGCTTCCAGGGCGTCCAGCCGGCGCCCGTCCGGCTGCCGCATGTCGGCCGCCTGCAAGGCGTAGAAGGCCGACGGCGTCTGGCTGAGGACGGAGACGTGCTCGTCGAGGAGCAGCCGGTGGAAGTCGGTGGCGGACTGGACGACGTCCTCGGAGACGACGACCAGGCGCCCGCCGTGCAGCAGCGCACCCCACATCTCCCACACCGACACGTCGAACGCGTAGGAGTGGAACAGCGACCACACCTGGTCAGGGGACGGCAAGAATCCCGGGGCCGTCGAGGTGAACAGCCGCGTGACGCTCGCCTGGGTGACCGCGACGCCCTTGGGGACACCGGTGGTGCCGGACGTGTAGATGATGTAGGCGACGCGGTCGGCGTCGGGGACGGGCAGGGCGGCGACCGACTGCGCGGCCAGGCCGGGGTCGTCGACGTCCACCACCGCGACGTCGAACCCGTCGACCCGGTGCACCAGTTGGGCCGTGGTCACGACGGCGGCCGGAGCCGCGTCGCCGAGGATGAAGGCCACCCGGTCGTCGGGGTGCTTGACGTCGATCGGCACATACGTGGCGCCGAGCTTCAGCACGGCCAGGACCGCGAACACGGTCTCGGCGGAGCGCGGCAGCAGCAGGGCGACGGTGTCGCCCGCGCCCACACCGCGGCCGGCCAGCAGATGCGCGAGCCGGGCCGACGCCTCGTCGACCTCCCGGTACGTCCACGACCGGCCCTCGAACACCACCGCCACGGCGTCCGCGGCCCGCCGTACCCGAGCCGCGAAGAGCTCGGGTATCGACGCGCCCGCGACCGGCTCCGAGAGCACGACACGATTGCCCAGCCGGTCGAGTCGTGCGCGCTCGTCGTCATCGAGCAGGTCGACCGAGAGCACCGGCTGATCCATGTCGGCGACCATCGCGGAGAGGATCCGCTGCAGCCGGGCCACCATCGACTCGATCGTCGCCGCGTCGAACACGTCGGTGCGGTACTCGACCACACCACCGATCCCCGCCGGCTCGCCGGACTCGGTGTAGCGCTCGCGGAGACTGAAAGTCAGGTCCATGCGCGCGGCGTGGGAGGCGGTGGGCACGATGTCGGCCCGGATACCCGGCAGGTCCAGGTCGGCCGAGATGTTGTTCTGCCACCCGAGCATGACCTGGACCAGCGGGTGATGCGCCTGCGAGCGGGCGGGGTTGATCAGGTCGACCAGGGCGTCGAACGGCGCGTCCTGATGCGCCGACGCGTCCAGGATCCGCTCGCGGACCTGCCGCAGCAGCTCCGCGCAGGTCAGATCGCCGGAAACGTCCGTGCGGAGCACGAGCGTGTTGGCGAAGAACCCCACCAGCTCCGCGACATCGGCATCGCGCCGGCCCGTGGTCGGCACACCGAAGGCCACATCGGGGTTGCCGCTCAGCCTGGACAGCAGAAGCGCCAGCGCCGCCGAGACGACCATGAAACCGGAGGCCCGATGTGCGCGCGCCACCTGCCGCACCTGTTCCTGCAGCGACGCGGGCCACTCCACGGCGATCCGGTCGCCCCGGTAGTCGGCCGCCGCCGGATACGGCCGGTCCGTCGGAAGCTCCAGCCGCCCCTCGAAACCGGCGAGCGTCCGCTCCCAGAACCGCAGTTGACGGCCGAGCACACTGTCCGGGTCCGTCTCGTCTCCGAGCATCTCGCGCTGCCGCAGCGTGTAGTCGGTGTAGTGCACCGGCAGCGGCGCCCAACCGGGAGCCTCGCCGACGGCATGCGCCCGGTAGGCCAGTTCGACGTCCCGCAGGAGCGGTGCCAGCGACAGGCCGTCCGACGCGATGTGATGCATCACGAGCACCATCAGGTGCTCCTCGGCCGACCGCCTGAAGAGCCGTGCGCGGAAGGGGACCTCGGCGGCCAGGTCGAACTCGTACCACGCCACCTTCGCGACGGCGTCGTCCACTTCACCCGCCGGCCAGCCCGAGGCGTCGACGACCTCCCACCCGAAGTCCAGCCCGGCCGCATCGAGGACGCGCTGCTCGGGGACCCCGTCCACGGCAGGGAACACCGTCCGCAGACTCTCGTGGCGACCCACGACATCGGCGACCGCCGCACCCAGCGCCCCGGCATCGAGCCCACCGGTCAAGCGCAGCACCAGCGGAATGTTGTACGTCGCCGACAACCCCTCCAGCTGGTGGACGAACCACAACCGACGCTGCGCAAAAGACAAGGGGATCAATGCTCAACCTTACTTCCAGCGGGCAGCAGAGAACTGCCAGCGAGCCACAGGGATGCGGCGCGGCCATGCGACACGCACACGGGGCCACTGCCGGATCTCCCGGAGGCAGGGGCTCAGGCGGATGTCGGACTTTCGAGTATGGCCACGCCAATGAATTCCCGGGAACTCAGCCCGAGAAAGTACCTGCAAGTCGTTTGCAAGCCGTTATTCGTCAGTAGTCACAGAAGGCCGTCTACGATTCAAGGAGAAGTTGCCGGGGTTCCGGGTCTGCATTGTTCCCGCAGGGCACTCGACCGGCGCAGATCTCACACAAGCTTCAGATCGAACCTAACAGGTCAAGATCACGTTCGCAAGCATGAGATCTCGGCGACTCGGTGACGGGGCGGGTGCCCGCACCGACTACAGCACGTCCACGACATCGGCCGTCATGAATTCGCGCATTTTTATGACTCCCGCCACCAGGGCAAAGTACCGGGAAGTGAGTTCCGGCGACCCGGCAATGCCGTGCAACATGCGCAGCCTTGCCTTTGTCGGATGAAGGCTCGCCAGCTCAAGGGTGCTCATATACGGCTCTTCCAGCACGGCACTCATCGCCTTCGCGAAGTGCGCCGTCGCCTCGTCGACGGCGGCCGTATCCGCCGCCTCCACACCGGACAGGGAATCGGCGATCAGATCGGCCTGGATCAGCGCGTTGGTGATACCCCGAGCACTGATCGTGTCGAGATGGTGAGCGGCATCGCCCACCAGCGCCCAGCCCGGTCCGTGCGCCTTGCGGAAGAAGTTCCGCTGATCCCCCGTTCCCCGCCACCGATCGGCGCGTTCGGTGGACATCAACTGTTCGTACAGTTGCGGAGCGGCCGACTCGACGGCCGACATATACGCCGCCTCGGGATCGCGGCGGGCCACCGGGAATTCGTCCTGCGGCAGATATGCGGCCACGATCGTGAGGTCATCGTGGGTCGGAATCCGGGCGATCCACCGCCCCACCCTTTCATGGAATCCAAATCCAGTGCGCAGGCCGGGCCAGAACGTGTAGTACACACAGCTTGCCAGCGGATGCGACCGGACCACGGGAGCGCCGACCAGCTCGGCGACCTTCGAGCGCATGCCGTCGGCCCCGATGACGAGGCCGGCCGACACGGTCGTCATCGACTCGCCGACCCGCATGCGGACCCCGGCAACCCGATCGTCGTCCCAGACCAACTCCCGTACCTGCGCGCGGTCCACGAATTCGGCGCCGGCCGACACGGCGGCCCGGACGAGGAGATCGTCGAGGATGTACCGCCGGGGCGCGTAGGCGGCGGACACACCGTCCATCGCCGGCGCCGCCGAGGTCAGGCTAAGACCGTCGATCTCGTGGCTGATGGTGTCGAGAGGTGGGCAGCCGGAGGCCACGACGGCGTCGAGCACGCCCCATTGCGCAAGCCGCTGCACCCCCGGCTGGTGAATATAGAGCGACGACATCGTGTCCGACGGGAAAGTCGCCTTGTCGACCAGGAGAACGCGTCGCCCCTGCCTGGCCAGCAATAGGGCGGTCGATGCACCCGCACATCGCGCGCCCACCACAACAACGTCATAATCCATTACCGAAGCCCCCTTGAGTCCCGCCGTCAAATAGCACGCGAATGGACGCCGCTGCTCAAGCCGTCGTCCGACGTGCTCCGTCGGGACGCAGTTCCAGGGTGCAGCACTTCGCGCTGCCTCCTGCCTTGAGCAGTTCGGAGAGATCCACACCGATCGGGTTGAACCCGCGCCTGTGCAGTTCTTCGGCGAGGCCCGTGGCCGCCTGCGGAAGGACCACGTTGAAGCCGTCACTGAACGCGTTGAGCCCGAATACCGCGGCGTCCTCGGGGGACGCGAGGATCGCGTCGGGGAACATCTCCCTGAGCACGGCCCGACTGCCGGGCGAAAAGGCCTCCGGGTAGTACATGACCTCGTCGGGCGAGAGCACCGCCAGTGCGGTGTCGAGGTGGTAGTGGTTGGGATTGACCAACGTCAGGCCGGTGACGGGGAGTCCGAAGAACTCCTGGGCCTCGGCGTGCGAGCGCTGGTCGGTACGGAATCCGGTGCCCGCCAGGATGCGCCGGCCGACGAGCAGATAGTCGCCCTCCCCCTCGTTGATGAACTCCGGCCACAGGAATTCCGCGAATCCCTGCTCCTGGAACCACGAGAGATAAGCGGGCCCCTCGGCCGTCCGCTCCGCATGGCGAAAGCGCGCCCCGAGCACCTTGCCGTCCACCACCGTCGCGCCATTGGCGGCGAACACCATGTCGGGCAGCCCGGGTATCGGCTCGATCACGTCCACGGTGTGGCCGAGCGAAAGGTAGAGCTCGTGCAGCTTCTCCCACTGGGAGAGCGCCAGCTCACGATCGCACGGCTTCTCCGGGTGCATCCACGGATTGATGGAGTAGACGACGCCGAAATGGCTGGGACGGCACATCAGGAGGCGACGCGGGGTCGCCACCCGGGGCTGACCGTACTGATGTGCCGGACGGATCACGTCGGTGATGGGCACGGGCACGCTCCTCTGGTAAAGGACGATGAGTGTTCAGGGCTCGATGAGGCACGGCTGCGGCTCGCACCGGAAGCGTGGGGTGGTACCTCGGCAAGCCGGACGCGGGCCTCCGGGAGGCCGGAGGTTCCCGCGGACGCCCCGGATCTCGGGGGTCTTCCTTGCGTCAGGCGCTGTGCTGGTCGGGCTGGTTGAACTTCCGCATGAAGGAGGCCAGTTCCCGGCCCCGCCCGGTGTCACCGGCGCCGAAGCGGTCGGCGACCCGTTCGCGGACCTCGGGGTCCTTCTCCTGGCTGAGCTTGAACATGCCGTCCGCGGACTCCACCTGGAAACGGAAGGCGCCTACCGCCGGACCGATGTGCCGGAAGTAGTCCAGCGAACCGTCCATCTCCCAGCCGTCGCCGAAGTTCTTCTCATAGGCCTGGACCGTCAGTTGGACGACTTCGAGCGTCTCCTCGAAACCGGGGATGAGCTCCAGCTTCCCCTGAAGGTGGACCGACACGAAATTCCAGGTCGGTGCCGCCGGCGTCGTCTCGTAGACGGTCGGGGTGACATAGCCGTGCGGCCCGGTGAAGATCAGCTGGGCGTGGGCGCCGTCGGCCAGCGAGTCCCAATGGGAGTTGGCCCGGTTCATGTGGCCGAGCAGCGTCGCACCCTCCGGGCCGCCGTCCCCTGAGGCGTCATCAGGGCTGAAGATCACCGGCAGATGTGTGGCGTACGGCATCTGCGGACCGTTGGTGATCATCGTGGCCAGGGGGTACTGCTCGACGATGCGGCGGAGCCACACCGGGTCTTCTGCTTGGTAGAACGAGGGAACGTACATGGCTACCTCTTGAGGATGGAGTCGGCGATCTCACCGGATCGGACCGCGGTGTTGGACAGGAGGCCGGCCGAAAGGCCGTGGGAGCTTTCGGTGCTCGCGCCGTGGACGTAGATCCCGCAGCGCACCGCGTCGGAAGTGGTCACGCGGTAGTCGCGCTCGACGCCGAGGCGCCCCTCCTCGTCGCGCTTGCACTCGGAGATCAGGTCCTGGAGCAGCGGTACCGGGTCGGTCGGCCGGTAACCGGTGGCGAAGACGACGGCATCCGCCTCAAGGGTCTGGACATGGCCGGACGACATCGACTCCACCGCGACCCGTACGCCGTCAGCGTGCTCGTCGACGGACGTGACGCGCGAGGTGTTGAGCATCCGCAGCCGCTGCCTGCCGAGAACCTTCTCCTGGTAGCTCCGGCGATACAGGTCCTGGGACAGGTCGAGATCGACCACCGAGTAATTGGTGTTGCCGTGGTAGTCGAGGAGGCGCTGCTTCGCCTCGGCCGGAGCGTCGAAGAACTGGTCGACCGCCTCCGGGTCGAAGATCCCGTTCACGAACGGGCTGTCGTCGGCGACGCTGTAGCCGTAGCGCGAGAGCACGGTGTGCACGACGGCGTCGGGGAAGGTGCGGTGCAGGTAGTCGGCGGCCTCGGCGGCACTCTGACCGGAGCCCACGACGACGAGGCTCCGAGGGGTGTGGGTGACGGCACCCGCCCGGTGCAGCAGCCGTGAGCTGTGCCAGATCCGCTCGGACTCCTCGATGCCCTCCGGGAGCCGCGGTGTCAGCCCCAGGCCGATCACGACGTTCCGCGTGCGCTGGACGACGGTTTCGGGGCCGCCGGACGTCGCGCGGGCCACTACGTCGACGTACTCCACCACACCGTCCTCGACCACCGGCCGGATGCCGGTGATCTCGGTGCCGTACGACACGTTCGACTGGAATCGGTGGGCCGCCCACTCCAGATAGTCGTGGAACTCGACACGCAGCGGGTAAAGGGTCTTGCTGTTGATGAATTCGGCGATCCTGCCCTTGTCCTGGAGATAGGACACGAACGTGTACCGACTCATCGGATTGCGCATGGTCGCCAGGTCCTTGAGGAAGGATACCTGCATTGTTGCGTCTTCCATCAGCATGCCGCGGTGCCAGCCGAATTCAGGCTGCCGCTCATAGAACTTCATGCCGACTTCCGGCGATCCCGCTCCGGCCTCGGCGATATCTTCAAGAGCGATCGCCAGCGCGAGATTGGAAGGTCCGAACCCGATCCCAACAACGTCTGCTATGGATGAGCCTGGCTTTGCCGTCATAGATTGAACTACCTTCCAATTTCATCTTGCGTTGCGCAGTCTCTGCGCAGTACCCACCGGCGGAGCTGAAAACTCCCGACGGCCTTGCATCGAAGAGGCGTCTTACTTCTCGATGTCGCCCGTAGCCGCGACGAGCGACTTGGGGCGCAGGTCGGTCCAGTTCGTGTCGACGTACTCCATGCACGCCGCCCGGTCGGCCTCACCGAAGGCGATCGACCAACCGGCCGGGACCTCGGCGAACGCCGGCCAGAGCGAGTGCTGCCCCTCCTCGTTGGTGAGCACGTAGTAACTGCCGTCTTCCGCATCGAACGGGTTGCTCATGTTTCCCTCGCTTTCTCAGGAAAGGTGTACGACGACGTCGCCGCACTGTCGCGACAAAGCCTTGCCCATTTTCGGCGATCGTCCACGGTGGTCAGGTCATGCCGACATGGCGGCAGCCCGGGTCGTAGTTCTCGATGAAACCGGAAGTGTACGCATGGCTGCCACGGACAATGGCCGGGAGATCAGGTCTCTCGCTACGCCCCTGCCGCGCGGCAATGAAGAGCATGCCGGCGTGGAAGTGGTCGGAGTCGAAACTGCACAGCTACGGCAACACTAGAGAGACCGCGTCGGCCAAACATTTCGCCCTGCCGCTAAAATCCGGCCGCCATGGCGTAATAAGACGGATGGCTGCCGTGGCCATCCCCATAAGTGAGGCGGGCCACTGGGCCGGGTTTCCGTGATCCACTCTAAGCATTCGACGGCGGACGCCGCCAGGTCATTTGCCGGTGACTTTTCCCCGGAAAGCCGCTGCGACGGGATGCCAGGACCCGTGGGGCGTTCGAAGATGTTCCGCGGAGCGTTTTGAGCCCGCCGGGCCGCCTGCGTCGTCGCGCTCGGACGAGTGGCGGCGGGAGCGTGGCTCCCCGGCCCTGATACGCGCGGCTCACCGGCCGCGTACTGCGGTACCGGCCGCGGTCCGGCGTCCAGCGCACAGCTGTGACGTCCGGCCGGAGGGCGGCCGATCCGTAAGGGTGTGTCGGGCGCGGAGTGCGCGCCCATGCTGCTCTGTGTCGCGGAGTCGGTCGTCTCCGCGAGGCCGTGACCGTCGACGGCCGTGAACTGCGGGCGCTGCGCCGTGCGTCGGCGCACCGCCTGCGCGGTCGGCCTCAACTGGTCGGCCGGCTCGGCAGCGACGAGGTTCGCCGCGTACTCGACGACGCCGGCCGCACCCCGCAGGGCGCCGTCGTCCTCGGCAACTCGCTTCCGGAAAAATAAGGATAATTCGAGCTTGGCGCTCTGCGTCGTCCCGCACTCGGGGCAGTGGCCCCGGTGACCGCTCACCGAGCCGCTCACGCCGTTTCACCAGGTCGGCAAGACCTACGTATCGGCGTACCGAAACAGCAACTTCCGGACGAACTCACGTCCCTACCCCCCGATAGGTGCACAACACCCCCGTTAAGTGCACGACATGCCACCTGGCCGCCCACAGGCAGCCGGAGTGGCCCTCAGTCGTAGCCGACCCGCCAAACCAAGATCGTTCCAGAACCTACCTGATCCGCAGCAAGTAAGCCAGCCTGGCCGGATACGTGGCCTTCCCATACTGGTCGGTATCCTGTATGTGACCCGCAGTGCCCAGCATGACGGGCTGCGAGCTGTCGCTGCGCGCTGACCCAACCCGGATATGTCGCTCGGTAGTTGACGCCCTTCCAGGGTCGCTGCGTCTCGTCCGGCGGCCTGCGGGTTGGCGGCGAGGACGTCCGACTCCGGCCGCCGCACGTGTGCCGGCCCCCGTCACCACCGACAACCCGCCCTCGGCCCACGGTGATCCGGCCACCCCGGCTTGCCGCTCCCGTCCAGGAACGGCATGGGGAAGCTCAGCCCGCCGCGGCGAGGACCAGCGGAAGAACCCCATCGCTGCCTGCCTGGCGGAGCAGGCGGGCGGCGACCGCGAGGGTCCAGCCGGAGTCGGTGTAGTCGTCCACGAGCAGCGTGGGGCCGGGAGAGTGCGCCAGCGCACCGGCCAGTTCCTCGGACACGGTGAAGGCACCGGAGAGCGCCCTGAGGCGTTGTGCGGAGTTGCTGCGGCGCGCCGTGTGCGCGCCGTCCGGCCCGGTGTACGTCAGGGTGCCCAGGAAGGGGAGGCGGCCGATGGCGGCGATCCCCTGGGCGAGCGAACCCACCAGCTGCGGGCGGGCCAGGGACGGCACGGCGACGACACCCACCGGCCGGGCGGCGGCGCCCGGGGCGTTCGACGCCCAACCGCCCGCAGAGCGCGCCCAATCGGCGAGGACCTCCACCGCGGCCCGCAGGACGTCGTCGGGAACCGGCCCGTCCGGCGCGTTCTCGGCCAGCAGCGGGCGCAGCCGGTTGCCCCAGCCGATGTCGGAGAGACGTCCCAGGGCACGCCCGGTGGAGCACTGCTCCTTGGCCGGGATACGGCCCTTGAGGTCGATGCCCAGTGCGGGCATCCCCGTCGGCCACATCCGGCGCGGCTCGACCTCCACCCCGGGGCGATCCAGTTCCTTCGCCGCCGCCGTCAGCGTCTCCGACGAAACGGAGGAATCGGCCCAGGGGCCGGCGCAGTTGTCACAGCGGCCACACGGGGCCGCCCCCTCGTCGTCCAGCTGCCGGCGCAGGAACTCCATCCGGCACTGGGACGTGCTCACGTAGTCGCGCATGGCCTGCTGCTCGGCGGCCCGCTGCCGGGCGACCCAGGCGTACCGCTCGGCGTCGTAGACCCACTCGGCTCCCGTGGCCGTCCAGCCGCCCTTCACCCGCTTCACCGCGCCGTCGACGTCGAGCACCTTCAGCATGGTCTCCAGCCGGCTGCGCCGAAGATCCACCGTCGCCTCCAGGGCCGGCACGGACAGCGGCCGCCCCGCTTCGGCGAGGGCCGCCAGGGTCTGGCGGACCTGCGCCTCGGGCGGGAAGGCGGTGTCGGCGAAGTAGCGCCAGATGGCCTCGTCCTCCTTGCCCGGTAGCAGCAGCACATCGGCATGGGCCACACCGCGGCCCGCGCGGCCGACCTGCTGGTAGTAGGCGATCGGTGAGGACGGCGAGCCGAGATGGAGCACGAAGCCCAGGTCCGGCTTGTCGAAGCCCATGCCCAGCGCCGACGTCGCCACCAGCGCTTTGACCCGGTTCGCCAGCAGGTCGGCCTCGGCCTGCAGCCGATCGGCGTTCTCCGTGCGCCCCGTGTAGGAGGCCACCTGGAAGCCGCGCTGCCGCAGGTAGGCGGTGGCCTCCTCGGCCGCGGCCACCGTCAGCGTGTAGATGATTCCGGAGCCCGGCAGCTCCTCCAGGTGCTCGGCGAGCCAGGCCAGGCGATGTGCGGCGTCCGGCAGCCGGACCACCCCCAGCCTCAGGCTCTCCCGCTCCAGCGGGCCGCGCAGCACCAGGGCCTCGCCGGCGCCGGTGCCCAACTGCTCGGCCACGTCCGCGGTGACCCGCGCGTTGGCGGTCGCGGTGGTGGCCAGCACCGGCACACCCGGGGCGAG
The DNA here is from genome assembly GCF_055576575.1 of Streptomyces sp. NPDC033270. Classification (NCBI taxonomy): domain Bacteria; kingdom Bacillati; phylum Actinomycetota; class Actinomycetes; order Kitasatosporales; family Streptomycetaceae; genus Streptomyces; species Streptomyces sp. NPDC033270. The sequence goes on from NZ_JBVIRA010000018.1 coordinate 110,046, forward strand.
CTCGGCGAGCATCGCCCGCAGCCTGCGGTAGTCCGGGCGGAAGTCGTGGCCCCAGTCGGAGATGCAGTGCGCCTCGTCGACCACCAGCAGACCGGTCGTGGCCGCGAGCTTGGGCAGCATCTGCTCGCGGAAATCCACAGAATTAAGACGTTCCGGACTGACGAGGAGCACGTCGGTCTCGCCGCGCTCCACCTCCTCGTGGATGGTGTCCCACTCCTCGGGGTTGGCCGAGTTGATGGTGCGCGCCCGGATTCCCGCCCGGGCCGCCGACTCGACCTGGTTGCGCATCAGCGCCAGCAGCGGCGAGACGATCACCGTCGGGCCGGAGCCGCGCCGGCGCAGCAGAGCGGTGGCGACGAAGTACACCGCCGACTTGCCCCAGCCCGTGCGCTGCACCACCAGGGCGCGCCGGCGCTCCCGCACCAGAGCCGCCACCGCCTGCCACTGGTCCTCCCGCAACCGCGCCGAACCCCCCGGGTCGCCGACGAGCTCGGCGAGGATGGTGTCGGCTTCGGTGCGCAGCTCCATGTCGTCCATGCCCCCATGCAACCCGATGGCACTGACAATCAGCCACCTCACGCCGCGTGACAGGCGGCTCGCGAAGGGTCGACAAGCCACCCGCCGATCAGGGATGACCGGATCACAGCGCTTGAAGGGCCGGCCACGACCGGCCGGCTCCCGGGGCGGCTCTTGGCCGACGCCGGCCGTGGCCGCCCGAGCCGGGGGCGAAGGGGGGCGTTTGCGCTGGTCCTCGCCTTAAAGGGGTGGTGGCAGTGCGGCACGGGTCGGCGCGAAGGGGCACAGACATTTGCGATGTACCGGGTGATTCCGGGGCGCGTGCGGAAATTGCTCGTTGCCCGCATGCCTGTACGACCGCAAGAATTGGAGATGCTTCCCCGTACCGGCCGTCCGTGCTCAGGCAGGGCCGTGCCCTGGTGCACAGGCGCACCCGGTCACACCCTACGCGCTGACGCGTAGACGAAGGGAGGAACGTGACCTTCGGCTTCGCCCCGCCCCCGCATACGCCCCCGCCCACGTCCGCCGACTCAGCCGCCCGACTGGGCCGGATGCTGGAGCCCGCCGAATGGGCCTCCGCCGGTATCCCGTTGCTGCGCAACCCCCGTGAGGTCGTCACCGGCCTGCACGATCGTCATCGCCCGGGACCGTCGACGGCCATCGTGGCGGTGCTCGACCCGCAGGAGCGGGTGACGGCCAGCGCGTCGTTCACCGAGCCCGCGGCCGCTCCCGACGGCTGGGAGTTCCGCAATGCGCTGCTGACACATCTGCGCCGGGTCATCCCGCACGACCTGCGGCTGCGCTCCCCGGTCCGTACGGCCGTGCTGCTCTACTGCCGTGAGGGCGAGGCCCGTTGGACACAGACCGACGGGGCGTGGATGTGGGGCCTGCGCGATGCCTGCACCCTGCACGGGCTCCGCTGCGGCGCGTACATCACGCTGACTTCCGACCGCTGGCAGGTGCTGGGAGAGGGCCGCGGCGGGCGCCGCCCCGGCAGGCCCCTCACAGACAGGCCGGGCGCGCCCGCACACCGCATGGGGTCGGGTCGGATACCCGCGCCCCGGGCGGCGTCGACGCGCTCGGACGCTCCCCGTATGACCACGCCGGCCGCCCCGCGCCGGTCGGCCCCGCGCAGCACCGGCGGCGGCGCCCCGGAGGCCCATCGCCACACGGCGGCGCGCTGACCGCACCGGACACCCAGGGGGTGGCCGGCCGCGGGGCGGCCCGGCCGTACCGCGCCGCCATGGTGCTCAGCGCCGCGGCGGCCGGCATCCGGGAACGCGAGCGAGCCCGGCGGCCGCTGGGGCCGACGGGCTGCTTACGGCGAACGGGATCAGGCGTGCGCGCCGAGAACGGCGTTGATCCGCTGCGGGTCCCCGCAGACGATCAGCAGCGTTCCGGCGCGGGCCATCGCGGCGGGCAGGGCCCGTGCGGTGACCTCGTCCGTGCCGCCGTTGACGGCGACGACCACGACGGGCCGGCCGGTGGCGCGTTCGGCGCCGGCGTCCGCGTAGAACACATCGTCCGCGGCGTCGTGTTGGGCCCAGTAGGACGCCTCGCCGAAGGACAGTTCGTGCGCGGCCCACGGATGGGTCTCGCCGGTGGTCAGCACCAGGATGTCGGCCGGCGCCCGCCCGGAGTCCAGCAGCAGGTCGACGGCCTCGTCGGCGGCGTCGATGGCGCCGTCGGCGGGGGCCGGGATCAGCTGGAGCTGGGCTCCCGCGGTGCCGGTCGTGCCGGTCGGGGGCTGCGGGGAGCCGGTGCGCTGCGCCGGCGGAGCGGCGACAGGCCCACGCGGCGGGGCGGCGGGTCCGGGCTTGCCCGGACGGGCACTGGCCGCGGGGGCTCCGCGCGGAGGCGCGGGGCGGGGGCCGGGACCAGGGACAGGACGGGGGGTCGGCGCGGTACGGCCGGCGGCCGGAGTTGCGCGGGGACCCGGGACACTCTCGTGAATCTGAGGCTCCTCGGGGATGAGAGGCATAAGACGATGTCTATCAAACGTAAGTGCGGGACACGTCATCGGGTACCGAATTGATGCCCGCACCGCTCAGAAGTCGAAGCCGAGTTGGCCACCGGCTCGCAGAGCGGCTGCTTCGGGGGTGACGCGCACCTTCTTCAGATGCCGCCACCGGGGCAGGGCGTCCATGTAGGACCACGACAGTCGGTGGTGCGGCGTGGGACCGTACTCCTCCAGGGCGATGCGATGGGTCGGCGAGGGGTAGCCGGCGTTGGCCGCGAAGTCGAAGTCGGCGTATTCCAGGCCGAGTTCGGCCATCATCGCGTCGCGTCGCACCTTGGCGATCACGGACGCGGCGGCGACCGCGATGCAGGACTGGTCGCCCTTGATGACCGTGCGGACCCGCCACGGCGTACCCAGGTAGTCGTGCTTTCCGTCGAGGATGACCGCGTCCGGCCGGACCGGCAGCGCCTCCAGGGCGCGTGCGGCCGCCAGGCGCAGTGCGGCGGTCATGCCGAGTTCGTCGATCTCCTCCGGGGAGGAGTGCCCCAGGGCGTACGACGTGACCCATTCGCCGAGCACCTCGCACAGTGCGGTGCGGCGCTTGGGGGTCAGCAGCTTGGAATCGGTGAGTCCGTCGGGCGGTCGACGCAGACCCGTGATGGCTGCGCAGACGCTGACCGGGCCGGCCCAGGCTCCGCGTCCGACCTCGTCGATCCCTGCAACGATCTTGGCGCCCGTCGTGGCGCGCAATGATCGCTCAACGGTATGGGTGGGGGGCTCGTACGGCATGGCGCCAGCAAGATTACGCCTATTCGGCCCAGCAGTCCGCATCGGCTTCGCACCTGGCGACAAACGATGTGGGCGGCGGTTCCGGCGGGTCGGCCGGCGCCGCTACCGACGGGTATGCGCAGGGGCGCGCGGCGGGGGCGCGGAGCACGCCGAAGACCGCGGACGCCTCACCTCCCGCATGGCCGGGCCGGGGTGAAGTCGCCGTGGGCGGCCGCCCGTTGGAGGCATGGGCGCATACGGGAGCGGAGGCGGACGATCTTCCCGCCTAGGGGCGGTGAACGCGGCGGCGCGGGTGTGGTCAGCCGGCGGCGGTGGGAGTCCAGGCGGGGAGCGGCTCGGTGCCCTCCAGCCAGGCCTGGGGCGGGGCGCCGACGCGGCCGGCGGAGACGACGCCGCCGACGATGGCGCAGGTGGTGTCGACGTCGCCGCCGGCCTGAGCGGTGGTCCAAAACGCCCGCTCGTAGTTGCCGAGGTGGCGGGCGGCCGCCCAGAGGGCGAAGGGCACGGTGTCGTGGGCGCTGGTGCGTCGGCCGCACCCCAGGACGGCGGCGACGGTGCCGGAGTCGCCGTAGTCGAGCATGTCGCGGGCCCGGCGCAGCCCGGCCTGTACGGCGCTGCGCGGGATCAGCTCCAGTACGCCGTCGAGCAGCTGCTCGGGGCCGGTCTCGCGGGCCGGGTCGGCCACCAGGGCGGCCGCGGCGGCGACGGCCATGGCGCCGACGACGGCCTCGCGGTGCTGGTGGGTGGTGTAGGCGGAGATCTCCGCCTGGTGCGTGGCCTGCTCCGGGTCGTCGGCGTACCAGGCGCCGAGGGGAGCGATCCGCATGGCGGCGCCGTTGCCCCAGGAGCCCTGGCCGTTGAAGAGCCCGGAGGCCAGCTCGCGCCAGTCGCCGCCCTCGCGGATCAGTCGGAGCATGCGGTTGACGGCCGGGCCGTAGCCGCGGTCGAAGTCGTGGTGCTCGGCGAAGGAGCGGGCCAGGGCGTCCTGGTCGATCCGGCCATGGCCGGTGAGCACGGCCAGGACGGAGCAGGCCATCTCGGTGTCGTCGGTCCACTGCCAGGGAGCGGGCGGCAGCTCGCGGCGCTTGAGGGCGGGGTAGTGGGCGGGGACGAAGAACTGGGATCCGAGGGCGTCGCCCACGGCCAGTCCGCGCAGGCTCGCCAGAGCCCGCTCGAAGCGGTCGGCGTCACGATGGTCGGCGGTCATCGGTGTGCACTCTAACCGGTGACGCCATAAGGCTCGGGTTCACACCAGCGCTCGAAGGGCCGGTCGAGGCCGTAGCGGCCGTTCGGGCCGAGCAGCAGGGTGCGCCACTCCGCGTTGCCAGGGTTGGACAGCGACTCGAATTCGGCCACTGTCCAGTGGAACCAGCGCATGCAGAACAGCCGCATGGTCAGGCCGTGCGTGACGATCAGGACGTTCGGCGGGTGGTGCGGGTCCTCGAAGCTGCGCCACAGGCTCTCCAGGAACGCGCCGACGCGGTCGTAGACGTCCGCGCCGGACTCGCCCTGGGCGAAGCGGTAGAAGAAGTGGCCGTAGGCGTCGCGGTAGGCCTTCTGCAGCCGTACGTCGTCGCGGTCCTGCCAGTTTCCCCAGTCCTGCTCGCGCAGCCGGGGCTCCTCCCGGACCCGGATCCTGGTGGGGTCCAGGGCGAGCGCCCGGAAGGTCTGGTGGGTGCGGCGGTAGGGCGAGACATAGGCGGAGATCCGCTCCTCGCCGAACATCTCCCGCAGCGGACCACCGGCCTGCTCGGCCTGGCGCCGCCCGGCCTCCGTAAGGGCGAGGGCGTGATCGGGTTCCCGCTCGTACACGGTGTCGTCGACGTTCCCCTCCGACTCGCCATGGCGGAGGAGCACGATGCGTCGGGGCCGAGCCATGCCGCCAGCCTAAAGCGCCTGCCCTGTACATGCCGCAGGCCGCCCCGGCGGGCCCCGTCAGCAGGCGACGAGAGCCGGGCGGCCGTCGCGTATCTCGTAGGGGCGGCCGCCGAAGCGGCGGCGGAGCAGGCGGTCGTGGGAGACCACGACCAGGGCACCGGGCCATGCCGCCAGGGCCGCTTCGAGCTCTTCGACGAGGCCGAGGGCCAGGTGGTTGGTCGGCTCGTCGAGCAGCAGCAGGTCGGCCGGGCGGGCCAGCAGCCTGGCCAGGGCGAGCCGGCGCCGCTGGCCGGCCGAGAGCGCGCCGACGGGTACCTGGAGGTCGCGTTCGCGGAACAGCCCGAACGACAGCAGCAGCGCGGTCAGCTCCTCGGCGTCCCCGCCCAGGCCTCGGCGGAACGCGGCCCGGAGGGGCTCGGCCGGACGGGAGACCGGTATTTCCTGGGCGAGGAAGCCGATCCGCCCCCGGCGCAGGACCGTGCCGCTGTCGGGCTCGGCGACACCGGCCAGGACCCGCAGCAGCGTGGTCTTGCCCGCGCCGTTCGCGCCGTGGATCAGCAGGCGTTCACCGGCGGCGACGGTGAGCGAGTCCACCGCCAGCCGGTCCCCCACCCGCACCCCGTCGAGCCGGACGAGGGTGCCCTCGGCGTCGCCGAGGTCCGGCGCCGCCTGGAAGCGGAGGGGTTCGGGCGGTCTGGGGACGGGGGCCTCGCGGAGTCTGCGCAGCCGTTCCTGGGCATGGCGCACCCTGCTGGACACGGATGCCTGGACGCGGCCCTTGTCCCGGTCGTAGGCCATCTTGTTGCCGTCCTTGATGGGCCGGCCCTGGGCGACGACGCGCGCCGTCCCCGCCGCGAAGTCGGTGAGCCGGGTGATCTCTTCGCACCACTGGGCGTACCCCTGCTCCCAGCGGCGGCGGGCGGCTGCCCGGGCGGCGACGAAGGCGTCATAGCCCCCGCCGTGGCGGACGACGCTCCGGCGGTCCGCGTCGACCTCGACGATCTCCGTCGCGATCCGCTGGAGGAAGAGCCGGTCGTGGGAGACGGCCAGGACCGTGCCGCGGTGGGCGAGCAGGGCGCCTTCGAGCCAGTCCAGAGCCGCGGCGTCGAGGTGGTTGGTCGGCTCGTCGAGGAGCATGACCTCGGGTGCCGCGGCGATCAGACAGGCGAGCCCGAGCCGGGCCTGTTCGCCGCCGGAGAGGCCGCCCAGCAGCCGGTCGTGGCCCAGGCGCTCCAGTCCCAGGGCATGGATCGCCCTGTCGACGCGGGCGTCGGCTGCATAGCCGTCGCGCAGCTCGAAGAGGGTGAGCAGGTCGCCGTACTCCTCCAGCGCCTCCGGGGTGGCGTCCCCGAGCTCGCGTTCCAGCGCCCTGAGCCGCTGCTCCATCGCCCTGAGGTCCGCCAGGGCGGCGTCGATCGCGTCCTGGACGGTGTGGTCCGGCGGGAGGTCGGGGGTCTGGCCGAGGTAGCCGACACCGCCGTCGGCGTGGCGCACCACATGGCCTCCATCGGGCTGCTCGACGCCCGCGACGATGCGCAGCAGCGTCGACTTTCCCGCGCCGTTCTCCCCCACGATCCCCACGCGCTCGCCGGGGCGGATCGACAGCGAGACGCCGTCGAGCAGCAGCCGGTCGGCGTAGGACTTGGTGATGCCGTGCACTGAGATCTGTGTGGGCACTCGACCCTCCCCCCAATAAATGCAACCGATGTTGCATTACGATGAGGATGACACATGCGGACCCACTAACGCAACCGGAGTTGCAATTGACTGGCGACGACACGAACGCGGCTGCGGCGAAGCCTCGGACACCGGCCGAGGAGACGGCCGAGAAGGCGCCCGACGGCAACGCCCCCACCCCCGGCACCCGGCGCCCCGGCGGCCGCACCGCCCGCACCCGCGCCGCCGTCCGCGACGCCGTCCTGGCCGGCCTCACCGAGCACGGCTACCCGGGCCTGACCGTCGAATACGTCGCCGAGCACTCCGGCGTGCACAAGACGACGCTCTACCGCCGCTGGAAGGACGTCGAGGGGCTGGTGGCGGACGCCCTGGCCCTGGCGGGCGAGGACAGCTGGGCCCCGCCGGACACCGGATCCCTGGAGGGCGATCTGCGCGCCCTCGCCCATGAGGTCGTCACCTCCTTCGCCGACCCGGCCGTGGCGGCGTCGGGCTCCGCGATGATCGCCGCCGCATTCCAGTCGGAGCGCGCGGCCGAGGCCCTGCGCGCGTACTACGCCGAGCGGTTCGCGCGGTGCGAGACCATCGTCGAACGAGCGCTGCACCGCGGGGAGTTGCCGACTCCGGCGGACATCCGCCCCGGCGCCCCGGAAGCCGCCATCGACGCCGGCGCACTCGTCCGGTCCGTCTCCGCGCCGCTCTTCCTCCGGCTGTTCATCACCCGGGAGCCGGTCGACGACACACACGCCGACCAGGCCGTCGTGGCAACGCTGGCCGCCGCCCGCGCAGGGGCCTTCACCACCAGTGGCAGGGTCGGGAGCACCCCGGATGCGGCCCCCTGAGCGCGCCCGGCACCCCGTATGCGCCCGTCACACCGTCCACGACGGTTCGAGCTGCACCACATCTCCGGCGATCGCCCGGACATCCGCACCTATCTGGGCCCGCAGCGCCAGCCGCTCCACCCGTTCGGGCCGGTACTTCCCCCGCTCCGCGGCCGACTGCCACATCGACAGCACCAGGAACTCCTCCCCCGGAGCCCGCCCCAGCATCCCTCGCAGCATTCCCGGTGAACCCGCCATCGCCGGGTTCCAGACCTTCTCCTGCATCAGCATGAAGTGATCCACCCGGTCCTCGCGCACCTGGCAGTGCGCCAGCCGCAGCACGTCCACATCGGCGAAGACCGGGCGGAAACCCACCTTCACGTCAAACTCGTGCTCGAACAGCCGCACTTGGGCGTCCTTGTACGTGCCGACCTGCGCGGCCGCCAGGCGGTCGTGCGAGCGCGCCATGAAGGAGTCGTAGAACGCCCGGCTCTCCCAGAAGGCGACCAGATGCGCGACGCCGGGCCGTCCCCGGCTCCAGCCGCCGCCCTGCCCTCGGAACCCCGGCTCACCCAGCAGCCCCGCCCATTTCCGCTGCCCCCGCTCGAACCCTCGACGGTCCACGACGGTGAGGCGAATCCACTTGACCAGCACCGCGCCATCGTACGGCCCGGGAGCGAATCCGGATCACTGCCCGTCACACTCCGACCACCCCGAATTTCCTTACGGACGCGGGTCGATGGGCACATCGACGCCGAGCCCCCCTCCGCCGTGGCACAGGCTGCCGTCAGCCCACCGCTGGCCGAAATCCTTCGCACCGCCTACGCCGGCCTTCCTGCGGTGCCACCCGGCCGATCTCCCCGGAAGGGCACTTTCCGGCCATCCCGATGGCCCTCAATCCGCTTCTGACCAGGGGCAGTTCAGCCACCCCGCGGGCGCGAGGCGTGGCACGATGGTCAGCCAACGGGAAGTCCTGGGGCGTCCGCGTGACCGCATGGGTCGAGCCGCGTCCCGGGAGATGACGGAAGGAAGCCCGGTGAGCACGCTCAACAAAGGGATCGAGAAGGTCGAGGTAACGCTCAAGTGGGACCCCAGCCCCATCGGCACGCCGGACAATGACCTCGACATCATCGCGGCGACCTATACGGCCGACGCCCCGCACGGCGACCCCGCCTATCTGGTGGCCTTCGACAGCCGGTCGCCCGATGGGACCATCACCCTCAACCGGGACAGCCGGACCGGCCAGGGATTCGGCTTCGACGAGATCATGACGCTGGAGCTGGACCGGCTGGCCGACACCTACACCCGCGTCGTCGTCGGGGTGGCCATCCAGCAGGGCGGGAGCCGCAAGGTCTTCGGCGACATACAGAACACCGCCGCCCTGATCCGCGAGGGGTACACCGAGCTGGCGTCGTACGACTTCGCCGAGGTCGCGCAGTCCACCGCGGCGAAGGTCGCCGAATTCGCCCGGGACGAGGCGGGCAACTGGCGATTCCACTCGGCGGTCCAGGGCTTCGACACCGACCCCGACACCTTCGCCCGCCAGATGGGGCACTGACCGCGCACCACCACGGCGGCCTGCGGGCCGTCCCGGTAGGCGCGGCCGCCGCGCTGCCGCCGCCCCTGTTGCTGCTCACCGTCGCCGCCGTCCACCTGGGCGCCGCGCTCGTCCACACACTCGTCCGCCCGCACTCCGGGCCACGCGGCGGCTCCCCGGACACGGCGAAGGGGACCGGCACCAGGCCGGTCCCCTCCACAAGCCGCTGAGCCACGGGGCTCAGGGCGCGGCCCGCGCGGGAAACCCTCTCCCGCGCGGCCCGCTCACGCTCAGCTGCAGCCGCTGGTCGACCCGCAGCCCTCGCACAGGTAGCAGCTGCCGGCCCGCTGCATCTTCGTGCCGCAGGAGAAGCACAGCGGCGCGTCGGCGTTGATGCCCAGCTGCATCTCCACCAGTTCGGCGTTGGTGTGCGCCTGCTTGGGAGCCGGGGCGGCGGCCTCCTCGACGCTCTTCACCACCGGCGCCGGGTCCAGCTGGCGCGGCGCCGACTGGGCCAGGCCCTCGACGTCGACCTCGTCGTCGGACGGCTCGTACGAACCGGTCTCCAGGTGGCGCGTGCGCTCCTCGACGGAGTGGATGCCGAGCGCCGAGCGGGTCTCGAACGGCAGGAAGTCCAGCGCCAGGCGGCGGAAGATGTAGTCGACGATCGACTGGGCCATCCGCACGTCCGGGTCGTCGGTCATGCCGGCCGGCTCGAACCGCATGTTGGTGAACTTCGAGACGTAGGTCTCCAGCGGGACGCCGTACTGCAGACCCACCGACACGGCGATGGAGAAGGCGTCCATCATGCCCGCGAGGGTCGAGCCCTGCTTGGACATCTTCAGGAAGACCTCACCGAGACCGTCGTCCGGGTAGGAGTTGGCGGTCATGTAGCCCTCGGCGCCGCCGACCGTGAAGGAGGTGGTGATGCCGGGACGGCCCTTGGGGAGGCGCTTGCGCACCGGGCGGTACTCGACGACCTTCTTCTCGGCGACCGGCTCGGTCTCGGCCTTCTTCTCCTCCTCCTTCTTCTTGGCGGAGAGGGGCTGGCCGACCTTGCAGTTGTCGCGGTAGATCGCCAGCGCCTTCAGGCCGAGCTTCCAGCCCTGGAAGTAGACGTCCTCGATCTCCTCGACGGTGGCCGACTCCGGGACGTTGACCGTCTTGGAGATCGCACCGGACAGGAAGGGCTGCGCCGCGGCCATCATGCGGACGTGGCCCATCGGGGAGATGGCGCGCTCGCCCATGGCGCAGTCGAAGACCTCGTAGTGCGCGGGCTTGAGGCCGGGGGCGTCGACGACATTGCCGTGGTCGGCGATGTGGGCGACGATCGCCTCGACCTGCTCGGGCTGGTAGCCGAGCCGCTTGAGCGCCTTGGGGACCGTGTTGTTCACGATCTGCATGGAGCCGCCGCCGACCAGCTTCTTGAACTTCACCAGGGCCAGGTCCGGCTCGACGCCCGTGGTGTCGCAGTCCATCATCAGGCCGATGGTGCCGGTCGGCGCGAGCACGGAGGCCTGCGCGTTGCGGAAGCCGTTCTTCTCGCCCAGGCGCAGCACGTCCTGCCAAGCCTCGGTCGCAGCGGCCCACACCGGGGTGTCCAGGTCGTCCATGCGCACCGCGACGCCGTTGGCGTCGGAGTGCTGCTTCATGACCCGCTTGTGGGCGTCGGCGTTACGGGCGTAGCCGTCGTACGGGCCGACGACCGCGGCCAGTTCGGCGGAGCGCTTGTACGACGTGCCCGTCATCAGCGAGGTGATGGCGCCGGCCAGCGCGCGGCCGCCGTCGGAGTCGTAGGCGTGGCCGGTGGCCATCAGCAGGGCGCCGAGGTTGGCGTAGCCGATGCCGAGCTGGCGGTAGGCCCGGGTGGTCTCGCCGATCTTCTCGGTGGGGAAGTCGGCGAAGCAGATGGAGATGTCCATCGCGGTGATGACCAGCTCGACGACCTTGGCGAAGCGCTCGGCGTCGAAGGACTGGTTGCCCAGGTCGTCGTCGCGCAGGAACTTCAGGAGGTTGAGCGAGGCGAGGTTGCACGAGGAGTTGTCCAGGTGCATGTACTCGCTGCACGGGTTGGACGCGGTGATCCGGCCCGACTCCGGCGAGGTGTGCCAGTGGTTGATGGTGTCGTCGTACTGGATGCCGGGGTCGGCGCACGCCCAGGCGGCCTCCGCCATCTTGCGGAAGAGTCCCTTGGCGTCGACCTCCTCGATGACCTCACCGGTCATCCGGCCGCGCAGCCCGAACTTCGAGCCGGACTCCACGGCCTTCATGAACTCGTCGTTCACCCGGACCGAGTTGTTGGCGTTCTGGTACTGGACGGACGTGATGTCGTCGCCGCCCAGGTCCATGTCGAAGCCCGCGTCGCGCAGCGCGCGGATCTTCTCCTCCTCCTTCACCTTGGTCTCGATGAAGGCCTCGACGTCCGGGTGGTCGACGTCCAGGACGACCATCTTGGCCGCGCGGCGGGTGGCGCCGCCCGACTTGATCGTTCCGGCGGACGCGTCGGCGCCGCGCATGAAGGAGACCGGGCCGGAGGCGTTGCCACCGGAGGAGAGCAGCTCCTTGGAGGAGCGGATGCGGGAGAGGTTCAGGCCGGCGCCGGAGCCGCCCTTGAAGATCATCCCCTCTTCCTTGTACCAGTCCAGGATCGACTCCATGGAGTCGTCGACGGACAGGATGAAGCAGGCGCTGACCTGCTGCGGCTGCTTGGTGCCGACGTTGAACCACACCGGCGAGTTGAAGCTGAAGACCTGGTGCAGCAGGGCGTACGCCAGCTCGTGCTCGAAGATCTCGGCGTCCGCCGGGGAGGCGAAGTAACCGTGCTCCTCGCCGCCCTTGCGGTACGTCTTGACCACACGGTCGATGAGCTGCTTGAGGCTCGCCTCACGGGTCGGGGAGCCCACCGCGCCACGGAAGTACTTGCTTGTGACGATGTTGACCGCGTTCACCGACCAGAAGTCGGGGAACTCGACGCCACGCTGCTCGAAGTTGACCGAGCCGTCGCGCCAGTTGGTCATGACGACGTCACGGCGCGCCCACTCCACCTCGTCGTACGGATGCACGCCGGGGGTGGTGTGGATGCGCTCGATACGCAGCCCCTTGCTCGCCTTGCTGCCCTTGGCGCGGGAGCCTCGTGCCGGGCCGCTCGTCGTCTCTGTCATTCCGCCTCCCTGTATACGGGCAAACGCCCATATGTGCGCACGCATTCCGTGGCACGGTGTTTGTCTTGCTGGTATCGGGACGCCCTGCTCTCGCCCCGATACAGATCTTGGATGCGCGCCGAGCTCAGTCGGCGGCGGTGGCGGGCACGGGGACGGCCGGGCCGCCGGCCTTCCCGTCGGTCCCGCATTCCTGCCCGGGCGGTCCCTGCTCGCGCTGCTCCCGCAGCTCGGCGATGGCCGCCTCGAAGTCCTCGAGCGAGTCGAACGCCCGGTAGACGGACGCGAAGCGCAGGTACGCGACGAGGTCGAGTTCCTGCAGCGGGCCCAGTATGGCGAGCCCGACGTCATGCGTGGACAGCTCGGCGCTGCCGGTGGCACGCACCGCCTCCTCGACCCGCTGGCCGAGCTTGGCGAGGGCGTCCTCGGTGACCGGGCGGCCCTGGCACGCCTTGCGCACTCCCGCGATGACCTTGTTGCGGCTGAAGGGCTCGGTGACCCCGCTCCGCTTGATCACCATCAGCGACGCCGTCTCGATGGTCGTGAAACGGCGGGAGCAGTCGGGGCACTGGCGGCGCCGGCGGATCGCCGTCCCGTCGTCGGTGGTCCGACTGTCGACGACCCGGCTGTCTGGGTGCCTGCAGAAGGGGCAGTGCATGGCTCCACCCTCCTCACCCTCGCTATACGGACGTACGTACGCCATCGATCCCGGCGCACGACGAATTACCTCCGCCGGTCCGCATGGGCCCTTCGGAGCGGTCACCAGCATAGGCGATACCGGGGCCCGCGAAGGACCAGGCACCACAACTTCTGGGCGACCGCACGCATACAACCACTAGATGTGGTGTCGGGCCGCTTACATCCGCCTACCGCGTGTCGCGACGGAGGCGGGCCGGGCGGTCGCCCACGAGGGTACGGGAAGCCACCCGGCCGGCGGCGCGGCGGGGCGGGGATGGAAGAATCGGCCCCGGCTGCGGCGCCCGGCTCGGCGTCAACCCCGACCGCCGAGACCCCGACCCTCCGGCCGATGCCGGGGCCCCGTCGGAAGCGAACGCCGGAGCTCCGAAATGCCATTCGGCCATACACCCAGCCACTTGATCGGGTCAGCCAATCAGCGAATATTTCACTCGAACGTGTGTTTGGCGCAACCTTTCGAAAGCAACTACCGTTGGCTAACTAGGGAGAACATTTCGAGAGGGGCCGACGTGACCACCACCGCAGACAGCGCGACCATCACCGCACAAAGCCACTCCCAGAGCCGGTTCGAGCATCAGCAGAAGGCACAGCGGCCGATGGACGACGCCACGTTGGACTCCGAAGAGCAGAAGCCCGCCCGCTCGCTGCCCGGACGGCCACCAGGGATCCGGGCCGACAGCTCGGGGCTCACGGACCGCCAGCGCAGGGTGATCGAGGTGATCCGGGATTCGGTGCAGCGGCGCGGGTACCCGCCGTCGATGCGGGAGATCGGCCAGGCCGTCGGGCTCTCCAGCACCTCGTCCGTCGCCCACCAGCTCATGGCGCTCGAACGCAAGGGCTTCCTGCGGCGCGACCCGCACCGCCCCCGGGCGTACGAGGTCCGCGGCTCCGACCAGCCCACGACCGCGGCGACCGAGACCGCGGGCAAGCCCGCCGCGTCGTACGTCCCGCTGGTCGGCCGGATCGCCGCCGGTGGCCCGATCCTCGCGGAGGAGTCGGTCGAGGATGTGTTCCCGCTCCCCCGCCAGCTCGTCGGCGACGGCGAACTGTTCGTGCTGAAGGTCGTCGGCGACTCCATGATCGAGGCCGCCATCTGCGACGGCGACTGGGTCACCGTCCGCCGTCAGCCGGTCGCCGAGAACGGCGACATCGTGGCCGCCATGCTGGACGGCGAGGCCACCGTCAAGCGCTTCAAGCGCGAGGACGGCCATGTGTGGCTGCTGCCGCACAACGCCGCGTACCAGCCGATCCCCGGCGACGAGGCGACCATCCTCGGCAAGGTGGTGGCCGTACTGCGGCGGGTCTGACCCAGCCCTCACGACCGGGCCCCGGGACCACTGCGCCGGTTCCGGGGCCCGCTGTTTTTGCGCCTAGGGCCTGTCCGACCCTGACCCATCGGACAGGCCCTAAGCCGGCGCCGCTTTCGCGGAGGTCGTTGCGGCTGGTGGGGGTTGCTCAATTGATGGTTGCGGTACGGGCCCCGCATGTTGCCGTACCGGCCCGCGAAGGGTCATTCCCCGCCCTCCGCCGCCTTCGCCGCCGCGTCGATGGCCGCCAGTGAGCGGCGGACCTGGTTGCGGTCGGTGGTGTACCAGAAGTCCGGCATGGACTTGCGCAGGAAGGAGCCGTAGCGGGCCCGCTCGACGCGGGGGTCCAGCACGGCGACGACACCGCGGTCTCCCGTGGCACGCACCAGACGTCCGGCGCCCTGGGCCATGAGCAGGGCCGCATGGGTGGCCGCGACGGCCATGAAGCCATTGCCGCCGGACTCCTCCACGGCCTTCTGGCGGGCGCTCATCAGCGGGTCGTCGGGACGCGGGAACGGGACCCGGTCCATCACCACCAGCTGGCAGTTCGGCCCCGGGACGTCGACGCCCTGCCACAGGGAGAGGGTGCCGAACAGGCACGTACGGGCATCGGCGGCGAAGGTGCGGATCAGCTCGCCCAGGGTCTCCTCGCCCTGGAGCAGGATCGGCATGTCCAGACGGCCGCGCAGCTCCTCGGCGGCGGCCTGGGCGGCGCGCATGGAGGAGAACAGGCCGAGCGTGCGGCCGCCGGCCGCCTCGATCAGCTCGGTGAGCTCGTCGAGCATGTCGGTACGGCTGCCCTCGCGGCCCGGCTGGGCCAGATGCTTGGCGACGTAGAGGATCCCCTGCTTCGAGTAGTCGAAGGGGGAGCCGACGTCCAGCCCCTTCCACGGGGGGACGTCCTCCCCTTCCGTGCCCTCGGGGGACAGGCCCAGGGAGGCCGCGACGCCGTTGAAGTCGCCGCCGAGCTTGAGGGTGGCGGAGGTGAGGACCACCGAGCGGTCCTCGAAGAGCTTCTCGCGCAGCAGGCCGGAGACCGACAGGGGCGCCACCCTCAGGGACGCGCCGAAGCGGTCGTGGCGCTCGTACCAGACCACGTCGCACTCGGAGCCGTTGGCGATCCGCTCGGCCACGGCATGGACGTTCTCCACGGAGGCGAGGGCCTGCTTGCGGACGGCGTCCTCGTCCTGGACCGACTTGTCGCGGGTCGAGCCGAGTGCCGAGACGACCGTACGGGCGGCGTCCCGCAGCGCCATCAGGCAGTAGCCGAGGTCCTCGGGGATCTCCTCCAGGCGGCCGGGCAGCGCCAGCTCCATGAGGCGCTCGAAGGTCTCGGCCGCGGTCTGGAGCTGGTCGGCGGCCTTTTCGTTGACGAGCTTGGCGGCCCGGCGCACGGCGCGGTTGACCTGGCCGGGGGTGAGCTCGCCGGTGGCGGCGCCGGTGACCCGGGAGACCAGCTCATGGGCCTCGTCGATGATCAGGACCTCGTGCTGCGGGAGGACCGGGGCGCCCTCGATCGCGTCGATGGCGAGCAGCGCGTGGTTGGTGATGACGACATCGGCGAGCTTGGCGCGCTCCCTCGCGGCCTCGGCGAAGCACTCCGCGCCGTAGGCGCACTTCGACGCGCCCAGGCACTCCCGGGAGGAGACCGAGACCTGCCCCCAGGCGCGGTCCGAGACGCCGGGGGTCAGGGCATCGCGGTCGCCGGTCTCGGTCTCGTCCGCCCAGTCGCGCAGCCGCAGCAGGTCCTTGCCGAGCTTGCTGGTCGGGGTCGCCTGCTCGAACACGTCGAAGAGGCCGTCCTCCTCTTCCTGCGGGGCGCCCTCATGCAGGCGGTGCAGGCACAGGTAATTGGAGCGGCCCTTGAGCATGGCGAACTCCGGGCGGCGGCGCAGCTGCGGATGCAGCGCGTCGACCGTACGCGGAAGATCGCGCTCCACCAGCTGGCGCTGCAGCGCCAGAGTGGCCGTGGCGACCACCACCCGCTCGCCGTGGGCGAGCGCCGGCACCAGATAGCCGAGGGACTTTCCGGTGCCGGTGCCGGCCTGGACGAGGAGGTGGGCGGATTCGTCCACGGCCTCGGCGACGGCCTCGGCCATCGCCACCTGGCCGGGGCGCTCGGTGCCGCCGACGGCGGTGACGGCGGCGTGCAGCAGATCGGGGAGGGAGGGCTTCGTCATAGCGCTGCAAGCCTACGCGGGACCACTGACAGCCGGTCCGGTCACGGGGCGTGCAGGGGGTTGGGGACGGTCCCGTGGACGGCGGCGTGCGGGCGCTCGTGGCGGTCGCGGTAACCGTCCACATGCAGACGGTTGCGGTTCAGGCAGAGCCGCTCGATCCGCGGGGTGAGCAGGTCGAACGTCTCGTGCCGCTCCTTCAGGCCGGGGAAGCGTTCGTGGTGGCGCAGGATCTCCGCCCGTACGAGTGACCAGAACTCGGCCTCGGGGACGTCCAGTTGGTCCGCGCACAGCGGCGCGAGGTAGCGGAAGACGCCGACGAACAGGCCGGAGTGGATGAACTGGGTGAGGAAGGAGGGCGGTTCGGTCAGCAGCACCGTGCGGACGTCGTCCGGCATGGAGTCGTGCTCCGGGAGCGGCTGGGAGGTGGTGTTGACGTCGTCGACGAAGTCCTTGACCGCGAGGCGGGTGGGCACGTCGTGCTCGTCGAAGACCACGATGGCGTTCTCGCCGTGCGGGGAGAACACCGTGCCGTACTGGTAGAGGAAGTGCAGCAGGGGCGGCAGCAGCGCGGCGAAGAGCCGGCCGAGCCACTCGCGCGGGGGCAGCCCCGAGCGGTGCACCAGCTCCGTGGTCAGGGCCCGGCCCCGGGGGTCGGTCTGCAGCAGCGAGGCCAGGGTGCGGGCGCGCTCGCCCGGGTCGAGGTATCCGCTGATCGGCTCGCGCCAGATGCAGCCCAGCAACTCCTTGAACTGGTACGGGACGCCGGGCAGCCGGTCGTAGAGCGGGTGCTCGACGGTGACGGAGGCGGTCTCGCCGAGCAGGATCACCCGGGTCTCGTCGCTCAGGTAGGGGTCGGCGTCGCGCAGTCCGTGGACCCAGCGGGTGACGGCCGGCGCGGCGAGGGTGCGCTCGGTGGGCAGACCGCGCCAGACGAGGGTGTTGAGGATGGACAGCGGGAGTTTGACCGTACGGGCCTCGGGCCGGCTGAGGTTGAGGAAGGTGCGGATCGACTGCTGCGGCAGGCGGAGGTCGTTGTCAGTGGGCAGCGCGATGATGGATCTGTCGGCGAGTTGCGGGGCGAAGAGCGGGGCGATGGTCTCGTCCCATTGCCAGGGGTGCACGGGGAGATAGAGGTAGTCGGCGGGGTCCTGGCCCTGGTCGGTGATGGCGCGGGCGAAGGCGTGACGGGTGGCGGGGGCGAGTTCCTCGCCGTAGAGACGATCGGGGGTGGCGAGCGTGGGGATACCGCGGTAGTGGGCGAGGCGGTGGTGCGCGGCGAGCCAGGGCAGGCGCTGGGCGGTGCGGGCTTCCGGGGCCCAGGTCGCCGCGTCGGCGGCGGAGAAGCCGAGCCGTCCCTTGTTCGCGACGAGCCAGGGGTGGCCGGTCTGGTGCCCTTCGAGGGAGGCGTAGTCGAGGTCGGCGAGCTCGGCGGCGCTGAGGGCGGTGGCGTCGAGGCGGGTGTCGGCGGCGAGGGTGGCGGTCAGCTCGCGGATCAGGTGTCCGGTGGTGTCGCCGGACAGGTGCAGGACGGTGTCGTGGGCGTGGGTGAGGAAGTCGAAGGGGTCGGTCGCCGGGGTGATCGAGTGGGGGTCGACGCGCCAGTGCCCGTAGGCGCCCCGGCGGGCGCGGAAGCGGTAGACCAGCTCGTCGGTGACCGGCAGGCGGTATTGCGGGGTGCCGTCCGCGGCGGTGCCGTCGGGCTCGGGGGTGAGGACTTCCTCGTACGCGAACTCGGCCAGGATCTTGGCGAACAGTCGGCGCGCGGCGTGCTGCCAGGCGCTGTGCGAAGGCTGGGGTTCAGGCGGCAAGACGGGACTCCCTCGAAGCGGGACCGCTCCGGCACGTGCGGGGGACAACCGGGGCGGCGCGGTGGACGGCGGACCGGACCGGGAACGGCGATGGACGGCCCCGGATTCAGTGCAGGTGGCGGTGGGCGCGGTCGCGGATCATCAACGCCGCGCGTTTGCCGGGCAGTTCGAGCTCTTCGGTATAGCGGAAACCTCCGGCCAGGAAGGCCGCGACGGAGGCGGTGTTGCGCAGATCGGGCTCGGCGATGACCCGCGTGCACTGCGGGCGGCGGTCGAGCACGAGGTCGGCGATGGCGCGCAGCAGGGTGCTGCCCAGGCCGCGGCCGCGGTCGGCGCCACCGCCGATGAGCAGATGGATCCCGGTGTCGTGGGGCAGCGCCGGGTAGTGGCGGGCCAGGGGGTCCAGGTCGGCGCGGTAGATCTCCCAGTAGCTCATCGGGACGCCGCCCAGCACACCGAGGCAGGGCACGCTGCGGCCGTCGCCGTCGAGCTGGTCGCGCAGATGGGCGGCGGTGGTCCCGGGCGGTCCGGACAGCTCCCAGAAGGCCGCGACTGCGGGATCGTTCATCCAGCCGGTGATCCGGTCGAGGTCGCGGGCCGGCCGGACGGGAACGAGTTCGAACGGCCCGGCGGTGGTGTCGGCCGGTCCCCAGCCCGCCAGGTTGTCCAGCAGCGGGCCGGTGCCGGTGAGGACCGGGCGCGACGGCCGACGGCGTCCTCCGGTGAGCAGCGCGCGCGACTCCGGCGGGAGTCGGCGATCCTGGGTGTCGTCGGAGCTGGAGCCGAGGCCGGACTCGGTGGGTGGCACGGCGACGCTCTCCTCTCGTGGCCGGCTCCCGCGTGGCCTTGTGGGTCGCGGGATGCCGGCGCCGGGGGCTCGTGGGGTGACTTCGCTGCGGCGGGCTGTGGCGGGCGGCTAGGAGGCCAGGGGGTTGGGCAGGGTGACGTAGACGGACTGGGTCTCGACCGGGCCGACGAGTTCGTCGAGCCCGTGCAGGCGGGTCGCGAGGTTGGCCTTGCAGCGCAGGGTGCGGGCGGACAGCAGCTGGTCGGGGAGCCGGGAGCGGTGCGCGCGGGGCGCTGCGGCGGCGCTGTCGAGGAATCGCCGGAAGGCGGCCAGCAGGATCTCCTCGCGGACCAGGCGCTGGGCCCCGAAGGCGCCGATGAGGCCGAGGACGTTGTTGATGCCCAGGTAGTAGGCGAAGCGCTCGTCGGTGACCTCGTCGGCGACGAAGGTGTCGCTGGCCGCGCCGATGCCGGGCAGCCGTCGCTCCAGCTCGGCGCGGCGGGAGGCGCGGAAGTAGTAGCCCTGGTTGTCGCGGTAGCGGCCGCCGACGGGCCAGCCGTCGGGGTCGAGCAGCACCAGGGTGTTCTGCTGGTGGGCCTCCAGGGCGACGCCGGCCGTACCGTCGAGCCACAGCAGGGGCCGTACGACCGCTTCGAGGTAGCGCAGGAACCACTCGGTGGCGACGGCGCCCAGGGCGCGGCCGGTGCGGGCGGCGAGCGTGCCGACGAGGTCCTCGAGGCGGGAGCGGGCGCCCGCGTGGCCGGGCCAGGGCCGGGGAGAGGTGAGGCCGGCGATGCAGACCGCGTCGTCGCCGGTGCTGAAGGGGTTGTGGCGGATGACGGCGTCGAGGCCCTGGACGGGTTCGCCGTCGGGGCCGTCGACGGCGAGATAGGCCGGGTCGCGGACGATGTCGAAGCCGGGATGGGCGGCCTGCCACTGCTCGGCGAGGCCGGTGCGCAGCAGCCGGTGCACCTCGACCCCGCGGATGAGTTCCTTGCGGAGGTTCTCCCGGCGGGAGTTGGTGATGCGCAGCCCGAGGGAGAGTTTGAGCATGGCGTCCGCGCCGGGGCGGTAGACGGTGCGGACGGAGGAGGTGGGGTGCCAGCGGGGGCCGTGGATCCCGAGGTCGCGCAGCAGACCGGCCTCGCGGAGTGCGGCGATGTCGGGGCGGTCGGCGAGTTCCCTGGCCTGCCAGGGGTGCAGCGGCAGCGGCACGGTCCCCTCCGGCAGGGACAGGCCGTCTCCCGCGAGGCGCGCGGCGAGCTGCTCGGCGGAGACGGGCTTGCCGCGTTCGGTCCAGGCGGAGTCGGTGGCGACGACGGAGCGGTGCACGGCCACCCAGTGGAGCGGGAAGGCGCCGCGCAGTTCGGGCGAGAAGGCGCGGGTCTCGGCGTCGGAGAGGCCCTCGCGGCTCTTGGGCGTGGGGTGCAGCGGGTGGCCGAGGAGCAGGGACTGCTCGGCTTCGAGGAAGAGGTCGCCATGGTCGTCGGCGGGCCTGGCGCGACGGTCGGCGAGGAAGGTGGCCACGTTGCGTACGGAGTTGGCGACCCGTCCGATGAGTTCGGCGCCCTCGCCGTCCGGTGTCTGCGGCTGCTCGGCCTCCGGCTCCGGCCGTTCGCCGTCCGCCACTCGGTGCTCGCCGCCGTCCGAGGCCCGCCGGTCGCCGCCGTGCGCGGCCTCCCGGCGCAGCAGCGCGGCGAGGGTGACGGCGTCCAGCGGGGCGGCGCCGGCCGGGGTGCCTTCGAGGGTGGGCGCGCCCAGGCGGTGCCAGCCGGTGGGTGACCAGTAGCGGACGGGGATGTGCAGGGCGCTGGCGGCGGCTCGCAGGGGGATGCGCAGGCGGCCGCCGGCCGGGCGTGCGGTGCCGTTCTCGCGGAGCCAGCAGCGCAGGAGGTGCTCGATGCCGGCGGCGTCGGCGGCGACCGCCGGGTCCGGGTGGTCGAGGGGGTCGTGGTCGCCGTGGCGGGCCCGCTCGTGGCGGCCGGGAGCGCCCGGACCGGTGGCCT
The DNA here is from genome assembly GCF_055576575.1 of Streptomyces sp. NPDC033270. Lineage (NCBI taxonomy): Bacteria > Bacillati > Actinomycetota > Actinomycetes > Kitasatosporales > Streptomycetaceae > Streptomyces > Streptomyces sp. NPDC033270. The sequence continues at coordinate 131,163 of NZ_JBVIRA010000018.1, forward strand.
GGCAGGGTTCTTCGTGGGTCTGCTGGTGGCAGGTGTCGCCGGGGGTGCGTCGCTGCTGGCGCGGTACGGACTCCAGCGTGCCGGCGCTGTGGTGCCGGTCCGGGATCCGCTCGGCGGGCTGGGCGTTGTCGGGGCCGGGGCGTTCGTTCATGCGGAGGTGCCTCGCAGTGTCGTGGGGGATGAGCCCGTCGGCCCGGGGGTGGTGCGGACCGCCGCCAGGACGGCGTCGGCGAGGCGGTCGAGGATCGCGTCCGCCTGTTCGTCGGTGATGGTCAGGGGTGGCAGCAGCCTGACGACGGCGGAGTGCCGGCCGCCCAGTTCGACGATCAGGCCGCGGTTGAGGCAGGCGCGCTGGACGGCGGCGGCGAGCTCGGGGGCGGCGGGGCGGGCGCCGGTGGCGTCGGCGTCCGCCTCCCGGTCGACGAGTTCGACGCCGAGCATCAGTCCGCGTCCGCGGACGTCGCCGATGCAGTCGTGGGCGTCGGCGAGGGTGCGGAGCCGGGCGAGCATCCGGGCGCCGAGTTCGGCGGCGCGGGCGGCGAGGCCGTTGGCGCGGACGTAGGCGAGGGTGGCGGCTCCGGCGGCCATGGCGAGCTGGTTGCCGCGGAAGGTGCCGGCGTGCGCGCCGGGCTGCCAGGCGTCGAGCTCCTCCCGGTAGACGATCACGGCGAGCGGCAGGCTGCCGCCGATCGCCTTCGACAGCACGATCACGTCCGGCACGATGCCGCTGTGTTCGACCGCCCAAAAGGTGCCGGTGCGGCCGACGCCGGTCTGCACCTCGTCCACGATCAGGGGGATCTGCCGGGCGGCGGTGAGCTCCCGCATCCGCCGCAGCCAGTTGTCCGGGGCGGGGATCACGCCGCCCTCCCCCTGGACGGGTTCCAGGATCATCCCGGCCGGCCGGGGCACCCCGCTCTTGTGGTCGTCGAGCAGGTTCTGGGTCCAGCGTGCGGCGAGTTCGGCGCCGCGCTCGCCACCGGTCTGGAAGGGGCAGCGGTAGTCGTACGGGTAGGGCAGCCGGACCACGCTGGTGTGCTGCGCTCCCCCAGAGGCGGCGAGCGCCTCGGCGGTCATGCCGTGGTAGGCGCCGGAGAACGCCATCAGGCCGTCCCGGCCGGTCGCGGTGCGCACGAGTTTGAAGGCGGCCTCGACGGCGTCCGTGCCGGCCGGGCCGCAGAACTGGATGCGGGCGTTGTCCGCCAATTCGGCGGGCAGCGTGGCGAAGAGCTCGGTGGTGAAGGCGTCCTTGACGGGCGTGGCCAGGTCGAGGATGTGCAGCGGCGCGCCGGAGTCGAGGACCGCGCGGATCGCTTCGAGCACCACCGGGTGGTTGTGGCCGAGGGCCAGGGTGCCGGCGCCGGAGAGGCAGTCGAGGTATCTCCGGCCGTCGGCGCCCTCGATGGTCAGCCCGCGGGCGCGCACCGGGACGATGGGCAGCGAGCGTGCGTAGGTGCGGGCAGCGGACTCACGCAGGGACTGTCGGCGCAGAATCCCCTCGTGGGCCGGCGGCGCGGCCGCCGGCACGGTGTCGGTCAACGCCACGGCAGTTGTGTCCTCCTGCTTGGTGAGCTGCTGAACAGCGCGCGGGTCGTGCGGGCAGCCCGGCTGTCCCCCGTACGTACCAACGACGCCGGCGACGCCGGATCACGGTTGCGAACAAGATCCTTGACGGCTGGGAACCGGGACCCCGAGTACCGCCGTCTCCCTCGTCACCGGCATAGTGGGGTGTTGCGCCGAGATCTTGGGGTTCATGACAAGTTCCATCCGGCGCGACTCCGCTCATGCCACACCGGCTCAGCCCGATTCACCCAGGGGGACAACACCCATGCGATCCATACGCCGGCCAGTCCTGGCCGCCGCCGCTCTCACCGCCGTCGTGGCTCTGACCGCCACCGGCTGCGGCCCCGAGGGCGGCAACGCGGACGCCAAGCCCAGCCAGTCCGCGGCGGACACCACGGGTGGGGGTGAGATCAAGATCCCCCAGGACATCCAGGACAAGCTCAAGGAGCACGGCGTCGACCTGGACAAGTGGAAGAACGGCGCGTGGAAGAACTGGGACAGGGACAAGTGGCTCCGGGAGGCCGGGGAGTTCATCAACCCGATCATCAAGGACTTCTGGAACCCGGACAAGATCGAAAAGGTCAAGCCCCCGAAGGACCCCAGCAAGCCCGGGGACATCTCCGAGGACCAGGGCAAGACCGACCCCGAGCCGGCCGCCGTCCAGGCTCAGCCGGTCAAGACCCCCTACACCTCCACCGCTGCCGGTGTGGGTCTGCTGCTGTTCAGCACCCCTGAGGGCGAGTCGCGTTGCTCGGCCACCGTCGTCAAGGACCCGGCGCACCCCGGCAAGTCCAACCTCGTGTGGACCGCCGCGCACTGTGTGCACGCCGGCAAGAACGGCGGCTGGTACCGCAACATGATGTTCGTGCCGAACTTCAACAAGAACGGCGTCTCCGCCGACAAGCTGAAGGCCACGCCCTTCGAGGACCGCGTCCCGGCGGGCAAGTGGTGGGCCGACGACATGGCGACGTCCAATGAGTGGATCAAGGACGGCGGCGCCGTTCCGGGCGTGCCGATGGCTCCGTACGACTACGCGCTGATGCATGTGAAGCCGGAGTCGTCCACCGGCGGCAAGTCGCTGGAAGAGGTCGCCGGCGGCGCGTACGCGGTCGACTTCAACGCCCCGGCCATGGGCAAGATCCCGAGCCTGACCGCGCAGGGCTACCCGGCCGAGGCGCCGTTCGACGGTGCGGCGCAGCAGCAGTGCACCGACAAGCCGACCCGTCTGACGATGGACGCCAAGAAGCCGACCATGTACCGCATCGGCTGCACCATGACCGGTGGCTCCTCCGGTGGCCCCTGGTTCATCAAGGGCGCCGACGGCAAGCCGGTGCTGGTCTCCAACATGTCGATGGGTCCGCGTCCGGCCCGCTGGTCGGCCGGTCCGCACCTGGGTGCCGAGGCCAAGACCCTGTTCGACAACATGAGCAAGAAGTGGGCTGCCAAGCAGTAGCCGTCCACGGCGGGGGCGCTCCGGCGTGCCGACGGCGTCCCCGCGCCGCTCCATGAACGACCATGACGAAGGCCCGCCCCGGTCTCCCCGGGGCGGGCCTTCGTCGTGTCTCCTGCGGGCCGGTTACGCCGCCGGCACGAACGGCTCGAACTCCGCGGCCAGCTCCGCGTGCACCCGCGCCTTGAGGACCGTGCCGTCCGCGGTGTGCTCCTCGGAGATGACCTCGCCCTCGGCGTGCGCCCGCGAGACCAGGGCACCCTGGGTGTAGGGCACCAGCGCCTCGATCTCGACCTGCGGCCGCGGCAGCTCGTCGTCGAGCAGGGTCAGCAGCTCCGCCAGGCCCTGGCCCGTACGGGCCGAGACCGCGATGGCGTGCTTCTCCTGGCGCAGCAGACGCTGGAGCACCAGCGGATCGGCCGCGTCGGCCTTGTTGACGACCACGATCTCGGGCACGTCCGTGGCGCCCACATCGCGGATCACCTCGCGGACGGCGGCCAGCTGCTCCTCCGGCACCGGATGCGAGCCGTCGACCACGTGCAGGATGAGGTCGGACTCGCCGACCTCCTCCATCGTGGAGCGGAACGCCTCGACGAGGTGGTGCGGCAGATGCCGGACGAAGCCGACGGTGTCGGCGAGGGTGTAGAGCCGCCCGCTGGGCGTCTCGGCCCGCCGCACGGTCGGGTCCAGGGTGGCGAACAGGGCGTTCTCCACCAGCACACCGGCACCGGTGAGGCGGTTGAGGAGCGAGGACTTGCCGGCGTTGGTGTAGCCGGCGATGGCGACCGAGGGGACCTTGTTGCGCCGGCGTTCCTGGCGCTTGATGTCCCGGCCGGTCTTCATCTCCGCGATCTCCCGGCGCATCTTCGCCATCTTCTCGCGGATCCGCCGCCGGTCCGTCTCGATCTTGGTCTCACCGGGACCACGGGTGGCCATACCGCCGCCCGCCGAACCGGAGCCACCGCCACCCATCTGCCGCGACAGCGACTGGCCCCAGCCACGGAGCCTGGGCAGCATGTACTGCATCTGCGCCAGCGCGACCTGCGCCTTGCCCTCCCGGGACTTGGCGTGCTGGGCGAAGATGTCGAGGATCAGCGCGGTCCGGTCGACGACCTTGACCTTGACGACATCCTCGAGGTGGATCAGCTGGCCCGGGGAGAGCTCACCGTCGCACACCACGGTGTCGGCGCCGGACTCCAGCACGATGTCCCGCAGCTCCAGCGCCTTGCCCGAGCCGATGTACGTGGCCGGGTCGGGCTTGTCACGGCGCTGGACGACGCCGTCGAGCACCAGGGCACCGGCGGTCTCGGCCAGCGCTGCGAGCTCGGCCAGGGAGTTCTCCGCGTCCTGCACCGTGCCCGCGGTCCAGACACCGACGAGCACCACGCGCTCCAGGCGCAGCTGGCGGTACTCGACCTCGGTGACGTCCTCGAGCTCGGTGGACAGGCCCGCGACGCGGCGCAGCGCGGCCCGCTCCGAGCGGTCGTACTGGTCGCCGTCACGCTCCCCGTCGATCTCGTGGCTCCAGGCGACGTCCTCTTCCATCAGGGCGTCGGCCCGAAGGCTCTCGGGGAGGCGCTGCCGGTCCTGCGGAAGGGAAGAAGAGGAGGTCATTTGATCCTTTGCGTCGTTGGGAAGCCCTCAAGGGGACCTGCCGGTCCCACCGGGACTGTCGCTGGTGTCAACGTACGAGGCGTCCCGGAGATTCCCGGGCCGGTCGTCGTCGACCCGAAGATGGTCGCACGGGCCAGGGAGGGCCGTCACGCGGGTTTTCCGGGCCTTGCGGGCATTCCGGGGTTCCCGGTCGCCTTCCTCGGCCGCCACTCCTGGTGGCCGGGCATCGGAGGCGTCCGCTCGCCGTAGAGCCATCCCTTGAAGAAGCTCGCGAGGTTCTGTCCGGAGATCTTGGAGGCCAGCGCGATGAAGTCGGCGGAGTCCGCCACGCCGTCGCGGTGCTGGGTCACCCACTCGCGTTCGAGGCGGTCGAAGGCGGCGGCGCCGATCTTGTGCCGCAGGGCGTACAGGACCAGTGCGCTGCCGTCGTAGACCACCGGGCGGAAGAGGCTGATCTTCTCGCCGGGGCTGGGGGCCTTGGGCGCGGCGGGCGGCCCGCCCTCGGCGCGCCAGCCGTTGGACTGCTCGTAGGCGCTGCGCATACGGCTGTCCAGGGAGATCCGGCCGCCCTTCTCCTGGGCGTAGAGGGCCTCGTACCAGGTGGCATGGGCCTCGTTGAGCCAGACGTCGGACCAGCGCCGGGGGCTGACGCTGTTGCCGAACCACTGGTGGGCCAGCTCGTGCACCATCACGGACTCGACGTACCACGCGGGCAGCTGCGGGTTCGTGAACAGGCTCTTCTCGAAGAGCGAGAGGGTCTGGGTCTCCAGCTCGAAGCCGGTCCTGGCGTCGGCGATCAGCACCCCGTACGCCTCGAAGGGGTAGGGGCCGAGCTTGCGCTCCATCCAGGAGACGTGGTTCGGGGTCCTGGCCAGCCACTTCTCCAGGAGGTGCCGGTCCACGGTCGGTACGACGTCGCGGATCGGCAGGCCGTGCGGCCCGTTCCGCAGCAGCACACTGGACTTCCCGATGGAGACCTGCGCCAGCTCGGTGGCCATCGGGTGGCCGGTGCGATAGGTCCAGGTGCGCCGCGCCGCCCGGCTGCCCGAGCCCACCGGCAGCCCGTTGGCGACGGCGGTCAGCTCCTGGGGCACGGTGATGTGGAAGGTGAACAGCGCCTTGTCGGAGGGGTGGTCGTTGCAGGGGAAGACGCGGTGCGCGGCGTCCGCCTGGTTGGCCATCGCCAGCCCGTCGGAGGTGCGGATCCAGCCGCCGTCGCTCTTGCCGCGGGGGTCGCTGGTGTGCTGGATGACGATCTTCACCTCCTTCCCCCGGGACAGGTGGGCAGCCGGGGTGAGCACGAGGTCCTCACCGTGCTGCTCGTGCTGGGCGGGCTGCCCGTCGATCTTCGCGGAGCTCACGGCGCCACGGTCGAAGTCGAGGTTGAGGTGGTCGAGCTCGGTGGTGACCTTGGCGGTGATCTCGGTGGTGGCCTTCAGCGGCCGGTCGTTGTGGCCCGAGTAGTCCAGGGTGACGTCGTAGGACGTGACGTCGTAGCCGGTGTTGCCGAGCGTGGGGAAGAGCCGGTCGCCCAGGCCCTGCGGCCCCGCGGGCTGCGGCGCGGCCACGCCGAGGGTGGCGACGGCGGCCAGCCCCAGGGCGGTGGCCCGGCGGCCGGTCCAGCGGATCCGGCCGCTCGGGGCAGCGGGCAGGGGGCGGTCGGAGTCGGCGGACGGTCGACGCGAGTCAAGGGACATGAACTACGGCTACCAACGCGGCCGCCTCCGCCGTGGGCAAGGCGGCAAACGACACCCGAACGGGCGGCGGATCGTGCGTCCGTCTTAGGTCGTGTCCGCAAAGTCCCGCCTGGCCTGCGGGCGGACGACGGCACTTTGCGGACACGACCTGGGGCCTTTCCGGCCCTGACCCATCGGACAGGCCCTGGGGCGCGTTCCCTGCGGCCGGTCGGCGGGCGGGCGGTGGCGGCTCAGGGGCGCAGGGCGGCGGCCTGGCGGGTGCGGCCGGCCCGCAACACGTCGAAGACGCCGGGCACTTGGCGCATCGCCCGCATCAGGGACGGCAGGCCGGCGGCGTTGGGCAGATGGAGCGTGTACGTATGGCGGACCCGCTGCTCGTGCGGGGGTTCGACGGCGGCCGACACCACCGCGGCGCCCTGGGAGGCGATCGCCTCGGTGAGGTCGGCGAGCAGGTGCGGCCGGCTGAAGGCCTCCGCCGTCAGGGTGACCCGGCAGCCGTGGCCGCCCTGGCCGGCGCCCCGCCAGCGCACCGTGACCGGCTGACGGCCGGTGGCCGCCATACGGGCCACCACGGGGCACAGGGCGCGGTGGACGGTGACCGTGCCGCCGCGTACGGCGAATCCGGTGACGGTGTCCGGCGGTACCGGGGTGCAGCAGCCGGCCAGCCGGACCGCGGCGCCGGGCAGGTCCGCGACCGCCAGGACCGAGCCGCGAGTGGCCTGGGTGGCCCCCGAGCGGTCCGGGCCGGCGGCGGGGCGGTCGGCGGGGGGCGCCGCGGCGGGTCCCTCACCGGGGGCCGCCGGGCGGGCGCCCGGTTCCCCGGCGAGCCACCGGGCGATGGCCAGCCGGGCGGCGGGTGTTCGGGCGTGGTCGAGCCATTCGGGCGAGGGGCCGGCCGCGGAGTCCGGGGCCATCAGCAGCTGCAGGCTGTCGCCGTCGTGCAGGACGGTGGCGAGCGTGGCGAGCCGGCCGTTGACGCGGGCGCCGATACAGCAGTGCGCCGCCTCGCCGTGCCGCTCGTACGCCGCGTCCACACAACTCGCCCCGGCGGGCAGGCCGATGGCGCCGCCGCCGGCCCCGGTCGAACCCGCCGCGCGACCCGTGTCGGCGTCGGCGCAGAAGACCGTGATCTCCCGGTCCTGGGCGAGGTCGTCACGCAGTGAGGTCCAGAACGTGTCCGGGTCGGGGGTGGTGCGCTGCCACTCCAGCAGCCGGGAGAGCCACCCGGGGCGGGTCGGGTCGGCGCGCTCGCCCTCGGGGGTGTCCGCGCCGTCGGTGGGGGCGTAGGGATTGCCCAGCGCGATCACCCCGGCCTCGGCGACCCGGTGCATCTGGTGGGTGCGGATCAGCGTCTCGGCGATCTCCCCGGACGGGCCGGTGACGGCGGTGTGCAGCGACTGGTAGAGGTTGAACTTGGGCGCCGCGATGAAGTCCTTGAACTCGGAGACGACCGGGGTGAAGCAGGTGTGCAGCTCACCGAGGACGGCGTAGCAGTCCGCGTCCTCCGCCACGAGCACCAGCAGCCGCCCCAGGTCCGCGCCCGTCAGTTCGTGGCGCGCCAGCCGCACGCGGTGCACGGAGACCAAGTGCCGTGCGCGGACGAGGACTTCGGCGTCGATGCCGGCTTCGGCCAGGACCGTGCGCACCCGCTGCGCGATGGCGGCGAGCGGGTCGGGCCGGGTGGCGTACTCGCGGACCAGGGCCCGGGTGGTGGAGTACTCCTCCGGGTGCAGGATCGCGAAGACCAGGTCCTCCAGCTCGGCCTTGAGCGCCTGGACACCGAGGCGCTCGGCGAGCGGGATCAGCACATCGCGGGTGACCTTGGCGATCCGGGCCTGCTTCTCGGGCCGCATCACCCCGAGGGTGCGCATGTTGTGCAGCCGGTCGGCGAGCTTGATGGACATCACCCGGACGTCGTTGCCGGTCGCCACCAGCATCTTGCGGAAGGTCTCCGGCTCGGCGGCCGCGCCGTAGTCGACCTTCTCCAGCTTGGTGACGCCGTCGACCAGGTAGCTGACCTCGGCGCCGAACCGTTCCCGCACCTGATCGAGCGTCACCTCGGTGTCCTCGACGGTGTCGTGGAGCAGAGAGGCGGTCAACGTCGTGGTCTCCGCGCCCAGTTGGGCGAGGATCAGGGTCACCGCCAGCGGGTGGGTGATGTACGGCTCGCCGCTCTTGCGGAGCTGGCCGCGGTGCGAGGACTCGGCGAGCTGATAGGCCTTGGCGAGGGTGTCCAGGTCGGCGTCGGGGTGATGGCCGCGATGCACCTTGGCGACGTGTTCGAGGGCGTGCGGAAGGCCGTCGCGCGGTGCCGGGCCGAGGAGCGCGGCCCGGCCGATGCGGCGCAGCCCTCTGAGTTCCAGTCGGCGACGGCCGCGCCTGCGGCCCGCTGCTCCAGCGTTACCAGGGTCAGTGGCCTCTGCGCTCATGGGCACCTCCGGCAGCGTCGACCGGCGGCCGGACGCGTCAGTTGGGACGCCCGGGCCGGTGCTTGATGCTATCGAGCCCATCACGCAGCGCTGTCCACCTCTCGCTCAGAGTGATACGGATCACCCGTTCGAGCGAATCTTTTGGCTGGAACCGCTGCGGTGGGGCCGGTCGGGCCGGATCCGTCCCGGTCCGGTCAGGCGAGCGCGGCGGTCAGCCAGGCGGGATCGAAGGTGCCCTCGGCGACGATCTCGGCCGGTCCGGTCATCTCGACCGTGCCGTCGGGCAGCTCGGTGATCGCCAGGCTGCCGCCGAGGACGTCGACGGTGTACGTGACGGGCGTGCCGGTCCGCGCCGGGTCCAGGCCGTCCCTGCGGGCGGTGGCGACGGCGACCGCGCAGGCGCCGGTGCCGCAGGAGCGGGTCTCGCCCGAGCCGCGCTCATGGACCCGCATCGCCACATGGCGCGGGCCGCGGTCGACGACGAACTCGATGTTCACGCCGTCGGGATAAACCGCCGCTGGGCTGAACGGCGGTACGGACAGCAGGTCACCGGCGTGCGCCAGATCCTCGACGAACGCCACCGCGTGCGGATTGCCCATGTTCACGTTGCGGGCCGGCCAGCTGCGGCCACCCAGGGTGACGACGACGCCCTCCTCGGGAAGCTCGGCGCGGCCCATGGAGACCGTGACGTCACCGGTCTTGGCCAGGTGCACACGGCGTACGCCGGCGCGGGTGGCGATGGCGAGGTCGCCGGGCTCCACCAGGCCGGCGTGCAGCAGATAGCGGGCGAAGACCCGGGTGCCGTTGCCGCACATCTCGGCGATCGAGCCGTCGCCGTTGCGGTAGTCCATGAACCACTCGGCCTCGTCGGCCTGGGCACGCGCCTCCGGGTGCGCGGCGGACCGCACGACGCGCAGCACCCCGTCGCCGCCGAGCCCGGCCCGCCGGTCGCAGATCCGGGCGACGGCGGTCGCGGGCAGATCGAGGCGGCCGTCCGGGTCGGGGACGATCACGAAGTCGTTCTCGGTGCCGTGGCCCTTGAGGAAGGCGATGCGCTCGGTGCTGGTCACTCCTGCATCGTACGGGGGTGACGGGAGGAACGGCTTGACGGGGGCGCGGAGAGCGGCGTCCCGGAGGAGGCGGGGCTCGGCTGCCCGGCACCTCCCGACGGGCGCAGCGCGCGGTGGGCGGCCGGTCAGCGCAGCCGGGCCACGCGCCAGATGGCGAGCGAGGCGGGGACGGCCACCACCAGGGCGTACAGGAGCACCACGCGCCAGTTGGCGCGGCGGCCGGAGCCGCGCGCCGGGAGGCCGGGCCAGGTGTAGCCGACGCGGCGGGCGGCCATCATGCCCCAGCCGGCGGCGCAGCAGCACAGCAGCAGGCCGAGCATCGCGATCACCGCGCCACCGTCACCGCCGAACTCGAAGGCGAGCGGGAAGGCGAACATCAGCGAGCCGACGGCGGCGAGAGCGACGATCGGCGCGAGCTGCCACAGGCGCAGCCGGCGCGGCGGGCGCAGTTCCCGGAAGGACTCGCCCCCCTCGCCGGGCCCGTCGGCGCCGGCGTCCGGGCCGTCCGAGTCGTCCAGGGCGTCCGGGTCGGTGAGCGGTCCGGAACCGACGTCGGCGGCGCCGGACAGGGCGTCCCGGGGGTCCGGGCCGTCGTCGGCGAGCCGTGCCGCATCAGCGTCGTCGTCCGACTGCTGGGCTCTGTTGCGAGGGCCGGCCTCCATTGCCACGCGCCCTCCCCACTGCAGACTGCACGCCTCGATCGAAGGTCGATGATGACACGGCCTCAGGGGCCCGGATGACGGCCGGAGCGTCCCGATGCCATGACGTGATCAGGCTGTGACCGGTCGTTCGAGCAAGGCCAGGGCCTGCCCGGGAAGTTCCGCGCGACGGTCGGCCGCGCCGCTGAGCCAGTGGACCCGGGGGTCCCGGCGGAACCACGAGTCCTGACGGCGTGCGAAGCGCTTGGTCGCGCGCACCGTCTCGTCGCGCGCCTCCTGCTCGGTGCACTCCCCCGCCAGCTGGGCCAGCACCTGCTGGTAGCCCAGCGCCCGGGACGCCGTAAGGCCCTCGCGCAGCCCCTCGGCCTCCAGGCGGCGCACCTCGTCGACCAGGCCCGCTTCCCACATCCGGTCGACCCGCCGCGCGATCCGCTCGTCCAGCTCGGGGCGCTCGACGTCGACACCGATCTGCAGGGTGTCGTAGACCGAGTCGTGGCCGGGGAGGTTGGCCGTGAAGGGACGGCCGGTGATCTCGATGACCTCCAGGGCGCGCACGATGCGGCGGCCGTTGCTGGCCAGGATCGCGCGGCCGGCCTCGGGGTCGGCGGCGGCCAGACGGGCGTGCAGGGCACCACTGCCCCGTTCGGCCAGTTCGGCCTCCAGTCTGGCGCGCACCTCCGGGTCGGTGCCGGGGAACTCCAGGGCGTCGATGGCGCCGCGTACGTACAGGCCGGAGCCGCCGACCAGGACCGGGGTGCGGCCCTCGGCGAGCAGCCGGTCTATCTCGGCGCGGGCCAGCCGCTGGTACTCGGCGACGCTGGCGGCGCGGGTGACGTCCCAGATGTCCAGGAGGCGGTGCGGTACGCCCTGCTGCTCCTCGGGCGTGAGTTTGGCGGTGCCGATGTCCATGCCTCGGTAGAGCTGCATGGAGTCGGCGTTGATGACCTCGCCGCCCACGTGTTGTGCGAGCGCGACGCCCAGATCGGACTTTCCGGCCGCGGTGGGGCCGACGACGGCGATGACCCGCGGAGCGGGAACAGCGGTGTTCACCCCGTCAGTCTCGCAAACATCACGCCCCCATCTCGAACGAGCGACGTGACGGGCCACCGATGAGGGTCGTTGCCTGTTGCGAGGTCCCGAGAGCCGGTGCAGCACCGGCGCCCGTGGGCGGCGCAACGGTCCGCTCCGGGCGGCCTGGGATTTCGCCCAACATGAATAGCGTAGGAGCAGTTATGGGCGTGTTTTCGCGGTTTCGCCGCCGCAAGTCCGAAGCATCGACGGAGGAGGCTGCCGCTGCGGTGGTGACGGCCGAGGCGGAGGAGCCGGCGGAGTCGGGCGCTTCGGCGGACGCCAAGGACGCCGAGAACGCCAAGGACGCCGAGGACGCCGGGAACACCGTCGCCGCCGACGACACCGACGCCGCCGAGCGGACCGGCGCCGCGCAGGCCGACCGGACCGAGAGCGCCGAGGAGGCCGCGGAGGCCCCGGGGGGCGGCGAAGCCTCGCAGGACGCGGCGGCCACGGCGGAAGCAGGGGATGCGGCCAAGGGCGCGGCGCCGGAGGCTTCCGGTGACACGACCGGTGACACGACCGGTGACACGACCGGGGAGACGGCCCCCGAGGACGGCCCCCGGGCCGACGACGGCGAGCCCCGCGCCGAGCAGGCGGCCGAGAGCGCCGGGATCCCCCGGCAGCAGTCGGCCCGGGCCGCGGCGGACCGGGAGTCCGGCGAGGGCGCGCGGCAGTAGCCCCGCCGCGCCCGGAGCGGGCATGGCGCAGCGGCCGCGGGGTGGCTCGACCCCGCGGCCGCTGTCGTGTCCCGGGGACGTCGCCGGCTACGACCAGGTGGCGACGAAGTAGCCCACGCCGTACGGTGCCTCCTCGCGCAGCAGGCGGCCGGTCAGGCCCGCGCCCTCGGCGGCACCCGCCAGGACCTGCCAGCAGGAGCGTCCCGACGCCTGCAGGCCGGCGGCCAGCTCCGCGTCGAGCGCGGTCAGCGCGGGGAGGTCGGCGGCCCCCAGGGCGCGGCCCGCCGCGGCGTCGAAGCCCTCGGCCCGCTCGTCGAAGTAGCCGGGCGCCTTCACCGTCCGGCAGGCGCTGCCGTCGCCCATCACCAGCAGCGCCACCCGGGGCGCGGCGGCGGCGATCTCCCGGCCCACCGGCAGACACCGCTCAAGGGGCAGCGACTCCCCCACGCCCAGCCCCTCCACGGGCGCGTCGTTCCAGTCCGTACGGGACAGCAGCCAGGCGCCGACGGCCAGCGACGGCGGGAGCTCCCCCTCGGGCGCGCGCTCGGCGGCTCCCAGGGAGACCTGGAGGTCCACGCCGAAGCCGCGGAAGGAGCCGACGGCGCCCTGCGGGTGCGGGCCCCGGCCGGTCTCCTCAGCGGGGCCGAGGACCACCAGCCGGTCCGGGCGGGCGGCCGCCAGCACACCGATCGCGTCCACGCAGGAGGCGCGCAGCGCGTCCAGCTCGGGTGCGGCGCCGGCGGCCACCTCCGGGACGAGCAGGGGCGGACAGGGGCAGATGGCGGCGGCTACGAGCATGCCACGCAGCGTAACGCCCCGGGGCCGGTCGTTCCCTGCGGGTCAGTCGCAGCCGCAGCCGGCCGCGGGCGCGGGGCTCGGCGCCGGGGCCCCGATGGTGGGCAGGCCCAGCAGCACGCCCTTGGGCTTCTCGGCCGGGGTGGCGTTGCGCTTCTCCCAGGCGTCGCCGGCCCGGGTGCGGCGGACCGCCTTGGCCGGCCCCTCCGCCAGGAGGTGGTGCGGCGCCGCGTAGGTGATCTCCACGGTGACCACGTCGCCGGGCCGGACCGGCTCCTCGGGGCGGCTGAAGTGCACCAGGCGGTTGTCGGGCGCCCGGCCCGACAGCCGGTGCGTGGCGTCGTCCTTGCGGCCCTCGCCCTCGGCGACCAGGACCTCCAGCGTCCGCCCGACCTGCTTCTTGTTCTCCTCCCAGGAGATCTCCTCCTGGAGGGCGACCAGGCGCTCGTAGCGCTCCTGGACGACGGCCTTGGGGATCTGGCCCTCCATGTCGGCCGCGGGGGTCCCGGGGCGCTTGGAGTACTGGAAGGTGAAGGCCTGCGCGAAGCGGGACTCGCGGACCGTGTGCAGGGTCTGCTCGAAGTCCTCCTCGGTCTCGCCCGGGAAGCCGACGATGATGTCCGTCGAGATCGCGGCGTCCGGCATCGCGGCGCGCACCTTGTCGATGATGCCGAGGAAGCGCTCCTGGCGGTACGAGCGGCGCATGGCCTTCAGGACGCGGTCGGAGCCGGACTGCAGCGGCATGTGCAGCTGCGGCATGACGTTCGGCGTCTCCGCCATGGCGGCGATCACGTCGTCGGTGAAGTCGCGCGGGTGCGGCGAGGTGAAGCGGACCCGCTCCAGGCCCTCGATGGACCCGCAGGCGCGCAGCAGCTTGCTGAAGGCCTCGCGGTCGCCGATGTCGGAGCCGTAGGCGTTGACGTTCTGGCCGAGCAGGGTGATCTCGCTGACGCCCTCGGCGACCAGGGCCTCGACCTCGGCGAGGATGTCGCCGGGCCGGCGGTCCTTCTCCTTGCCGCGCAGCGCCGGGACGATGCAGAAGGTACAGGTGTTGTTGCAGCCGACCGAGATGGAGACCCAGGCCGCGTACGCGCTCTCGCGGCGGGTGGGCAGGGTCGAGGGGAACGCCTCCAGCGACTCGGCGATCTCGACCTGCGCCTCCTCCTGGACGCGGGCGCGCTCCAGCAGGACCGGCAGCTTGCCGATGTTGTGGGTGCCGAAGACCACATCGACCCAGGGGGCCTTCTTGACGATGGTGTCGCGGTCCTTCTGGGCGAGGCAGCCGCCCACGGCGATCTGCATGCCGGGGCGCGCGGCCTTCTTCGGGGCGAGCTGCCCGAGGTTGCCGTAGAGGCGGTTGTCGGCGTTCTCCCGCACCGCGCAGGTGTTGAAGACGACCACGTCGGCGCCCTCGCCGCCCTTGGGCGCCGGTACGTACCCGGCCTCCTCCAGCAGCCCGGACAGCCGCTCGGAGTCATGGACGTTCATCTGGCACCCGTAGGTGCGGATTTCGTAGCTCTTGGGTTCCTGAACGTCCACTGCCTGGCTCCGGTCACTGCTGGTCATACGACAAGGGTAGGCGGTGCCGGGAGTACCCCGGTCCGCCGGCCCGGAGGTCCGGCCCGGCCGGCGATGACCTTTGGAAACCGGCCCGCCCCTCCCCATAAGGCCGTGCGGCTGGCAGGATCCCGCCCATGTTCACCGCACTCTCCCGTACCGGCCGCCGGACTCTCCTGGTGGCGATCGCGGCGCTGGTCGCCCTCGGGCCGGCGCTGTGGTGGCTGGTGTCGATGGGCGGCGAGCCCACCCCGGGCGGGCGGGTGACGCTGGCGACGGGTGTGCCGACCGGGGTGTACGCGCGCTACGGGGAGCTGCTGAAGCAGGATCTGGCCCACGACATGCCGGAGGTGGATCTCCGGCTGGCCCGCAGCGAGGGGTCGATCGACAACCTGCGGCAGCTGGTCGCCGGGCGCGCGCAGTTCACCATCGCGACGGCGGACGCGGTCGCCACCTACCGCGGCCGGGGCGAGCCCGGCGCGGACCGGCTGCGGGCCTGTGCCCGGCTGTACGACGACTACATACAGCTGGTGGTGCCGAAGAAGTCCGCGGTGCGCTCGACGAAGGACCTGCGGCGGCTGCGGGTGGGCGTGGGCGCCGACGGCTCCGGCGTACAGCTGATCACCCGGCGGCTGCTGACGGCGGCGGGGCTGGACTTCGACAAGGACATCACGCCCGTGCGGGTCGGCATCGACCGGATGCCGAAGCTGCTGGAGCAGGGCAGGCTGGACGCCTTCTTCTGGTCGGGCGGGCTGCCGACGACGGCGGTGCAGCTGCTCGCCCAGCGGTTCCCGATCCGGCTGGTCCAGCTCGGTGATCTGGCCGAGGGGCTGCACCGGCAGGGCGAGCGCACCCGCTACTACCGCGCGGCGGTGATGCCCGCCGACGCCTATCCACGCGTCCAGGACGGGCAGGCGGTGAAGACGATCGCGGTGGCGAACCTGCTGGTGACCCTGGACCGCGCGGACGCCGCCCTGACCCAGGGCATCACCCGGACCGTCATCGACAGCCGGGACCGGATCGGGCGCGAGGTGCACGCCGCGCAGCGGGTGGACCTGCGCACGGCGGTGTTCACCGATCCGCTGCGGCTGCACGAGGGCGCCCGGCGCTATTACGTGTCCGTCAAGCCCTGAACACCCGCCCTGGGCGCTGCCTCGCGCAGCCCGCGCGGCCGGTCAGGCGCGCGGGGCCCCGGCGGTGCGGCGCGCGGGCCTGGCGCGGCGGGGGCGGCGCCGGCGGCCGCCACCGCCACCGCTTGCGCCACCGGCACCGCTCGACCCGGCGCGGGCACCCGAGCCCTGCGCCGGGGCCGGCACGGCCAGCTGGACCGGGACGCCGCTCGGGGTCCGCGCGCCGGTGATCCGTGCCAGCTCGGCGTCTCCGGGCCGGACCTTCGCGGTGGCCGGGGTGATCTTCGCCTGGCGCATCAGCCGGGTCATCTCGCGGCGCTCCCCCGGCGTGACGAGGGTGACGACGGTGCCGGACTCGCCGGCCCGCGCGGTCCGGCCGCCGCGGTGCAGGTAGTCCTTGGCCTCGGTCGGCGGATCGACGTTGACGACGAGGTCGAGGCCGTCGATGTGGATCCCGCGCGCGGCGACGTTGGTGGCGATCAGCGCGGCGGCCTGGCCGGTGCGGAACTGCTCCAGGGTGCGGGTGCGCTGCGGCTGGGTCTTGCCGCCGTGCAGCGCCGCGGCGCGCACGCCCTGGGCGAGCAGGTGCTTGGTGAGCCGGTCGGCACCGCGCTTGGTGTGCACGAACATGATCACGCGTCCGTCACGGGCGGCGATCTCGGCGACGGTGGCGCGCTTGTCGACGTCCTCCACGTACAGGACGTGGTGGTCCATGGTGGTGACGGTCGCGGCCGACGGGTCCACGGAGTGGGTGACCGGGTCGGTCAGGAAGCGGCGTACGAGCTTGTCGACGTTGCGGTCCAAGGTGGCGGAGAACAGCATCCGCTGCCCGTCCGGGTCGACCTTCTCCATCAGCCGGGTGACCTGCGGCAGAAAGCCCATGTCGGTCATCTGGTCGGCCTCGTCGAGGACCGTGACGGCGACCTGGTCCAGCTTGCAGGCGCGCCGGTCCAGCAGGTCGGCGAGCCGACCGGGCGTGGCGACCAGCACCTCGGCGCCCTTGCGCAGCGCTTCGACCTGCCGGTTGATCGAGGTGCCGCCGACGACGGTGGTCGTGCGCAGCCCCACCGCCGCGGCGTACGGGGCGAGCGCCTCGGTGACCTGGCCGGCGAGTTCGCGGGTGGGCACCAGGACCAGCGCCAAGGGGCGCTTGCTCTCGGCGCGCTTGCCCGCCGTACGGCTGAGCAGCGCCAGCCCGAAGGCGAGGGTCTTGCCCGACCCGGTCCGCCCGCGTCCGAGCACGTCGCGGCCGGCGAGGGTCTCGGGGAGGGTGGCGGCCTGGATGGGGAACGGCTGGGTGACGCCCTGCGCGCGCAGCGCGGTGAGGAGGGCCGGTGCCAGCGGGAACTCGTCGAAGGAGCCGGCCGGCGTGGGGGCGGACGCCGGGGCGGGCGTCTGGGGGGCGGCGCTCGGTCGCGATGCGGTCGCTCGTGTCACGGAAAACCCTTCAGGGGAGGCGATGGTGGGGTCGTGCCGGCCTCACACTCTCCCGCAGGCGACACTCGGTGACCGAGGGACGGGGATGCGCTGCCGTCATACGGGACGGGGGCCGCACCGGGCTGGCCGGTGCGGGCCCCGTCCGCGGGACGCGGGGGCGTCAGGCGGGGATGATGTTCTCCGCCTGCGGGCCCTTGGGGCCCTGGGTCACGTCGAACGTGACCTTCTGGCCCTCAAGGAGCTCACGGAAGCCCTGGGACTGGATGTTCGAGTAGTGGGCGAAGACGTCGGGGCCGCCGCCGTCCTGCTCGATGAAGCCGAAGCCCTTTTCCGAGTTGAACCACTTGACGGTGCCGGAAGCCATGTTTCTCTCCATATCATGGGGCAAGGCGGAGACCGCACTGCGCGGTCCCCTTGTCGCCGAGATGATCGCCCCACACCGGAAACCTCCGGAAAACAAGGAACGCCCGGGGCTACAAGCCTCCGGGCGCACACAAAGTTCATGGGTACCACAACTGCAACGCTGTTCACGGTAGCACAGGTTCCCGGAGCCCCCCGGCGGCCCGGTCAGGGGGCGCTGCGCGGGACGGTGACGGTGACCCTCAGCCCGTGCGGCGGGTGCGGGGCGTAGGCGATGGACGCACCGCCCGCGGCGAGCAGGGCGCGGGTGATCGACAGCCCGAGCCCGGAGCCGGAGACGTTCTGGTGGCGGCCGCTGCGCCAGAAGCGGTCGCCGACCCGTGCGAGCTCGTCGTCGGTCAGGC
Source organism: Streptomyces sp. NPDC033270 (assembly GCF_055576575.1). Lineage (NCBI taxonomy): Bacteria > Bacillati > Actinomycetota > Actinomycetes > Kitasatosporales > Streptomycetaceae > Streptomyces > Streptomyces sp. NPDC033270. Next base: position 149,073 of record NZ_JBVIRA010000018.1, read on the forward strand.
CCGGGCCGCGGTCGGCCACGGTGATGTGCACATGCTCCCCGTCCGGCGCCACCCCGACGGTGACGGGCTGATCGGCCGGCGTGAACTTCAGGGCGTTGTCGACGACGGCGTCCAGGGCGCTGGAGAGGGCGACCGGGTCGGCCCAGCCGGTGACCGCGCTGTGCCCCTCGTAGGTGAGGCGGACGCCCTTGTCGTCGGCCAACGGGCGCCAGGAGTCGACGCGTTCGGCGGCCAGCGCCGCGACATCGGTGAGCTGGAGGTCGGCGGCGCAGTGCTCGGCGAGCGCGAGGTCGAGCAGGTCGTCCAGGACGCGGGCCAGCCGCTTGCCCTCGGTGCGGACCGAGGCGATCTCCTCGTTGCCGTCGGGGAGTTCCAGGGCCAGCAGCTCGATCCGCAGCAGCAGCGCGGACAGTGGGTTGCGCAGCTGGTGGGAGGCGTCGGCGACGAAGGCGCGTTGCTGCTCCAGCACGTCCTCGACGTTGTCGGCCATCTCGTTGAACGAGCGGGCCAGCCGGCGCAGCTCGGGCGGCCCCGCGGTGCCGGCGACCCGGGACTTCAGCCGGCCGGTGGCGATGTCGTGGCTGGCCGCGTCCAGGACCCGGACGGGTCGCAGCACCCAGCCGGTGAGCCGGATGGCCGCGGCGACCGCGACCAGCATCGCGGCGCACTCGCCGGCCGCGATCAGCAGCCAGCCGTGCAGAGTCCGCGAACGCATCTGCCCGGTGGGCGAGTCGGTGACGACGACGGCGACGACATCGCCGTCGCGGATGACCGGTGAGGCGACCGGGATGCGGCCGTCCTCGTCCCAGGGCCAGATCTGGTGCGGATCGTGGCTGCGGCGGCCGGCCAGCGCCTCGCTGAAGGCCTGGGCGCCCTCGCCGTCGCGGGGCACCGGCAGGCCGTGCGGTGCGGCGGCCATCGGGGTGCGGTCGCGGTAGAAGACGCCGGCGCGTATCCCGTAGAGGCCGTGGTAGCGGGCGAGTTCGGTGCTGAGGGTGGTGCGCCGCTCGTCCTCCTCGGGGGTCTTGTTGCGGGCGTCCGCCTCGGGACGGGCGGTGACGAACTGGGCGAGGGAGGCGAAGCGGGCGGCGTCGTCGATCCGGTCGACGACCACCCGCTGCTGCTCCACACCGGCGGTGATGACGGCGAGCGGGATGCCGAGCGCGAGCAGCACACCGGCCATCAGGACGATGAGGAGGGGGAGGAGTCGGGTGCGCACGGGCCGGCGGCGGTCTTCAGGAGGCCGGGGAGGCGGGTCGGCCCGGGGCGGGGACGACGAGGCGGTAGCCGACGCCGCGTACCGTCTCGATCAGGGCGGGCATGCGCAGTTTGGCGCGGAGCGAGGCGATGTGCACCTCCAGCGTCCGGCCGGTGCCCTCCCAGCTCGTCCGCCACACCTCGCTGATGATCTGCTCCCGGCGGAAGACCACCCCGGGGCGCTGGGCGAGCAGCGCCAGCAGGTCGAACTCCTTGCGGGTGAGCGGCACCGCGGTGCCGTCCACGGAGACCTGGCGGGTGGGGAGTTCGACGGTGACCGCGCCCAGGTGCAGGGCGTGGCCGGCGGCGCTCTCGTCGGCCGGCGGCTCACCGCCGCGTTCCGACGGGGAGACCGTGCGCCGGCTCACCGCGTGGATGCGCGCCAGCAGCTCACCGGTGTCGTACGGCTTGACGACGTAGTCGTCGGCGCCCAGGTTCAGACCGTGGATGCGCGAGCGCACGTCCGCCCGCGCGGTCACCATGATCACGGGGGTGGCGCAGATCTTGCGGATCCGGCCGCACACCTCGAAGCCGTCCTGGTCGGGCAGCCCGAGATCGAGCAGCACCACCGCGAAGGGCTCGGCGTCGTCGGGCAGCAGGGCCTTGAGCGCCTCCTCGCCGTTGCGCGCATGGACGACGGTCAGGCCGTGCCGGGCCAGCACCGCGGACAGGGCCGCGGCCACATGATCGTCGTCCTCGACGAGCAGCAGTCTCATCAGGCCTCCTCCCGGGTGCGTGCGTACAGGCCAAAGGGCATCTACGGCGATAGGGGGCATGCCCGTCAAGAGGCGGCCGCCTCCGGGCCGCCATCCGTTATCCAGCCGGTACGACCACGGCCGTCTTCCCCCCGCTGCCGACCGTCACACTTCTTCACGCAGAGTACTTCCGCTGCGACCGGATCGTTATCCTCAAGTTCCCCTCAGATGTAATGACGCTGGTCGCAGGGCGTCCTAGGGTCCTCCCCAACCGAGGAGGACGGAGCTGTACGCCGATGAGCGAAGTATCGGTGACCAAGAACGCCGAGGGTCCCGCGCAAGCAGGAGACCAGCTGGTCGTGCTGGACAACGTCAACAAGCACTTCGGCGCGCTGCACGTGCTCCAGGACATCGACCTGACGATCAACCGGGGTGAGGTGGTCGTCGTGATCGGGCCCTCGGGGTCCGGCAAGTCGACGCTCTGCCGCACGATCAACCGCCTGGAGACCATCGACTCCGGCAGCATCACCATCGACGGGAAGCCCCTGCCGCAGGAGGGCCGCGAGCTGGCCCGCCTCCGCGCCGACGTGGGCATGGTCTTCCAGTCCTTCAACCTCTTCGCGCACAAGACCGTGCTCGAGAACGTGATGCTGGGCCAGACCAAGGTCCGCAAGACGGACAAGGCGGCCGCCGAGCAGAAGGCCCGCGCCCTGCTGGACCGGGTCGGTGTCGGCACCCAGGCGGACAAGTACCCCGCACAGCTCTCCGGAGGTCAGCAGCAGCGCGTGGCGATCGCCCGCGCGCTGGCGATGGACCCCAAGGTGATGCTGTTCGACGAGCCGACCTCCGCGCTGGACCCGGAGATGATCAACGAGGTGCTGGACACCATGCAGCAGCTCGCCCGGGACGGCATGACCATGGTCGTGGTCACCCATGAGATGGGGTTCGCGCGCTCTGCGGCGAACCGGGTCGTCTTCATGGCGGACGGCCGCATCATCGAAGAGGCCGAGCCGAACCAGTTCTTCAACAACCCGCGCAGCGACCGCGCCAAGGACTTCCTGTCGAAGATCCTTCATCACTGAGGCCGCAGTTGGGCCACCATCATTGCCAACACTTGTTGAACCAAAGGATGTTCACCATGAGGATTCGTAAGACGGCTGCGGCAGGTGCGGTGGTGCTCGCGCTGGCGGCTACGGCGACCGCGTGCGGCGGCGAGAAGGGTTCGGCGGGCGACAAGCCGGCCGGCGGCGAGGTCTACAGCGGTACGTACAAGGTCGCTTCGGACGTCAAGATCGACTCGACGGTCCTGAAGAAGGCCCAGAAGGCCAAGAAGATCGTCGTCGGCGTCAAGGCCGACCAGCCGTTCCTGGGCTTCAAGGACCCCGCCACCAACAAGTACTCCGGCTTCGACATCGAGATCGCCAAGATGGTCGCCGCCGACCTGGGCTTCTCCGACAAGCAGATCGAGTTCAAGACGATCGACTCCAACGTCCGTGAGACCACCATCTCCAAGGGCGACGTCGACTTCTACGTCGGTACGTACACGATCAACGACGAGCGCAAGAAGCAGGTCGGCTTCGCGGGCCCGTACTACACCGCCGGCGCGGACCTCCTGGTGCGCAAGGACGACAAGGCCATCACCGGACCGGAGACCCTCAAGGGCAAGAAGGTCTGCTCGATCGCCGGCTCCACTCCGCTGCAGGAGATCAAGAAGGAGAAGTACGGCGCCAAGACCACCGAGCTCTCCAAGTACTCGGACTGTGTGAAGTACCTGCTGGACGGCCAGGTCGACGCGGTCACCACCGACGACGCGATCCTCAAGGGCTACGCCGCCCAGCGTCCGCAGAAGCTGCGGGTGGTGGAGAAGCCCTTCACCAAGGAGCCCTACGGCGTCGGCATGAACAAGGACGACAAGGCCCTGCGCGACGCGATCACCACCGCGCTGGAGAACCACATCAAGAACAAGGACTACCAGAAGGCGTACGAGGGCACGCTCGGCAAGTCCGGCTCGAAGTACACCGCCCCGGAGACGCCGCTGCCCCGGTACTGAGGCGCTCGCGCACTCACCGGACCGCGCCGCCCCGTACGCCCGCCGCGGCGGGTGTACGGGGCGCGGTGTCTTCCCCGCCCGTGACTCCCCTCCCGCCGTCGACCCGATGACCGCTACCGCGGAGACCCCATGAACGTACTCCTCGATTATCTGCCCGAGTTCCGGGACGGATTCCTCGGAACCCTGGCGATCACCGCGTCCAGTGGCCTGCTCGCGCTGGTACTCGGCGTGCTCATAGCCGGCTTCCGGGTCTCCCCGATCCCGCCGCTGCGCGCCTTCGGGACGGCCTGGGTCACGGTGCTGCGCAACACGCCGCTGACGCTGCTCTTCCTGGTCGCCTTCTTCGTCGTACCGCAGATCCTCTTCCAGGGCGCGAGCCCGTACGTGCTCGCCACGCTGGCCCTCGGCTTCTACACCTCCTCCTTCGTGTGCGAGGCGGTGCGGTCCGGCATCAGCACCGTGCCGATGGGGCAGGCGGAGGCCGCGCGCAGCCTCGGCATGACGTTCACCCAGACACTGCGCATGATCGTGCTCCCGCAGGCCACGCGCACCGTGCTCCCGCCGCTGAGCAGCATCTTCATCGCGCTGACGAAGAACTCCGCGATCGCCGGCGCCTTCAGCTACGGCGAGCTGTTCAACGTCTCCAAGCTGCTCAACGACAAGGGCTACGCGATCGCCTGGATCTTCCTGTGGACCGCGCTCGCCTACCTCATCATCACCTTCGCCATCAGCGGACTCTTCCGTCTGCTGGAGCGCCGGATGGGGGTGGCCCGATGAGCGGACGCGACGTGGGGGTCCCCCCGGCCGACGGCTGGGGGAAGGGCAAGACGGGGATGCCGCGCGCGGGCGGGGCGGAACGAAGCGAGGTAGTGGCATGAGTGGGGCCAGCGTTCTCTACGACGTACCGGGGCCGAAGGCGAAGGCACGCAACCGTGTCTACACCGTCGCCGGGTCGCTCGCGGTACTGGCGCTGATCGCGTTCGTCGTCATGCGGCTCAGCGCCAAGGGCCAGCTGGAGCCCGAGGTGTGGAACATCTTCAACTACGCCGGTGTGCGGACCAGCATCCGCGACGGCGTGCTGACGACGCTTCAGGTCTTCGCGGTCGCGGCGGTGCTGTCGCTGGCACTGGGTGTGCTGCTGGCGGTGGCCAGGCTGTCGGACCACAAGCCCGTCCGCTGGTTGGCGACCGGGTTCATCGAGCTCTTCCGCGCCGTACCGCTGCTGATCACGATCTACGCGCTGTGGGTCATCCTGCTCAGCAACCGCGAGGACCTCGGCCTGACCGGCAGCCAGCCGCAGTTCTGGGCACTGGTCATCGGACTGACGGTCTACAACGGCTCGGTGCAGGCCGAGGTGCTGCGGGCCGGCATCAACTCCGTACCGAAGGGCCAGCGCGAGGCCGCCTACGCCCTGGGCATGCGCAAGACCCAGGTCATGACGACGGTGCTGATCCCGCAGGCCGTCCGGGCGATGCTGCCGACCATCATCAGCCAGCTCGTGGTGACCCTGAAGGACACCTCCCTCGGCTACATCATCACGTTCGAGGAACTGCTCTTCACCGCCCGCCAGATGAGCACCAACATCATCGTCAACGGCAACGACACCTACGTCCCGGTCATCATCGTCACCGGCACCATCTATGTGGCGATGTGCCTGGTGCTGTCCGCCCTCGCCAACTGGATCGAGCGGCGCGGCCGGCGGGCCAAGACCGGCATCGGTGTGGCCGCGGCCGCCGAGCCGGTGGCGGCCACCGACGCGATGGAGGTCGCCGACGCGGTGCCCGACGGCCCCGCGGCCCAGAAGGACTGACGGGACGACGGGCCACCCGCGTGGCTCATAGGGGACCGTCCGGAGGCGGTGGCAACGGCGCCACCGCCTCCGTCACTTGACGCGAGCGGCCGCAGTGGGTTGCATACGCTGTGTGATCACGCACCGGGCTCCAACTGCCAGTTCCCGCATGTCCCGTACGTACCAGCGGTCCCGGGGAGCTGCGCTGTGGACCCGGTGATCGTCGTCGGGGCCGGCCCGGTGGGGCTCTCGCTCGCCCTCGCGCTCGCCCGGATCGGCGTCCCCTCCGTCGTCCTGGACGAAACCGCGGGCCAGGAGGACACCCGCCCCGCCCGCACGGCCGTGCTCCGTCCGGAAACCGCGGCCTTCGTCGGCCGGCTCGGCTGCGCCGACACCCTGGAGAGCGCCGGCACCCGCTGGGCGGCCTGGCGCATCATGCGCCGCCGGCGCCTGGTGGAACGGGTCGCGTTCGCCGCACGCACCCCGGACGACGCGGCCGGCCCCGCTCCCACCTCCCCCGTCCACCTCCCCCAGCACGCGCTCACCCGTGCCCTGCGCGCCGCGCTGGCCCACGAGAAGCTCGCCGAGATCGTCACCGACAGCCGGCTCGTCGATGTCGAGCAGGACGAGCACGGCGTCAGCGCACACACCCGTGGCACCAACGGGACATGGTGGCGCGGGAGTTACCTCGTCGGCTGCGACGGCCCGCGGTCGACGGTCCGCAAGCTGCTGGACATCCGCTTCCCGGGCCGTACGGCCGTCGAACGGCATGCGGTGGCCGCGCTGCGCTGCGAACTCCCCTGGCCCGGCGAGGCGCTGCTGCACCGCTCGCCGCCCCGGCACGGCGGCGGGCCGGGCCCGGAGGTCTCGGCCCGCCCGCTGGCCGACGGCGTCTGGCGGCTGGACTGGCTGCTGCCGCCGGGGCGCGAACTGGTCACGCCGGACGCCCTGGTCGCCCGGATCCGCGACTCCCTGGCCGGCTGGACCACCGAGTCCCCGGCACAGCCCGGCACCGCGGCCGGCCCGGAGGAGGACGGGACGCGGGGGCACGGCCACGCCCGCCTCGTCCCGCCGTACGAGCTCCTCGACACCGGCGTGCACACCGTCCACCACCGGCTGGCCCGCTGCTGGCGGCAGGGCCGGGCCTTCCTCGCCGGGGATGCCGCGCATCTGCTGGGCGCGCTCGGCACCCAGGGCCTGGACGAGGGCCTGCGGGACGCCGAGAACCTCGCCTGGAAGCTGGGCCTCGCCTGGCACCACGGCGCCTCCGAGCTGCTGCTCGACAGCTACCAGGCCGAGCGCCGGGGCGCGGTCGCGGCCCGGCTGCGCGCCGCCGACCAGGCGCTGCCGCTGCTGCGGGACGGCCGGTCGGCCCGCTGGCGCACGGTCCTGCCGGGCGCGGCGCGCGGCCGCAGCACCCTGCTGACCGACGGCCATCTGGGCCGCGGCCCGCTGGGCGCACCGCCGGTCTACACCCGCACCCCGCTGGCACCGCCCGTCGAGCACACCGACGGCCCCCTGGTCGAGACCCTCCCCGGAGCGCCGGTCGCGGATGTCGCGGTGACCGCGTCCGACGGCTCGGTGGTCAGGCTGCGCGACCGCCTCGGCAGCGGCCTGCTGGTGGTGCTGGTGGCACCCGGCACCACCGTCTGGGACCGCCGGCACTGGCAGTCGGCAGGCTTGATGCCCCGCCTGACCAGCGCGACCGCCGGCCTGCCGATGCCCGCGGAAGTCCTGGTCACCGAGTCCTACCCGGGCGCCGCCGCCCACACCGTCCTGCTCGTACGCCCGGACGGCCATCTGGTCACCGCGCTGGCCGGCGTCCGCCCGGCGGAGCTGACCGCGTGCGCGGAGGCGGTACGGGGCGGGGCTCATGGCCACGGGCCCGGCGCGGGTCGCCGGGCCCGGCCGGCCGGGGACCCGGAGGGGGCGGGACCGTCACAGGTGTCCCAGGGAGAGCCTTCCGCTGTTGACCCTGTGGGATCCTCCATGCTTCACTCCGAGAGTGACTGATCACAGCTCGCGATTCTGGCGGAGGGTCCATCTGGACCTGGTCCGCTATGCGGGCTGCATGTGTCGTCCGTCCTGCTGATCCGCAGCTCCTCTTCCACGCGGCCGCCCGCCTCTGCCCGGCAGCCGCGCCTCTTCGCGATCATCACCCAGGACGGTTTCCGTGCCCGACGTACGCACCTCCGCGCACCCGCATGCCGCCGCCGACGGCGGCGGCCCCAGCGCATCCGAACTCCTCGACTTCGTCCGCCGCACCGCCGCGGACGCGGCGCTCATCGCCTCCCTCCCGCTCGACCCCGAAGGCCGCACCTGGATCCGGCTGAACGGGCCGGGCGGAGCCGAGGCGTGGCTGATCGGCTGGCCGCCGGGCACCGGCACCGGCTGGCACGACCACGGCGGCTCACGCGGCGCCTTCGCGGCGGCCACCGGCGAGCTGACGGAGCAGTCGCTCGCCGCCCAACTGCCCACCGAGGGCTGGAAGACCCTGGAACTCGCCGATGGCGTGGACCGGGAGCGCAGGCTCGGCGACGGCCGGGGCCGGGCGTTCGGCCCGCACCATGTCCATCAGGTGCTCAACCTCTCCCACGACACCCACGCGGTGTCGGTGCACGCCTACTACCCGCCGCTGCCGCTGATGCGCCGCTACAGCCGCACCGGCCAGGTGCTGCGCCTCGAAGAGGTCGAGCGCCCGGAGGAGTGGGCATGAGCGAGCGCGGCGAGCGATACGGGGGCGCGCCGCGGGCGGGCGCGACCGAGTACGGGGACGCGACCCAGTACGGGGAGGTGGCGGTATGAGTGCCGTCGACGAGCTGCTGGCCCGCGCCCGGCGCGAGCTGGGCCGACGGGCGGAGCCCCGGGAAGCCGCCGCCGTCCAGGAAGCCGGCGGTCTTCTGGTGGACATCCGCTACGCCGAGCTGCGGGAGCGTGACGGCACCATCCCCGGCGCCCTGATCGTGGAACGCAACGAACTCGAATGGCGCCTGGACCCCACCGGCGAGCACCGGGCCCCGCAGGCCACCCACCACGACCTGCCGGTCATCGTCATCTGCAACGAGGGCTACGCCTCCACGCTCGCCGCCCTCTCCCTCCGCCAACTGGGCCTCCATCGGGCAACCGACCTGACGGGCGGCTTCCAGGCCTGGCGCGGGGCGGGGTTGCCGGTACGGGGCTGAGCTGGGGGGTTGCCGTACGGGGCTGAGCTGGCGGGGCTGGCGGGGCGCGCCGGCCTCGTGGGGCCGGCTTGTGTCCCGTTCCCTCCCCGTCGTCCCCGGCGGCATGGCTGTCGGACCGCCTGGTGCCGGGCTGCGGCTGCCCGGCTGCCCGGCTGCCCGGCTGCCCGGTCGAGCATCGGCCGTCTGGCGTCCGGCCGCCCGGTCAGTCGTCCGGCAGGTGGTACTCCAGCAGTTCCGGATCCTCGCCTTCCTCCTCCAGGGCCCGTTTGACGACGCGGAGGGCGAGGCCCTCCGGGTAGCCCTTGCGGGCCAGCATTCCGGCCAGGCGGCGGAGGCGCTTCTCGCGGTCCAGCCCCCTGGTGGCGCGCAGCTTGCGGTCGACCAGCTCGCGGGCGGTGGACTCCTCCTGTTCGGAGTCGAGGCGGCCGACGGCCACATCGATCAGGGCGGAGTCCACCCCCTTGGTGCGCAGTTCGCGGGCCAGGGCGCGCCGGGCCAGGCCGCGCCCGTGGTGGCGGGACTCCACCCAGGCGTCGGCGAAGGCCGCATCGTCGATCAGCCCGACGTCCTCGAAGCGGGACAGCACCTCTTCCGCGGCCTCGTCGGGGATGCCCCGCCGGCGCAGGGCGTCCGCCAGCTGCTTGCGCGTACGCGGATTCCCGGTGAGCAGGCGCAGGCAGATGGCCCGCGCCTGCTCCTCGGGCGTACGCGGTGGTCCCGGCTCGGCCCTCGACGAGGCGGAACCACCGCTGTTCTCCTGGCCATCACGGCCCCTGCGGCCGCTACGGGTCTCGGCGTCACCGGCAGCGCGGGCGGTCCTGTCCTCGCTGTCCGGCCATTCCGTTCGCCGTGTCATGGCGGACTAGCTCTTGGCCGCGGCGGCCTTGGAAGCCTTGGCGCCCTTGGCCGCCGGCGCCGGGGCCGCGGCGGCCGGCTCGGCGGCCGCGGCCGCGGCGTCCGCGCCGGGCTCCGCCACCGGCTCCTGCGGCTTGACGCCGATACCCAGCTTCTCCTTGATCTTCTTCTCGATCTCGTTGGCGAGATCCGGGTTGTCCTTGAGGAAGTTGCGGGCGTTCTCCTTGCCCTGGCCGAGCTGGTCGCCTTCGTAGGTGTACCAAGCGCCGGACTTGCGGATGAAGCCGTGCTCCACGCCCATGTCGATCAGGCCGCCCTCACGGCTGATGCCCTGGCCGTAGAGGATGTCGAACTCGGCCTGCTTGAACGGCGGGGAGACCTTGTTCTTGACGACCTTGACGCGGGTGCGGTTGCCGACCGCTTCCGTGCCGTCCTTGAGGGTTTCGATACGGCGGATGTCGAGACGCACCGAGGCGTAGAACTTCAGCGCGCGGCCACCGGTCGTGGTCTCCGGCGAGCCGAACATCACGCCGATCTTCTCGCGGAGCTGGTTGATGAAGATCGCGGTGGTCTTGGACTGGTTGAGCGCGCTGGTGATCTTGCGGAGGGCCTGGCTCATCAGCCGGGCCTGGAGGCCGACGTGGGAGTCACCCATCTCGCCCTCGATCTCGGCCCGCGGCACCAGGGCGGCGACGGAGTCGATCACGATGAGGTCGAGTGCGCCGGAGCGGACCAGCATGTCCGTGATCTCCAGGGCCTGCTCGCCGTTGTCCGGCTGGGACAGGATCAGGGCGTCGGTGTCCACACCGAGCTTCTTGGCGTACTCCGGGTCGAGGGCGTGCTCGGCGTCGATGAACGCGACGGAGCCGCCGGCCCTCTGGGCGTTCGCGACGGCGTGCAGGGTCAGGGTCGTCTTACCGGAGGATTCCGGACCGTAGACCTCGATGACGCGGCCGCGGGGGAGGCCGCCGACGCCGAGCGCGACGTCGAGGGCGGTGGATCCGGTGGGGATGACCTCGATGGGCTCCTTCGACCGCTCCCCCATGCGCATCACGGCGCCCTTGCCGAATTGCCGTTCAATCTGTGCGAGCGCGGCGTCCAGCGCCTTCTCGCGGTCAGTGCCTGCCATGGGTTCCACCCGATTTGCTTGAGTCGATCGCTTCACGTCCATGACGCTAACGCCTGCCACTGACAATGCGCCCGGACCCGGCTCCAGCCTGTGGATAACTCCGCGAAAACCCCGGAATCACGGGCCGGACACCCCATAAGAATGGATGTTCGATTTTACTGTCAAGCGGTACCCCCGCTCCCCGGGCCGACTTCACCAGCCGTACCCGGACCTGTTGGCGCGGCGGCCGCTCGTTCCTCCCGAGAGCCCTGAGCTTGACGTTCATCTGACGGGATCGAAACGTTCCTCGAACTGGGTCGGTCACCTGGGCCGGATCAGCGGCACTCCGCACAGACATCCCCCGGACCGCCCTGTCGCCGTACCGTCTCCACCGCCGCCTCGGCGAAGGCGCGGATGCGGCCGGTGTCCGCCGCGGCCCGCCACACCAGGCCGTACTCCAGCGGGGGAGCGTCGTCGAAAGGGACGTACGCGATATTCGGTCGGGCGTAGTACCTGACCTCGTGTGCGGCGGCCGGATGCACCCCGCGCCCCGCCCCGACCAGGGCGAGGAGCTCCTGCCGGGTCGCCGCCCGCTCGCCGCGCTCGACGGGACGGCCCGCCGGAGTCGTGGGCGGCAGGAGATGGTCGAGCCAGTAGTCCGGGACGGGCCCCGAGAGGCTGAGCACCTTGTCCGCGGCGAGGTCGTCGACCCGGACGGAGGACCTCTTCGCAAAGGGGTGTCGGGTGGAGACGGCCAGCACGCGGGTGTCGGAGATCAGTACGGGGCCGGTGGCCAGATCGGGTTCGGCGACGGGGAACTGGGCGAGCAGCAGGTCGAGTTCGCCCGAGCGCAGCAGGCCGAAGGGGTCGCAGAGCGGGGTCTCGTGCAGCAGGACCTCACCGGCTGCCGGGTGCCGCTCGCGGTACGCGGAGGCGGTGAACAGCACGAGTTCACCGGCGAGCGGACTGCTGAACCCGACGCGCAGCGGCTCGGCCAGACCACGTCCCGCGGCGACCGCCCGCTCGACGCCGTCCCTGATCAGCTCGTAACCGGGACGTATGTCGTCCGCGAGGCGGCGCCCGATCGACGTCAACTCCACGCGCCTGCTGGTCCGTTCGAAGAGCGCCGCGCCTATTCGCCGCTCCAGCTGCTTGATGCTCTGGCTGACCCGGGCCTGCGACACGTGCAGGCGCCGCGCGGTGCGGCCGAAGTGCAGCTCCTCGGTGAGGGCCAGGAAGATCTCGACGTCTCGGCGTTCCATAACCGTGAGGTTATCGATCGTTGCGTGACCGGCTGTTGTTCGGGGTACGCCGGACGATCAAGGTTGAGGACATGAACACCGACATGAACACCGCCATCAAGCCCCTCGCCGTCATCACCGGAGCCAGCTCGGGTATCGGCGCCGCCACGGCCCGTACCCTCTCCGCACTCGGCCATCCCCTCCTGCTGCTGGCCCGCAGGGTGGAGCGGATCGAGGCGCTCGGTCTCCCCGACACTCTCGCCAGGTCCGTCGATGTCACCGACGCCGAGGCGGTGGCCGGGGCCGTCCGGGAGGCCGAGGCGCTGTACGGCCCCGCCGACCTGATCGTCAACAACGCGGGCGTGATGCTGCTGGGCGAGGTGGCCAGGCAGCCGGCCGACGAATGGGAGCGGATGTTCGATGTCAATGTGCGGGGTCTGCTCCATGGGGTGCGTGCGGTCCTGCCCGGCATGATCGAGCGCGGCCGCGGCACGGTGATCAACGTCAGCTCGGTCGCGGGCCGCAGGACCTACGCCAACCACACGGTCTACAGCGGCAGCAAGTTCGCCGTGCACGGCATGTCCGAGAGCCTGCGCGAGGAGGTCGCGGGCCACGGGGTCCGCGTCGTCACCATCGCCCCGGGAGCCGTGGAGACGGAGCTGCTCTCGCACACCACCGACGAGGTGGTGAAGGCCGACTACCAGGCCTTCAAGGACTCCATCGAGGTGCTCGCCCCCGAAGACGTGGCTGCAGCGATCGGCTTTGCGTACCAGCAGCCGCAGCGCGTCACCCTGCGCGAGTTGGTCCTCGCGGCCACCGCCCAAGTGGCCTGAGCTTGTCGGATATCCGGTTCGGCATGGTTTCGCGCCCTTCTTGTGGTGGGCGGGGCATGTGTTCGTCCAGCAGACCATGGGCTGGACGACGCCGAAGATCCGTACTCCCGAGGCGGCGGACCGCTGGACCAGGCTCCTCATCGCCGCCCACACCCGGCTCCGGCTCGCCCGGTCCCTCGTCGCAGACCTCCGCCACCCGTGGGAGAAACCGGCCGCACCAGAACAGCTGACCCCGGCCCGAGTCCGCCGGGGGTTCAGGAACATCCGCGCACACGTCCTCTGCCCGGCCCAGGTTCCCCAACCCACCGGCACCGGCCCCGGACGCCCTCCCGGCGCCAGGAACAGACACACAGCCACCCCGCTACGACGTCAGCAAGACGGCCAAACGCGAACTCACCCTCACCGCACTTCAAGCAGCCAGGAGATAAAGATCAAGCCAAGGGGGTGCCCGCAAAGTCCCGCCTGGCCCGCGACGCCCGGCAAGGCACCTCCCCCCACACCTGAACGGCGCGGGGGAACCCCACCGTTGTCGGATCGTCCACACAGCCCACTATGGGGACGACCCTCCGCCTTGCGATGCAGCTCGGCATCCAAGGAGCGCATGAGGAGCCGAGACGGAGTTCGCGGTGGGAGTACCTCCCGCGCTCTTAAGGCGTGGGGGAGAACGCAGTGCACCGGACGCCGCGGCCCCCGCCCTACAGGCGGACGACGGGACCTCGCGGACACCCCTTAGCGGCGCCTGATCACCGCCCGCCCCGTGGTCAGGTCCACCCCGGTGGCGTGTGGCGGTGCACCCGCCTCACCGTCGTGACGTACCAACTGCTCCGTGCGGCGCTGCTCGATCTCCACCCGCTTGTTCGGGTTCAAGGCGGCGGCCAGCTCGTCGGCGACGGCCGCGCCCGCTCCGCTGCCGCCCCCGCCCGTCGTCAGTTTGCACACGAGTCGCCGCAGCCATCTGGGACGGCCGGTGCGCAGCACCAGGCGCCGGGCCCCGAAAAGCACCAGCGGCACGACGATCACGGACGCCATCAGCAGCGAGACGGCCAACATGAGGATCATGCCGGCACAACGCCCGCCCCGCCCGGCCCGGTTCCCCGACAGAGTGCAAGGGCGCCGCGGCCAGGGGTCGGAAGTGCGCCGCGAACGTCAGCGGGGTCAGCTCTGGGCGGTGGGTCGGACGACGATCTCGTTCACGTCGACGGTCGCAGGCTGCTCGATGGCGAACGCGACGGCTCGGGCGATCGCCTCGGGCGGGATCGCGATCCGGTCCCGCATCTTTGTGATCTCTGCTCGGACCTGCGGATTCGTCGACGCCTCGGCGAAGGCGGTCCCGACTGCGCCGGGCGAGACGGTGGTCACCCGCAGGCAGTCACCGGCCTCCTGGCGCAGGCCTTCGCAGATGGCGCGGACCGCGAACTTCGTGCCGGCGTAGACCGCCATGGTCGGCACGATGCGAAATGCGGCCGTGGAGGCGATGGTGACGAAGTGGCCCGCGCCCTGGGCCCGGAAGACCGGCAACGCGGCGCCGATTCCGTGCAGCACACCCTTGACGTTGACGTCGACCATCCGGTCCCACTCGTCGACCCGCAGATCGTCCAGAGGCGAGATCGTGCCGACCCCCGCGTTGCCGACCAGCACGTCGAGCCGACCGAATCGCTCGCGAGCCAGTGCGACCAGGGCGTGCAGGTCGTCCCGCCGTGTCACGTCCGTGCGGGTCTGCACGGCCGCGCCACCCGACTTCTCGATCCGCGCCACCAGCTCCGCGAGGCGCTCGGAGCGGCGTGCCCCCAGGACGAGCCGCGCGCCTCGCTCGGCAAGCAGCAGCGCGGTCGCCTCACCGATGCCGCTGCTGGCTCCCGTGATCGCCACGACCTTGCCGTCGATTCCCGACACGATGTCCGCCCCTTCCTACCGGTTGCCGGTGACCTACCGAGGTCATCGGTGAGCGCTGAACCCCACTCGGGATCCAGATCCAAGTGTGTGGGGGCTTTAGCCTGGTATCCAGAGCGTGTTTATTCTGGAACCAGAGGTGCCATCACCGTGCAGACGCAGTCGAATCAGCGCCGTGAGCTGGGCGCCTTCCTTCGCAGCCGCAGAGAGCGGATCACCCCTGACCAGGTCGGACTGCCACAGACCGGCCGACGGCGGACCCCGGGCCTGCGCCGGGAAGAGCTCGCGCTGCTCGCCGGGATCAGCGCCACCTGGTACACGTACCTCGAGCAGGGCCGGGACATCCGCGCCTCGGACCAGGTGCTCGACGCCCTCGCCTCGGCGCTGCAGCTCGACCGGTACGAGCGCGGTCATCTCTTTCAGCTCGCCGGTCACGCGGCTGCGGCCGAGACCGAGGAACCCGAGCCGCTCGCCGCCGAGGTGGCAGCCGTCCCCCTCCTGCTCCAGCCGCATCCGGCCTACATCATCGGCGGCAACTACGACGTGCTCAGCTGCAACCGGGCGGCCGACGAGCTGTTCCCGCACCTCACCGCGGCGGCGGACCGGCCGGCGAACTTCGCGCGCTGGGTGTTCCTCGAACCTGCCGCCCGGGACGTCCTGGTCGACTGGGAGATCGAGGCACGCGGCCTGCTCGCCCGGCTCAGGACACTGACCGGACGCCACCCGGGCGACCCCCGGTACACCCGGCTGATCGACGAGCTGAAGGCGGGCAGCCCGGAAGTGCGTGCCTGGTGGCCGCAGTACGACGTGCAGGCCCGGCACGGCGGACGCAAACGGCTGCGGCGCCCGGGACGCGGGGTGGTCGACTTCGCTTACACCGCCTTCCACCTGGCCGAACAGCCAGAACAGACACTGGTGGTCTACTCCGACGACCGGGACTCGGCTGAGGGAGCCGCACACGGCCCACCGGCGTAATCCGAGCGGCACGGAATGCTGGTGTGCCAGGGTGGCGGTGGGGGAAGTCGCGGGTGCGCACCCGCATCCGGCCCTGGGAACGTCTGAGGAGCGGTGACGGTGGCGATGCGGGCGGTTCCCCTGGTGGGCGGGCCGGTGGAGATCCGGGGTGCGCTGGACCTGGAGAGCACGCAGGCGGGGGTGATGCCGCGCCGGCTGCCGGCGTGGACCAAGGAGCAGTACCAGGACCCGTCGGTCTACGGGGTGACCCTGATGCCCTCGGGGGTGCGGCTGGTGTTCCGCACCGATGCGCGGGAGCTCGAGTTCGAGGTGCTCACCTCCACGGGGCAGCTCGACACCGAACCCGGGCCCCGCCCGACGGGGATGCTGGAGCTGGTGGTGGACGGCGCCCCGGCGGGGCGACGGCAGGCACCGGTGGGCAATGTGCTGCGGATGGCGGGCCCCGGTGCCGCGCAGCGCCTGGTCCCGGGGAAGCCGGGGACCGTACGGTTCGCCGGGCTGCCGGCCGGCATGAAGAACGTCGAGCTGTGGCTGCCGCAGCAGACCCCCACGGAACTGGTGGCACTGCGCGCCGACGGCGAGGTGCTGGCACCGCTGCCGGACGGGCGGCGCCGCTGGGTGCACCACGGCAGCTCCATCAGCCACTGCCTCGAGGCCGACGGCCCGACCGGCACCTGGCCGGTGGTGGCGGCCGCGCTCGCAGGAGTGGAGGTGATCAACCTCAGCCAGGCGGGCAACGAGATGCTGGACCCCTATGTCGCCCGGACGATCCGCGATATGCCCGCCGACCTGATCAGTCTCAAGGTGGGCATCAACATCGTGGGCCTGGCCGCCTTCCGGCTGCGGACGTTCGGCCCGGCGGTGCACGGATTCCTGGACACGATCCGGGAGGGGCACCCGGACACCCCCCTGCTGGTGATGTCCCCGGTGAGCTGTCCGGCTCTGGAGGAGTCCCCCGGCCCGACCGCGATGGGTCCGGACGGGAGGATCACCGCCCTGGGCGACCCGGCCGATGTGGCCGGTGGGGCCTTGTCGCTGACGGTGGTCCGCGCCGAGCTGGCCCGGATCGTCGCGGCCCGGCAGGCCCGCGATCCCCGTCTCCACTATCTCGACGGACGCGAGCTGCTCGGCCCCGACGAGGCGGACGACCTGGCCGACGGCCTCCACCCCGGCGCCGCCGCATACCGCCGGATGGGCAAGCGCTTCGCCGCCCGCGCCTTCGCGGACGACGGCCCCTTCCGGCAGTCCTGAAAACCCGTGGGAGCCGCTCCCGGCTCGGGAACTTCGCGCCCCTCTGGGGCGCCGGACGGCGCCATAGGGAGCATCCGGTCGGTGGGACGCGGTGCGGTGGAGCACGCCCGGATTGCCGGACGTCTAGCGTGTGACCGTGAGGCTGGACGACGATCTGGACCGGCTGGGCCGGGACGAGCTGGCGGCCGAGGTGCGGAGGTTGCGTACGGGCATCCGTGCGCACCGGGACAGCTCGGGGCATGACCTGTGCTGGCACCACCCCCGGCTGTGGGGTCTGCTGCCGGAGGGCGTGGAACCGGAGGTGGCGGTGCCGCCGTGGCCGCGCTTCCTGCGCGGCTGCGTCCGCTACCGGGAGTCCCTGGACACCCAGCTGCCGAACGCCCCCCTCCACGACCGGGAGTACGACGGGTAGGACGCCGGCCCGCGCAGGCGCTCCGGCTCGCCCACGCCCTCCGGCCCGCGCCTGCCCTTCCGCCCTCAGGAGGGCGGCCTCAGCGACCGCTCCGGCCGTCCTGACCACCCTCGGTGGGGGTGGTCTCCGCGTCACCCCGGGCGACGGCCGTCGCCGGGGCCTCCTGCGAGGACGCGGGCGCCGCGTCGTACGGGGTGCGGCGGATACGGGCGAGGAGGCGGGCGCCGCGCCTGCGGCGGGTTCTGCCGTGGACCCGCAGGTCGTCGGGGACGTCGTAGCGCTTGACGTAGGCGCCGAGGAAGGCCTGCAGGGTCGCCGTCGCCGGGATGGCGATGAGCGCGCCCACCGCGCCCATCAGGGCCGTACCGGCGACGACCGATCCGAAGGCGACGGCGGGGTGGATGTCCACCGTCTTGGCGGTGATCCTCGGCTGCAGGAGGTAGTTCTCGAACTGCTGGTAGATCACGACGAAGCCGAAGACCCACAGGGCGTGCCAGGGATCGACGGTGAACGCGATCAGGATGGGCAGCGCACCCGCCAGATACGTGCCTATGGTCGGTATGAACTGGGAGACCAGGCCCACCCACATGCCCAGGGCGGGGGCGTACGGGACGCCCATCAGCTCCAGCAGGACATAGTGCGCGACGCCGGATATCAGCGCCATCAGACCTCGGGAGTAGAGGTAGCCGCCGGTCTTGGCCACGGCGATCTCCCAGGCGCGCAGCACCTCCGTCTGGCGGCGGGGCGGCAGCACCGAGCACAGGGCACGGCGCAGCCGGGGGCCGTCGGCGGCGAAGTAGAACGAGAACAGGGCCACCGTCAGGAGGTTGAACAGGCTGCCCAGCACCGTCGCGGAGACGGCCAGCACGTTGTTGGCACTGTCCTGGACGTACTTCTGCAGCCAGTCGGACCGCAGCAGGTTGTTCTGCACCTCGACCCGCGACAGGTGGGTGTGCAGGGTGCTGTTGATCCAGCTGATGACGGAGTCCAGATACTGCGGGAACTCCTCCACCATCGTGGCTATCTGGCCGGCGAGCATGGAGCCCAGGAGCGCGAAGAAGCCGGCCGCGGCGACCAGGATGCCCAGGAACACCAGCCCGGTCGCCAGCCCGCGCCGCATGCCGCGGGCCGCCATCCAGTCGACGGCCGGCTCGACGGCCAGCCCGAGGAAGAACGCGATCAGCACGTTCAGCAGCAGCGTGATCAGTTGGTGGAATCCCCAGATGGCGAGCTGGTAGCACCCCACGAGGGCGAGCGCGAGCACCATGGCGCGCGGCAGCCAGCGCGGCATCCGCGCATCGGGCCGCGACGCCTCGGGCGGCTCCGCACGCCGGTCCTCGGGCCGTGGAACGTCGTTGCTGGTGATCTCATCAGACACGGGCACGCAGCCAAGTGTCGCGTACGGCGCCGACAATCCCGGTTCTGGGCCGAGGCCGCGTCCGCGATGCCCGGCCTTCGGGGCATTCCCGTCGGGCCGGGGGGCGATGTGTCGGTGACGGCGGGGGGGTGCGTGACGGCGCAGCCGACGGCGCCCGGCGAGGCGGGCGAGGAGGCCGGAGCCCGGCCCGCCCGCTCAGCGCTTGTCGTGCGGTACGTCCATCACCGAGCAGACCACCCGCCACACCTCTTTGGCGCTCCAGCCCGCGTCCAGCGCCTCGTGGACGGTTCGGCCGCCGAGGCCGGACATCACATGATCGCGCGCGAAGGAGTCGGCGTAGCCCGCGCCGAAGTGATCCGCCATCCGCTGCCAGAAGACCGTCAACCGCATGCCTCCAGTATCCCGCCCTGGGAGGGCAGCAGTGCCCGAGCCGGTGCCACCGGGGGGTTTCGGCCCTACCGTCGGGCCATGGCCGAAAACGCAAGCCCCACCTCGACCCCTCTGGCGCGCGCCGAGCGCTTCGTCTGGCTGACCGCCCGGGTGCTGGAGCAGCGGCTCTTCGAGCACCACTTCCTCGGCGGCGGGGCGGACCCGGTCGAGACCGCGCTCGCCGCGTACCGCAATGACGACGACGGCTTCGGCCACGCCCTGGAGCCCGATCTGCGCGGCCCCGTCAGCCAGCCGCTGCACACCGCGCACGCCCTGAAGGTCCTCGATCAGATCGGGCGCTGCGACGGCCGCCAGGTGGAGCGGATCTGCCGCTATCTGACGAAGATCTCGACGCCGCAGGGCGCGCTGCCCGCGCTGGAGCCCTCGCTGCGGGGCTATCCGGCCGCGCCGTGGATCCCGGTGGTCGACGATCCGCCGAGCGCGCTGCTGGCCACCGGACCCGTGGTGGGGACGCTGCACCGCAACGAGGTGTGGCACGCCTGGCTGTTCCGGGCCACGGACTACTGCTGGGCGGCCGTGGAGTCCCTGAAGGAGACCCATCCGTACGAGGCGGAGGCGGCGGTGGCCTTCCTGGACGGTGCCCCGGACCGGCCGCGGGCCGCCGCGGCGGCCGAGCGGCTGGGCCGGCTGGTACGGGAGCAGGGCCTGGTGCTGCTGGACCCCGAGCGCGCCGCGGACGTCCCGGTGGCGCAGGGGTACGCCCCGGGGGAGCACCACCTCGCGTACGACTTCGCGGCGGCGCCCGACTCGCTGGCCCGCGGCTGGTTCACCGACGAGGAGATGGACCGGGCCCTGGACCACCTCGCCGCCCTCCAGGAGGAGGACGGCGGCTGGCCGGTCAACTGGCGGGTGTGGGCCCCGGGGACGGCGCTGGAGGGCCGCCCGATGGTGACGCTCAAGGCGCTGCTGACCCTGCGGGCCTACGGGCGGCCCCTCGGCTGAGCGCCCGCCCGCAGGTGCCGGGCCGTCGGTGGGGGCCGCCGGGCATCGGCCCGCCCCCGAAAAGTCCCGCCGCGCTCACCCGGTCAGTGCCCGTACTCCGGCGGTGACGACCACGGCGACGCCGACGACCAGCAGGAACGGCGCCCGAAGGACGAGCGCGACGGCCGCGGCGGCCACGCCCGCGGCCTTGGCGTCGAGTATCAGGTACCGGCCGTCGCTGAAGGTCTGCTGGGCCGTGAGCGCGGCCAGCAGGGCCACCGGCAGCAGTGCGGCCAGCCGCTTGACGAGCGGGCGCTCCAGTACGCCGGCCGGCGCCGACAGGCCGAGGTACTTGACCAGGTAGCAGCCGACGGCGGTGAGGGCGATCGCGATCCAGACGCTCATGCCCGGTCCTCCTCGGTGGTGGTGTCGGTGGGCGCGCCGCCGTTGTGGCGCGCGGCGGTGCCGGCCCGGCCGGTGCCCGGCCCCCGCGTCGCGCTCGCCCGCTCGCGGCGCCCCTGCACGGCGAGGACGGCGGGTGCGGCCAGCGCCGCGAGCAGGACCGGGACGCCGGTGGGCAGCAGCGGCAGCGTCACCATGAGCACCACCACGGCCAGCCCGGCCGCGGCCCGCTCGACGGCGGTCTTGAGCATCGGTGCGAGGAGCGCCAGGAAGACCGCGGGCCCGGCCGCGTCCAGGCCCCAGGCGTCGGTGTCGCCGAGCGCCTCGGCGCCCAGCGCGCCGGCGAAGGTGGTGAGGTTCCACAGGGCGTAGAGGCTCAGCCCGGTGACGGTGAAGCCCAGCCGGGCGCTGCGGCGGTCGGGCTGGGCCAGGGTGACCGCGGAGGTCTCGTCGATGACCCAGTGGGCGGCGAAGGGTCTGACGCCTGCCCGGTAGCCGAGGACGGTGGACAGCCGCAGACCGTAGAACGCGTTGCGGGTCCCCAGGAAGAAGGCGCCGGCCGCGGCGGTGAACGGGTTGCCGCCCGCGGCGAGCGCGCCCACCAGGGCGAACTGCGAGGCGCCGGTGAACACCAGCAGGCTGAGCGCGCACGTCTGCAGCAGGCTGAGGCCGGCTCCGGCCGAGGTCACTCCGAAGGCGAATCCGGAGAGTCCGACGGCGATACCGACGCCGAGGGCGTCCCTGACGACGGCGGAGTCGGGCTTCGCGGTGGCCGCCGGCCCCGGCGGCGCGGTGGGGCCCGCGGGGCGTATCTCTGTCTGTTCTGGCACGCCTGGGACCTTAGGAGTGCGCGCCCTCGGTGGTCTTGTACGTTCTTGCGGCCCGGGAGCGCACCCAGGGTCTGTCCGATGGGCCCAGGGCCTGGGGCCTAGGCCGACCGCTCCCTGCGGTACGCGCCGGGCGGCACCCCGACGATGCGGGTGAAGTGCCGGTTCAGATGCGGCTGATCGCTGAAGCCGACCTCGACGGCGGTCTGCGCGGGGGTGTGGCCCTCCTCCAGGAGCCTGCGGGCGCGGCGCACCCGGGCATCGGTGAGCCAGGTGTGCGGGGGCATCCCGTACGCGCCTTTGAAGGCCCGCAGCAGCGCGAACGGGCTGGTGCCGAGCTCCTGCGCCAGCTGCTCCAGGGAGGGCGGGTCGGCCATCCGCTCCTCCAGGAGGGCCCGGGCCAGGTCGGCGGTCCGTGCGCCCGCGCTGCGTGGCGTACGAGCCGGGAGCGGGCCTCCGTAGCGGCGCAGCAGCCGGGCGACGGCGATCCGCAGCAGGCTGTCGGCGGCGAGCGCGTTGCCCGCCTCGGCGGCCCCGTGGACCTCGGTGATCATGCGGCCGAGGTGCGGGTCCTCGGCGGTGGTCCGGGTGAATCCGGCGGTGCCGCGCAGCGCCGTGGTCTCCTCGGCTATCTCGGCGACGACCTCGGGCGACGGGTAGAGGGTGGCGTAGGCCCAGCCCTCGGGCGCGCCGGCCCGCGCGGTGTGCGCGACCTCCGGGTTGATCATCACTATCCCGCCGTGGCCGGCCCGGACGGTGCCCTGCTGGAGCCCGACCTCCTCGATGCCGGAGGTGACCGCGCAGACGACGTAGCCGTCGTGGGCGTGGCGGGGGAAGGAGTGCCGGACGTAGCGGGCGCGCAGCAGGTCCAGGCCGGGCAGCCCGGCGTACCGCCAGTGGCGCGCCCACTCCCCGCGCGCCCGCGGCGTGGCGTCCGTGCCGGGGCCGCCGCCGGTCGCCGCACCGTCCCCGCTGCCCGTGACCATGCCCCCATTCTGAAGGGTCCGGAAGGCTCCCGACCTGGGCGTCCACAGCGTGGACGGGTGTCGCGGGCCCCGTCGGGGGCGGCCGGCGGCCCTCGCGGCGACCGCGTTGTCAGTGGCGCGGTGCACGATGGGGGACATGGCCAAGGCAGCGCTCGACTCGTTCTCTCCCGCGACCCGTGGATGGTTCGCCGGGGCGTTCAGCGCGCCCACCGCCGCGCAGGAGGGTGCCTGGCGGGCGATCGGCGCGGGCTCGGACGTCCTGGTGGTGGCGCCGACGGGATCCGGCAAGACCCTCGCCGCCTTCCTCGCGTCGCTGGACGCGCTGGCGAGCGCTCCCCCGCCCGCCGAGCCCAAGAAGCGCTGCCGGGTGCTGTACGTCTCCCCGCTGAAGGCGCTGGCCGTGGACGTCGAGCGCAATCTGCGCAGTCCCTTGACGGGAATCCGGCAGGAGTCGGTCCGGCTCGGGCTGCCGGAGCCCGACATCAAGGTCGGCATCCGCTCGGGGGACACGCCGCCCGCGGAGCGCCGGTCGATCGCCAACCGCCCGCCGGACATCCTCATCACGACCCCCGAGTCGCTGTTCCTGATGCTGACGTCCTCGGCCCGGGAGGCACTGGCGGGCGTCGAGACGGTGATCGTGGACGAGGTGCACGCGGTCGCCGGCACGAAGCGCGGCGCGCATCTCGCGCTGTCCCTGGAGCGGCTGGACGAGCTGCTCGACCGTCCCGCGCGCCGGATCGGGCTGTCGGCGACGGTGCGTCCGGTGGAGGAGGTGGCCCGCTATCTGTCCCCCCGGCGCCGGGTGGAGATCGTCCAGCCGCCGTCCGGGAAGCGCTTCGACCTGTCGGTGGTCGTCCCGGTGGAGGACATGGGCGAGCTGGGCGGCTCACCGGTCCAGGAGGGCGACACCGGCGAGAAGCCCTCCATCTGGCCGCAGGTCGAGGAGAGGATCGCCGATCTCGTCCAGGCCCATCGCTCCACGATCGTCTTCGCCAACTCCCGCCGTCTGGCGGAGCGGTTGTGCAACCGCCTGAACGAGATCGCCTACGAGCGCGCCACGGGCGAGGCCCTGCCCGAGCACCACTCCCCGGCGGAGCTGATGGCCGAGTCCGGTGCCGCCAAGGGGGCGCCTCCGCTGCTGGCCCGCGCGCACCACGGCTCGGTGTCCAAGGAGCAACGTGCCCAGGTGGAGGAGGACTTGAAGGCGGGCCGGCTGCCGGCCGTGGTCGCCACCTCAAGTCTGGAGCTGGGCATCGACATGGGCGCGGTCGATCTGGTCGTCCAGGTCGAGTCGCCGCCGTCGGTCGCCTCCGGGCTGCAGCGGGTCGGCCGGGCCGGGCATCAGGTCGGCGCGGTCTCGACGGGCATCGTCTTCCCCAAGTACCGCGGCGACCTGGTGCAGGCGGCCGTGGTGACCGAACGGATGCGCTCGGGCGCCATCGAGGCGCTGCGGGTGCCCGCCAATCCGCTGGACGTGCTCGCCCAGCAGCTCGTCGCCATGGCCGCGATGGACACCTGGGACGTCGAGGAGCTGCTGACCGTCGTCCGGCGGGCCGCCCCCTTCGCGGCGCTCCCGGAGTCGGCGTTCACGGCCGTGTTGGACATGCTCGCCGGCCGCTATCCCTCGGACGCCTTCGCCGAGCTGCGGCCGCGCCTGGTGTGGGACCGCGTCGCGCAGACGGTCACGGGCCGTCCCGGGGCCCAGCGCCTGGCCGTCACGTCCGGCGGCACGATCCCCGACCGCGGCCTGTTCGGCGTGTTCCTCGCCGGCGGCGACTCCGGCAAGGGCGGTGGCGGGCGACGGGTGGGAGAGCTGGACGAGGAGATGGTCTACGAGTCCCGTGTCGGCGATGTCTTCACCCTCGGCACGACGTCCTGGCGCATCGAGGACATCACCCGCGACCGGGTGCTGGTCACCCCCGCCCCGGGAGTCCCCGGCCGGCTGCCGTTCTGGAAGGGCGACCAGCTGGGCCGCCCCCTGGAACTGGGCCGTGCGCTGGGCGCGTTCCTCAGGGAGATCGGCTCGCTCGGCCCGGAGGACGCCGGGGCCCGGCTGTCCGCCGCCGGGTTGGACGCCTGGGCGGTGTCCAATGTGCTGGGTTATCTCGCCGAGCAGAAGCAGGCCTGCGGCCATGTCCCCGACGACCGCACGATCGTCGTCGAGCGGTTCCGCGACGAGCTCGGCGATTGGCGGGTGGTCATCCACTCCCCCTTCGGCGCGCAGGTCCACGCCCCCTGGGCGCTGGCCCTCGGCGCCCGCCTCGCCGAGCGCTACGGCATGGACGCCCAGGTGATGCACGCCGACGACGGCATCGTGCTGCGGCTGCCGGACGCCGACCTGATGGGCCTCGACCTCCTCGACGGGGACGGCGGCTTCGACCTGTCGGCCGACCCGGGCCTGGTGGCCCGCGGCGCGGAGTACGACCCGGAGCAGTCCCCCGTGGGGGCCGCCGACGTCGCCTTCGACCACGGCGAGGTCGATCAGCTCGTCACGGACCAGGTGGGCGGGTCCGCGCTGTTCGCCGCCCGGTTCCGCGAATGCGCCGCCCGTGCCCTGCTGCTGCCGCGGCGCAGCCCCGGCAAGCGCACACCGTTGTGGCAGCAGCGCCAGCGCGCCGCCCAGCTGCTCCAGGTGGCCAGCGAGTTCGGGTCCTTCCCCATCGTGCTGGAAGCCGTCCGCGAATGCCTCCAGGACGTCTTCGACGTGCCGGGCCTGACGGAGCTGATGGGCGACATCGAGGCCCGCCGGGTCCGCCTGGTGGAGGTCACCACCCCCGAGCCGTCCCCGTTCGCCCGCTCCCTGCTGTTCGGCTATGTCGCGCAGTTCCTGTACGAGGGCGACTCCCCGCTCGCCGAGCGCCGCGCCGCCGCGCTGTCGCTGGATTCCCGGCTGCTCGCCGAGCTGCTGGGCCAGGCCGAGCTGCGCGAGCTGCTGGACGCGGAGGTGCTGGCCGAGCTGGAGCGCGAGCTGCAGTGGCGGACGGAGGACCGGCGCGTCAAGGACGTCGAGGGCGTCGCCGACGTGCTGCGGCTGCTGGGTCCGCTGACGGACGCCGAGCTGGCCGAGCGCGGCGCGGATCCGGCGTGGACCAGGGAACTGGCCGCCGCCCGCCGCGCCATCGCGGTGCGGATCGCCGGCGCCGACCACTGGGCCGCCGTCGAGGACGCCGGCCGGCTGCGCGACGCGCTGGGTACGGCGCTGCCGGTCGGCGTCCCGGAGTCGTTCACCGAACCGGTCAAGGACCCGCTCGGCGATCTGCTGTCCCGCTACGCCCGTACGCACGGCCCGTTCACCTCCGAGCAGGCGGCTGCCCGCTTCGGCCTCGGCACGGCCGTCACCGACGGCGCGCTGCACCGCCTCGCGGCCGCCGGCCGGGTCGTCCAGGGGGAGTTCCACCCCGCGGGCATCGGCCAGGAGTGGTGCGACGCGCAGGTGCTGCGCAGGCTGCGCCGCCGCTCGCTCGCCGCGCTGCGCGAGGAGCTCGAACCGGTGCCGCCCGCCGCGCTCGCCGCCTTCCTCCCCCAGTGGCAGCACGTCGGCGCCCCCCGCCCGGCGCCGCCCGCCGGGCATCCGGCGCCGACCGCCGGCGCGTCGTACGGCCTGCGCGGTATCGACGGCCTGGTGCGCGCCATCGAGCAGCTGCAGGGCGCGCCGGTGCCGGCCTCCGCCCTGGAGAAGCTGGTGCTGCCGTCCCGCGTCGGCGGCTACACCCCCGCCCTGCTGGACGAACTCACCGCCACCGGCGAGGTGTTGTGGGCCGGCGCCGGCGCGCTCCCCGGCAAGGACGGCTGGCTCTCCCTCCATCTGGCCGACTCCGCCCCGCTGCTGCTTCCACCGCCCCTCCCCCTGGAACTGACCGCCCTGCACGAGTCGTTGCTCGCCGCCCTCGCCCCGGGGTACGGCCTGTTCTTCCGCCAGCTCGCCGACCAGGTCCGGGCCACCACCCACCCCGATGCCACCGACCCCCAACTGGCCGACGCCCTGTGGGATCTGGCCTGGTCGGGTCGGCTGACCAACGACACCCTCGCCCCGATGCGCGCCCTGCTGGGCTCGGGCCGCACGGCCGGCTCGACCGCCCACCGCGCCCGGCGGGCCGTCCCCCGCGGCAGATACGGGTCGCTGACCGCGGCGGCGGGCCGCGGCCGCCCCACCGCCTCCCGCTCCGGCCCGCCGACCGTGGGCGGCCGCTGGTCGCTGCTGCCGGCCCCGGAGGCGGACCCCACCCACCGCGCCCACGCCCTGGCGCGTACGCTCCTGGACCGGCACGGCATCGTCACCCGCGGGGCGGTGGCCGCCGAGGGGGTGGAGGGCGGCTTCTCCGCGGCGTACCGCGTGCTGGCCGCGTTCGAGGAGTCCGGTCAGGCCCGTCGCGGCTATGTCGTCGAAGGGCTGGGCGCCGCCCAGTTCGCGATGGACGGCGCGGTGGACCGGCTGCGCGCGGTGAGCAACCAGCGGGAGCGTACGGGCGACGTCGAGGATGCGCTGCCGGGCAGCGGCCGCGGGCGGTCCGGAGGCGGCCCGCAGCGCGCCGTCGTCCTGGCCGCCGCCGATCCGGCCAACGCCTACGGTGCCGCCCTGCCCTGGCCCGACCCGCCGGAGGGCTCGACCCACAAGCCCGGCCGCAAGGCGGGCTCCCTGGTCGTCCTGGTCGACGGTGAGCTGACGCTGTACATGGAGCGCGGCGGCAAGACCCTGCTCCTGTGGCCGCTCGGCCATGACCCGGCCCAGGCGTCCACCGATCCGCGCCTCCGGCTCGCGGTCGAGGCGCTCACGGACGCCGCCCGGGCCGGCGCGGTGGGCACCCTCACCACCGAACGCATCAACGGCACCGCGGCGCTCACCTCCCCCTTCGCCACCACCCTGGAGTCGGCCGGCTTCCATCCGACCCCCCGGGGGCTGCGGCTGCGGGGCTGACGACGGCAGCGGCCGCCCGGTCGCCGCATGGCCGCCCGGCGCCGCCGGCTCCCGGCATGATGGTGGCATGCCCGAAGGCGACACGGTCTGGCGCTTGGCGCAGCGGCTCCACGAAGCGCTGGCCGGCCACCCGCTGACCCGGTGCGACCTGCGCGTTCCCCGGCTGGCGACGGTGGACCTCACCGGCCGCGAGGTGCTGGCGGTGGTCTCCCGCGGCAAGCATCTCCTCACCCGTTTCGGGGGCGGTCTGACCCTGCACTCCCATCTGCGGATGGACGGCGCCTGGAAGATCTACGGCCCCGAGGAGCGCTGGCGCGGCGGCCCGGCCCACCAGATCAGGGCGATCCTCGGCACCGCGGAGCACACCGCCGTCGGCTACCGCCTCCCCGTCCTCGATCTGCTGCCCACCGCCGAGGAGCCCCGGGTCGTCGGCCATCTGGGGCCCGACCTCCTCGGCCCCGACTGGGACCCCGCCGAGGCACTGCGCCGGCTGCTCGCCGCCCCGGAGCGGCCGCTCGGCGAGGCCCTGCTCGACCAGCGCAATCTGGCCGGGATCGGCAATGTCTACAAGTCCGAGCTGTGCTTCGTCCTGCGGGCCTCCCCCTGGCTCCCCATCGGCGAGCTGCCCGCCCCTGAGCGGGCGCCCGCGCTCGCCAGGAAGCTCTTGGAAGCCAACAGACGGCGCCCGGCCCGCACCACCACCCCCAGCGCGCGCCCCGACCGTCGGCTGTGGGTCTACGGCCGGGCCGGCCGCCCCTGCCTGCGCTGCGGCACGACCGTGCGCACCACCGGCCAGGAACCCGCCACGGAAGAACGCGTCACCTACTGGTGCCCCGCCTGCCAGCCGGACCCGCCGGGCGGCGACCTGCCCACCCCCGCCCCCTGACCCACATCTCCGCCCCCACTGATGGACGCTCCGTCAGGTTTCTCCGTGAGGTCTCTCCATCAGATCCCCCCTGCCCTGGTCAGCGACGCCTCACCGTTTACGACCGCCCAGATCCCCCGTCCGAACGGCGGCGTCGCGATGCCCGGGTGAACACCGCCCGGACCCCGAGGACCCCACGACCCACGACGCTCCGGCATATGCCCTCGCGCCGCCCCGTCCACGGGACGCAGTGCACCGGCAGCAGGCTCAGCCCCCAGCCGCCCAGCGTCACGGCCCCCTCGACCACCCCCGCCGACTGCGGCCACACCGCCAGCCGGACCACCGCCCACCACCACAGCCCCCCGACGAGGGCCCCGGATATCCAGCGCCCCGGCACGGGCCGCGGCCGCGGGGGGGGGGGGGGGGGGGGGGGGGGGGGGGGGGGGGGGGGGGGGGGGGGGGGGGGGAGGAGGGTGGGGGGGGGGTGTGTGTGGCTGGGGAG
>NZ_JBVIRA010000018.1:177866-178837 GCF_055576575.1 Streptomyces sp. NPDC033270
CCCCACCAACGACCCCCTCCCGAAGTCCCCCCCCCCCCCGCCCCTCCCCCCCCCCCCCCGGTCCGCGGGCCGGGAATCCACGCCTCGCCATGGGTGCCTCCTCCGGCCGACGCTAGACGGGGTCTGCCGTCGAGGGGGAGAGCGCACCGGCGCACTTCCGGCGCGCGGGCACCACCGCAAGCCCCGATCAGTGATGGGCCTCGGCCTGGAACATCCAGTGGTGCTTCTCCAGGTCGGCGGTGAGACCGATGAGGATGTCCTGGCTGACCGGGTCCGGGTCGGCGGTGGCGATGATCCGCTCACGCATCCGGGTGATGATCGCGCTCAGCGCGCCCACCATGGCCCGCACCACCTCGCCGTCCTTGATCCAGCCGTCCTGCACCTCGTTGATGCCGCTGGTCTTGGCGACGGTGGCGGCCCGCCCGTCGGGGGACACCCCGATCGCGGACGCCCGCTCGGCCACCGTGTCGGCATGCCGGCGCGCACTGGCGACCACATCGTCGAGCTGGAGGTGTACGGAGCGGAATCGCGGGCCGATGACGTTCCAGTGCACCTGCTTGGCGACGAGGGAGAGGTCCACCAGATCGACGAGTGCTCCCTGCAGCGCGTGCCCGACAGTGGTGCGGTCTGCCTCGGACAGCGTGCTCTTGACGACGGACATCCAGGTACTCCTGTTCGGACGGGGCTACGGCGAGGGATCGAGGGGATTACCGGGCACGATCGATAGGGGATCAATCGTGCGATTTGTACTACTTCGCCATCGTATCGACGAATCGCCTGTTCCGTGCAGCCCGGACGGACCACCCGCCGGCCCCTCCGGCCCCGCCCGCCCCCTGCCCCCGGACAGCACCGAGGCCCGGGGGGGGGGGGGGGGGGGGGGGGGGGGGGGGGGGGGAAGGGGGGGGGGGGGGGGGGGGGGGGCGAGAAGGGGGGGGGGGGGGGGGGGGGGGGGGGGGGGGGGGGTGGAGAAG
>NZ_JBVIRA010000018.1:178847-197810 GCF_055576575.1 Streptomyces sp. NPDC033270
TCTTTCCCGGGGGAGCCAGAGCGGCCCCCCCCCCTCCCCTCCCGTCCCCCCCCCCCCCCCCCCCCCCCCCCCCCCCCACCCCCGCCCCCCCCCCCCCCCCCGGGGCTCGGTACGTACGAACAGGGGTGTCAGGCCGCGACGACATCCACGACGTCGGCCGGCGACTTGATGGTCACGCGGTCCTCCGGCACACCGGCCAGGGACGTGACGGACACCGAATTGAGCTTCGGCCGCACCGGTGCCGGCACCGGGTCGCTCGCGGCCGCGGACGCTGCCAGCTCGGCGAGCGCGAGCTCGTCGCTGACCTCCCGCATGAGCTCGGACATGCGCACGTCCAGTGCGTCACAGATCGCCGAGAGCAGCTCGGAGGACGCCTCCTTCTGCCCCCTCTCGACCTCGGACAAATAGCCGAGCGATACCCGGGCGGAGGACGAGACCTCGCGCAGGGTTCGGCCCTGGCGCTGACGCTGACGGCGCAGCACGTCACCCAGCAGGCGACGAAGCAGAATCATCGCTGGCTCCCTCCTCGGACCTCGGATCCGGATCCTTCTCGCCCCACCGTACCGCCTCGGGCCGTACGCGTGCCGGGCGCAAGTACGTGTTCACTCAGGGCTGCAAACATCCATTCCCCCCGTGTTGTTCCGTATCCTGTGCCCGCGCATTTTCTGTCAGTTCGCTCAACAACAGTGCGAGCACGGCGTCGATGGTGTCCTGGCGGATCCGATGACGATCACCCGACAGCGCCAGCCGACGCACCGTCCCGGCCCCGCCCGGGCCCCGGACCGCCACGAAGACGGTGCCCACCGGCTGCCCGTCCTGCGGCTCCGGCCCGGCCACGCCGGTCGTGGAGATACCCCAGTCGGCACCCAGCACCCGCCGCACACCGTCCGCCATCTGCCCCGCGACCTCGGCGTCCACCGCCCCGCGCGCGGCCAGCAGGGCCCCGTCGACGCCCAGCACATCCCGCTTGACGTCGGTGGCGTACGCCGTGACCGAGCCCCGGACGGCCCGCGAGGCCCCGGGGACGGCGGTCAGCGCACCCGCCACCAGGCCGCCGGTCAGCGACTCGGCCACCGCCAGGCTCTGCCCCCGCCCGGCGAGCAGCTCCAGCGCCCCGGCCGCGACAGAACCCGGCCCGGTCACCGGCCCGTGTCCCTTGCCGCCCGCTCGGCCCGCTGCGCCCGCTCGGCCCGCTCACCGGCCAGCCCGGCCCGGCGCAGCATGACGGCCTGGCGGACGTAGTCGAGTCCGGTGGCGACGGTCAGCACGACGGCCACCGCCATCACCCACCAGCGGAAGGTCGCCAGTGGACCGGTCAGCACCAGCACGTACATACCGACCGCGGTCCCCTGCGCCAATGTCTTGATTTTGCCGCCACGACTGGCCGGAATGACCCCGTGCTTGATCACCCAGAAGCGCATCAGCGTGATGCCCAGCTCGCGGAAGAGGATCACGCCGGTCACCCACCAGGGCAGATCCCCCAGCACCGACAGGCAGATCAGCGCGGCCCCCATGATCGCCTTGTCCGCGATCGGGTCGGCGATCTTGCCGAAGTCGGTGACCAGGTTGTACGCGCGGGCCAGATGCCCGTCGAAAACATCGGTGATCATGGCGATGGCGAACGCGGCCCAGGCGAAGGCGCGCCAGGCCCGATCCGTTCCGTCATCGTGCATCAGCAGCATGACGAAGGCCGGCACCAGCACCAGCCGCAGCATCGTCAGGACGTTGGCGATGTTCCACAGCCCGGCCTGCCGGACGACCGGCGCCGTGCGCGGCCCACCAGCTGCGGAAGCCGGGACTCCGGTCATCTGCCCGCCTCCTCGGTACACCCCGTGCCGTCCACCGACAGCACCTCGGCCACGAGGTCCACGCCCTCGCACCCCACGACCTTTGCTTCGACCATACGACCGGGCAGCAGCTCCTGGCCGGTCGACAGCAGGGTGCTGCCATCGGTCTCCGGCGCCTGGTGCGCGGCCCGCCCGACGACACCGTCCTCGTCGTCGATCCGGTCGACCAGCACCCGCACCGTCTCGCCGATCCGCTCCTCGGCGCGCTGCGCGGTCAGCTCCTCGGCCAGCCGCGACACCCGCGCCAGCCGCTCGGCGACCTCCTCCGGATCGACCTTGTCCTCGTACGAGGCGGCCTCGGTGCCGTCCTCGTCGGAGTAGCCGAAGACGCCGATGGCGTCGAGCCGGGCCTCGGTGATGAAGCGCTCCAGCTCCGCCAGGTCGCTCTCGCTCTCCCCGGGGAAGCCGACGATGAAGTTGGAGCGGGCACCGGCCTGCGGTGCCTTCGTACGGATCTGCGCCAGCAGGTCCAGGAAGCGGTCGGTGTCGCCGAAGCGCCGCATCGCCCGCAGCACGCCGGGCGCGGAGTGCTGGAAGGACAGGTCGAAGTACGGCGCGACCTTGTCCGTGCCGGTCAGCACGT
The DNA here is from genome assembly GCF_055576575.1 of Streptomyces sp. NPDC033270. Lineage (NCBI taxonomy): Bacteria > Bacillati > Actinomycetota > Actinomycetes > Kitasatosporales > Streptomycetaceae > Streptomyces > Streptomyces sp. NPDC033270. The sequence goes on from NZ_JBVIRA010000018.1 coordinate 181,278, forward strand.
CGATCAGCCCGGGCCGCATCTCGGCCGGCTGCAGATAGCTGACCCGGATCCGCTCGATGCCGTCGACGGCCGCCAGCTCCGGCAGCAGCGTCTCCAGCAGCCGGATGTCGCCGAGGTCCTTGCCGTAGGAGGTGTTGTTCTCGGAGACCAGCATGATCTCCTTGACGCCCTGCTCGGCCAGCCAGCGCGTCTCCCCGAGCACGTCGGAGGGCCGGCGGGAGATGAAGGAGCCGCGGAAGGACGGGATGGCACAGAACGTGCAGCGGCGGTCGCAGCCGGAGGCCAGCTTCACCGAGGCGACGGGGCTTGCGTCCAGGCGGCGGCGCAGCGGCGCCCGCGGTCCGGACTTCGGGGCGACGCCCTCGGGCAGGTCCTCGGGAGCCGAGGCCAGCGCGTCTCCGTGGCCGGGCAGCGCCACCCCGTCGGCCTGCTGCCGCTCGGCCGGGCTGATCGGCAGCAGCTTGCGACGGTCGCGCGGCGCGTGGGCCGCCACGTTTCCGCCGCTCAGGATCGTCTGCAGGCGGTCGGAGATGTCGGTGTAGTCGTCGAAGCCCAGCACTCCGTCGGCCTCGGGCAGCGCCTCGGCCAGCTCCTTGCCGTAGCGCTCGGCCATGCAGCCGACGGCCACCACGGCCTGGGTTCTGCCATGATCCTTCAGATCGTTGGCTTCCAGCAGGGCATCGACGGAGTCCTTCTTGGCGGCCTCGACGAAGCCGCAGGTGTTGACGACGGCGACATCGGCATCGGCGGCTTCCTCGACGAGTTCCCAGCCGTCCGCCGCCAGGCGGCCGGCGAGTTCCTCCGAGTCCACCTCGTTACGGGCGCAGCCAAGGGTGACAAGGGCGACGGTACGGCGTTCGGGCATGGGGCTCAGCCTACTTCGTCCCGGACACACCCTTGGCGCGCAGGTCTCCGCCGCCGGCCCCGGGCGCCCCGAGCCGGGCGGCGGACGCCCTCGCGGCGGGCGCTCTCAGCCCGCCTGCGGGTCTCCCGGCGTGTAGCTGAGCCGCTCCACCGGGCCCTTCTCGCCGATCTCCTTGACTTCCTTGCCGTTGACGTACAGCTGTACGACCGGGGCGTTGCCGAGGACCAGGTCGATCCGCTTCTTGTCCGTGATCGTCTTGGACTCGCCCTGCTTGAGCAGGCTGTCCTCCAGCAGCTTTCCGTTGGCGTCCTTGGCGGACACCCAGCTCTGGCCGTCGCGGGCGGTGACCTTGATCGTGACCTTGTCCTTCGGCAGCCCGGCGACCGCACTGTCGGAGGGCTCGGGCTTGAGGGGCGGCTTGATCGTCGAGGGGTGGCGGGTGGGTGCCGGCGCGGGCTTGGCATTGGCGTCGCCGGCCGCGATCGGGCCGTTGTCGCTCCGCTCGCCGCCGCTGAAGAGCGTGAAGCCGACGAAGCCGACCACGGCGACGATCGCCGCGACCATGGCAGCCGTCCAGTTCGGCCGCCGCGGCTCGGAGCGGATCCGCTCGGCCTCGAAGATCGGGGCGGCGAGATCGGTCGGCGTGGGCCGACCACCGTGCTCGGCGTCGAACTGGTCGATCAGCGGATGGGGGTCGAGGGAGACGGCGCGAGCGAGCGCTCTGATGTGTCCCCGGGCGTAGACGTCGCCGCCACAGCGCGAGAAGTCGTCCTGCTCGATCGCCTGAACGATGGGGATGCGCACCCGCGTCGTCGTACTGACCTCTTCGACGGTCAGTCCCGCCGCGATACGGGCCTGCTGGAGGGCACGACCGACGGAAGGCCGGTCGGATTCGGGGGAGTTGCCGATGGACACGGGGGCGCCTTTCGAGCGTGTAGCCACCTGCTGGAAGTTCAGTCTAGGGGTGGAGCGAAAGGGTCGGGCAAGCGGGAGGGCGGAGTTTGTACGCCATCGGAACGCCCGCGGCGGTGCCAAGGGGTTGATGACGAAGCATCGTTCCCTCGCCTCCCTCAACTTGACGTGTCGGCAGGAGAAACGGTTGCGTGCTTCTCTCGTACGAGTGATCCGGATGTGTGTGCTACTGGGTAGCCTCCCCCCGGATCACCGCCAGCACTCCGTCCAATTCATCCGGCTTCACCAGAACGTCGCGCGCCTTGGAGCCCTCGCTCGGCCCGACGATGTTCCGGGACTCCATCAGGTCCATCAGCCGTCCGGCCTTGGCGAACCCCACCCTCAGCTTGCGCTGGAGCATCGACGTCGACCCGAACTGGGTGGAAACCACCAGTTCAGCGGCTTGACACAGCAGATCGAGGTCATCGCCGATGTCCTCGTCGATCTCCTTCTTCTGCTTGCTGCCCACGGTGACGTCGTCACGGAAGACCGGCGCCATCTGGTCCTTGCAGTGCTGGACCACCGCCGCGACCTCGGCCTCGGTCACAAACGCGCCCTGCATACGGACCGGCTTGTTCGCACCCATCGGCAGGAACAGCCCGTCGCCCTTGCCGATCAGCTTCTCGGCGCCCGGCTGGTCGAGGATGACCCGGCTGTCGGCGAGCGAGGAGGTGGCGAACGCGAGCCGGGAGGGCACATTGGCCTTGATCAGGCCGGTGACGACGTCGACGGACGGCCGCTGAGTGGCGAGCACCAGATGGATACCGGCCGCCCGGGCGAGCTGGGTGATGCGGACGATCGAGTCCTCCACGTCGCGCGGCGCGACCATCATCAGGTCGGCCAGCTCGTCGACGATCACCAGCAGATACGGGTACGGCGCCAGCTCCCGCTCACTGCCCTCGGGCGACGTGACCTTGCCGCTGCGCACCGCCTCGTTGAAGTCGTCGATGTGCCGGAAGCCGTAGGCCGCGAGGTCGTCGTAGCGCAGGTCCATCTCGCGGACCACCCACTGCAGCGCCTCGGCGGCCCGCTTGGGGTTGGTGATGATCGGCGTGATCAGATGCGGGATGCCCTCGTACGCGGTCAGCTCGACCCGCTTGGGGTCGACCAGCACCATCCGGACGTCCTCCGGCGTGGCGCGCACCATGACCGAGGTGATCAGGCAGTTGATGCAGGACGACTTGCCGGAGCCGGTGGCGCCCGCGACGAGCACATGCGGCATCTTGGTCATGTTGGCCATGACGTAGCCGCCCTCGACGTCCTTGCCGAGCGCCACCAGCATCGGATGGTCGTCGCCCGCGGCGTCGGCCAGCCGCAGCACGTCGCCGAGGTTGACCATCTCGCGGTCGGTGTTGGGGATCTCGATGCCGACCGCGGACTTGCCCGGGATCGGGCTGATGATGCGGACGTCGGGGCTGGCGACGGCGTAGGCGATGTTCTTGGCCAGCGCGGTGATCTTCTCGACCTTGACCGCGGGGCCGAGCTCGACCTCGTAACGGGTGACCGTCGGGCCGCGGGTGAAGCCGGTGACCGCGGCGTCGACCTTGAACTCCTGGAAGACCGTGGTCAGCGCGGTCACTATGGCGTCGTTCGCGGCGCTGCGGGTCTTGCCGGGGCCGCCCCGCGAGAGCAGGTCCAGCGAGGGCAGCGCGTAGGTGATGTCGCCGGACAGCTGCAGCTGCTCGGCGCGCGCCGGCAGCTCGCCGGACGGCTCGGGCGGGGCCTTGGTGAAGTCCGGCACGGACGAGGTCCGCTCGGCGGCGGACGGCGCCGGCTCCGCCTCGCGGGCCGGCGGCACCGTCCCGCCCTCCACCGCGGTGTCCTCGCGGCCGTACTCCCCGTGCTCCCCGGAGATGCCGCTGCTGAGCCCGGCGACGAGCGGTGAGGGCTGGACCCCGTGCAGCACCGCGCCGTCCAGCGCCGCGGCGGCCGCGGCGGCGACATCCACCGCGTCCATCGGCCGGTCCGGGGCGGACTGCGCGGCAGCCCGGCGCGGGCGCCGCCGCTTGGCCAGCGCCGCTTCCTCTATGGCGTCCGGGTCGGTCGTGGCGGGCGTCGCGGCGGCGCCGCGCCGCGGCGTGCGGACGGGCCGCTCGCGCCACTCCTGCGCGTAGTCCTCGACCTCGTCGAAGTCCGCCTCGGGCTCGGCGGGGTGCACCACGCCCAGCCGCACGCCGAGCGCCCGCAGCCGCTGCGGAATGGCGTTCACCGGCGTCGCGGTGACCACCAGCACCCCGAAGAGGGTCAGCAGCGCCAGCAGCGCCACGGCCAGGGTCTGCCCGACGGTGAAGATCAGCGGCTTGGACGCCACCCACCCGACATAGCCGCCGGCGTCCTGTATGGCGGGCAGCCCGTCGTTGCGGCCCGGCGATCCGCACGCCATCGCCACCTGTCCCAGCACGCCGACGACCAGCGCGGACAGCCCGATGACGATCCGGCCGTTGGCCTCCGGCTGCTCGGGGTGCCGGATGAGGCGTACCGCGATGCCGCCCAGCAGTATCGGTACGACCAGGTCGAGCCGGCCGAACGCACCGGTCACCAGCAGCTCGACGAGATCGCCGACCGGCCCGGAGAGGTTGGACCAGGTGCCGGCCGCGATGACCAGCGCCAGGCCGAGCAGCCCCAGCGCCAGGCCGTCCTTGCGGTGCGCCGGGTCGAGGTTCTTCGCGCCGCGGCCCATGCCCCGGAACACCGCCCCGATGGCGTGCGCGAGGCCCAGCCAGCAGGCGCGGGCGAGGCGGTAGACACCGCCGGTCGGTGACGGCGCGGGTTTCGGCGCGGCCTTCTTGGCCGGTGCCTTCTTCGCCGGGCTCTTCTTCGCCGCCGCCTTCTTGGCGGCCGGTCTCGCGGGCGCCTTCTTCGCGGCGGTCTTCTTGGCCGCGCCCCCGGACCGTCCGGCGCGCTGCTTCGAGGGGCCCGCCGCGCTCTGGGTTCCCTTGCCGGACGTACGTGAGGCCATGGCGACGAGATTACAGGCGACCGCGGGCATGACACGAGCGCACGGCGCTTCACCCATCCGTGTCGCGCGCCCGCCTCATGAAAGGCAGTCAGCTAACTCGCGGTACCCGACCCCGGCTCCAGGGCGTCCAGGGCTCTGCGCAGCCCGGTCAGCTTGCGCTCCAGATGGGCCGCGGTGGCCACCGCGGCGGCGTCCGCCGTCTCGTCCAGCTGTTTGGAGAGCGCCTCGGCCTGCTCCTCGACCGCGGCCAGCCGCGCGGAGAGCTCGGCGAGCAGTCCCGCGGACTCCCTCGCCTCGTCGGCGCTCGGCCGGCCGCCTTCCAGCTGCAGCCGCAGCAGGGACGCCTGCTCCCGCAGTTGGCAGTTCTTCATGTACAGCTCGACGAAGACCGAGACCTTGGCGCGCAGCACCCACGGGTCGAACGGCTTGGAGATGTAGTCCACCGCGCCGGCCGCATAGCCGCGGAAGGTGTGGTGCGGGCCGTGGTTGATGGCCGTGAGGAAGATGATGGGGATGTCACGGGTGCGCTCGCGCCGCTTGATGTGCGCGGCGGTCTCGAAACCGTCCATACCCGGCATCTGCACATCGAGCAGAATGACCGCGAAATCGTCCGTGAGCAGTGCTTTGAGCGCTTCCTCCCCGGACGATGCCCGCACCAGTGTCTGATCGAGCGCGGAGAGGATCGCCTCCAGCGCCAGCAGATTCTCCGGCCGGTCATCGACCAGGAGGATCTTGGCCTTCTGCACCATGGCCCGTCCTCCTCGCCCCGGCATGGAACCGGACGCCGCCCCAGGGGACGACTCCGTCATGCCGCCCGTCCTTGTGCCGGTCATGGTAGCTGCACCCCGCCTGTCGCCACACCCTGTCACCGCGATGTCACTGTGCACGTAGCAGAAACGCAGACAGAGACCAGAAGGTTCCCCGGATCCTGCGCTTCCACACGTCCACGGCGACACTCAGTCAACACGCGGTGATCCTCTTTCGGCTCCCATACTGGACGCCCCGTCACTCCGCGCGCATCCATTGCTCCATGACCGACAGCAGATGATCGGTATCCACCGGCTTGGTCACGTAGTCGGACGCCCCGGCGTCGATGCTCTTCTCGCGGTCGCCCTTCATCGCCTTCGCGGTCAGCGCGATGATGGGCAGCCCGGCGAACTGCGGCATCCGGCGGATCGCGGCCGTGGTCGCGTACCCGTCCATCTCCGGCATCATGATGTCCATCAGCACCAGGACGATGTCGTCGTGCTGTTCGAGCACCTCGATGCCCTCCCGGCCGTTCTCCGCGTACAGCACCGACAGTCCGTGCTGCTCCAGGACGCTGGTGAGCGCGAAGACGTTGCGGATGTCGTCGTCGACGATCAGCACCTTCTCGCCGTGGAAGCCGCCGTCGAAGGCCGGATCCACCAGATCCTGGCCGTTGCCGATCCAGGGCTCCTCGGCGGGCCGCTGGGCGCTCGGCTGCGCCGGCGCCGGGGACGGGGTGGGCGGCGTGGGCGGCTGCGCCGCGGACGTCGGCCGGCTGGGCAGCGCGAACCGGCGCTGAGCCCCCGAAACCGCCCGGCGGCGACGCCGGTTGAGGCTGCCACCGGCACCCGCCTCGCGGAGCTGCGCCTCCTCGGCCTCCTGCAGCACCACCTCGGTCTCGCGCGCCTCCGCGTCCATCGCCAGACCGCCGGCGACCAGCTGCGGATAGCCCTGCGGCGGCAGTCCGCCGGGGTTGTGCGGCAGGTAGAGCGTGAAGGTGGAGCCGCGGTTGGGCTCACTGGCCGCGTGGATCTCGCCGCCCAGCAGGCGGGCGATCTCCCGGCTGATCGACAGGCCCAGGCCGGTGCCTCCGTACTTGCGGCTGGTCGTGCCGTCCGCCTGCTTGAACGCCTCGAAGATGACGCGCATCTTGCTGGACGCGATGCCGATGCCGGTGTCGGTCACCGAGAAGGCGATCATGTCGGCGTCCGGGTCGCGCAGCGAGCCGTGCTCCAGCAGCTGCTCGCGGATGGCCACCGGGACGTCCGCGCCGGCCGGCCGGATGACCAGTTCGACGGCGCCGGTGTCGGTGAACTTCACCGCGTTGGACAGCAGGTTGCGCAACACCTGCAGCAGCCGCTGCTCGTCGGTGTGCAGCGTGGCGGGCAGCTCCGGCGAGACCCGTACGGAGAAGTCGAGCCCCTTCTCCGCGGTCAGCGGCCGGAACGTGGCCTCCACGTAGTCGACGAGCTGGACCAGCGCGATCCGCGTCGGGCTGACGTCCATCTTGCCGGCCTCGACCTTCGACAGGTCCAGGATGTCGTTGATCAGCTGGAGCAGGTCGCTGCCGGCGCCGTGGATCGTCTCGGCGAACTCGACCTGCTTCGGGGAGAGGTTCCCCTCGGCGTTGTCGGCCAGCAACTTGGCCAGAATCAGCAGGGAGTTCAGCGGCGTCCGCAGCTCGTGCGACATGTTCGCCAGGAACTCCGACTTGTAGCGCATCGAGACCGCGAGCTGCTCGGCGCGCTCCTCCAGGACCTGCCGGGCCTCCTCGATCTCGGTGTTCTTCACCTCGATGTCGCGGTTCTGCGCCCGCAGCTGCTCGGCCTTCTCCTCCAGTTCGGAGTTGGACAGCTCCAGCGCGCGCTGGCGGCTCTCCAACTCCGCCGAGCGCTCGCGCAGTTGCTCGGTCAGCTCCTGCGACTGCTTGAGCAGCACCTCGGTCTTGGTGTTGACCGAGATGGTGTTGACGCTGGTCGCGATCATCTCGGCGATCTGGCTGAGGAAGTCCTTCTGGATCTGGGTGAACGGGTGGAAGGACGCCAGCTCGATCACGCCGAGCACCTTGTCCTCGAAGAGCACCGGCAGCACGATCACGTTCGCCGGCGGCGCCTCGCCGAGCCCGGAGGCGATCTTGAGGTAGCCGGAGGGCACGTTCTCCACCAGGATCGTGCGCCCCTCCTCCGCCGCCGTGCCGATCAGCGTCTCGCCGGGCTTGAAGGTGGTCGGCATACCGCCCATCGCGTAGCCGTACGAGCCCATCAGCCGCAGCTCGTACGCACCCGGCTCGCCGCCGTCCGCGCCGATCTCCCGGCTGTCGGGCTGCGCCGCGAGGAAGAACGCGCCGTGCTGCGCGGAGACCGCCGGCGACAGCTCGCTCATGATCAGGGTGGCGACGTCCTTGAGGTCGCGCCGGCCCTGCATCAGACCGGAGATCCGGGCCAGGTTGCCCTTGAGCCAGTCCTGCTCCTCGTTGGCCAGGGTGGTCTCGCGGAGCGTGGAGATCATGGTGTTGACGTTGTCCTGGAGCTCCAGGATCTCGCCGGCCGCGTCCACGTCGATCCGGACGTTGTGGTCGCCGAGGGTGACCGCCGCGGCGACCGCGGCGATGGCGCGCACCTGGCGGGTCAGGTTGCCGGCCATCTCGTTCACCGACTCGGTCAGGTCGCGCCAGGTGCCGGCCACGCCCCGTACCTGTGCCTGGCCGCCCAGCTGGCCCTCCGTACCCACCTCGCGGGCCACCCGGGTGACCTGCTCGGCGAAGGACGACAGCTGGTCGACCATGGTGTTGATGGTGGTCTTCAGCGCGAGGATCTCGCCGCGCGCATCGATGTCGATCTTCTTGGTCAGGTCGCCCTTGGCGATGGCGGTGGTGACCATGGCGATGTTGCGGACCTGGCCGGTCAGGTTGTTGGCCATGGAGTTCACCGACTCGGTGAGGTCCTTCCACGTGCCGGCGACGCCGGGGACGCGGGCCTGACCGCCCAGGATGCCGTCGGTGCCCACCTCGCGGGCCACCCGCGTGACCTCGTCGGCGAACGACGACAGCGTCGTGACCATCGTGTTGACCGTGTCGGCGAGCTGCGCGACCTCGCCGCGCGCCTCGACCGTGACCTTCTTGGTGAGGTCTCCGTTGGCGACCGCCGCCGAGACCTGCGAGATGTTACGGACCTGGATGGTCAGGTTGTTGGCCATCAGGTTGACGTTGTCGGTGAGGTCCAGCCAGATACCGGTCGCGCCCGGCACCCGCGCCTGACCGCCCAACTGGCCCTCGGTGCCCACCTCACGGGCCACCCGGGTCACCTGCTCGGCGAACGACGACAGCTGGTCGACCATCGTGTTGACGGTCGTGACCAGTTCGAGGATCTCACCCTTGGCGTCGACGGTGATCTTCTTGGACAGGTCGCCGCGGGCCACCGCCGTCGTCACCTCAGCGATGTTGCGCACCTGCGACGTCAGGTTGTTCGCCATGAAGTTGACGGACTGGGTGAGGTCCTTCCACGTACCGCTGACGCCCTGCACCTCGGCCTGGCCGCCCAGGATGCCCTCGGTGCCCACCTCGCGGGCGACCCGGGTGACCTGCTCCGCGAACGAGGAGAGCTGGTCGACCATGGTGTTCAGGGTGTTCTTCAGCTCCAGGATCTCGCCCCGGGCGTCGGCGTCGATCTTCTGCGACAGATCGCCGCGCGCGACCGCCGTGGCGACCTGCGCGATGTTGCGGACCTGGGCCGTCAGGTTGCCGGCCATGCCGTTGACGGAGTCGGTCAGATCGCGCCAGACGCCCGCGACGCCGGGCACCTGCGCCTGGCCGCCCAGCCGGCCGTCCGTGCCGACCTCCCGGGAGACCCGGGTGACCTGCTCGGCGAACGCGGAGAGCTGGTCGACCATCGTGTTGATGGTGTTCTTCAGCTCCAGGATCTCGCCGCGCGCGTCCACATCGATCTTCTGCGACAGGTCACCGCGCGCGACCGCCGTCGTCACCTGCGCGATCTGCCGCACCTGCGAGGTGAGGTTGCCCGCCATGAAGTTGACGGAGTCGGTCAGTTCCTTCCAGGTGCCGCTGACGCCGTCCACCCGGGCCTGACCGCCCAGCCGGCCCTCGGTGCCCACGTCCCTGGCCATCCGCGTGACCTGGTCGGCGAAGGAGGACAGCTGGTCCACCATCGTGTTCACGGTGTTCTTCAGCTGCAACATCTCGCCGGAGACGTCGACGGTGACCTTCTGCGACAGGTCGCCGTTCGCGACCGCGGTCGTCACCTGGGCGATGTTGCGCACCTGCCCGGTCAGGTTGCGGAACGCGGTGTTGACGGAGTCCGTCAGGTCCTTCCACGTGCCCGCGGCCCCGGGGACCGCCGCCTGGCCGCCCAGCTCGCCCTCGACGCCGATCTCCCGTGCCACGCGGGTGACTTCGGCACCGAACGCCGAGAGCTGGTCCACCATCGTGTTGACGGTGTTCTTCAACTCCAGCATCTCACCGGCGACATCGACGGTGACCTTCTGCGAGAGATCGCCGTTGGCGACCGCGGTCGTCACCTGGGCGATGTCCCGCACCTGACCGGTCAGGTTCCGGAAGGCGTTGTTCACCGAGTCGGTGAGGTCCTTCCAGGTGCCGGCCGCGCCCGGTACCTGCGCCTGGCCGCCGAGCTGGCCCTCGGCCCCGACCTCGTTCGCCACCCGCGTCACTTCGTCCGCGAAGGTGCGCAGCGTCTCGGTCATGGTGTTGATGGTGTCGGCGAGCTGCGCGACCTCGCCGCGCGCGCTGACGGTGACCTTCTGCGACAGGTCGCCGTTCGCGACGGCCGTGGTGACCTGGGCGATCCCGCGCACCTGTGCGGTGAGGTTCCCGGCCATGAGATTGACCGAATCCGTCAGGTCCTTCCACACGCCGGCGACGCCGGGGACCTGCGCCTGCCCGCCGAGCTCACCCTCCGTACCGACCTCGCGGGCGACCCGGGTCACCTCGGAGGCGAAGGAGGACAGCTGGTCCACCATCGTGTTGACGGTGTTCTTCAGTTCGAGCATCTCGCCGGCGACATGGACGGTCACCTTGCGCGACAGGTCACCCTTGGCGACCGCGGTCGTCACCAGAGCGATATCACGCACCTGAGCCGTCAACCGGGAGGCCATGGTGTTGACGGACTCCGTGAGGTCCTTCCACGAACCGGACATTCCGCGCACCCGGGCCTGCCCGCCGAGCTTGCCCTCCGTACCGACCTCACTGGCCACCCTGGTGACCTCGTCGGTGAACGCGGAGAGCTGGTCGACCAGCCCGTTGACCGTACGGCCGACCTTGAGGAACTCACCGCGCAGCGGATGCTCCGAGGAGCTGTCCGAGCTGCGCGAGCGCAGATCCATCCGCTGCTCCAGGTCTCCCTCGGAGACCGCCGAGAGCACCCGTCCCACCTCGGACACGGGCCGTACCAGGTCGTCGACCAGGGCGTTCGAGGCGTCGATGGCCGCGGCCCAGGAGCCTTCGGCGGCGCCGACCTCCAGCCGTTCGGTGAGTTTTCCCTCACGCCCGACGACCCGGCGCACCCGCGCCAGCTCACCGGTCAGATGCAGATTGCGGTCCGCGACCTCGTTGAAGACCGCCGCGATCTCCGACATGACGCCGTCACCGGACACCGTCAACCGCTTGCGGAAATTCCCGTCCCGCATGGCGACCAGAGCGACCAACAGCCGATTCAGCGCAGCCGTATCCACCTCGGTCGTCCCGTTGCTCCGGGATCGTCCGCCTTTCGCGCGCGTGCTTGCGCCCCGCGCTGCTGCGCCAGACTCCACCGTGTCCCTCCCGAAGGGTCGACCGTTCCACCCGGGCTTTCTCTTGATACTTGCCCAGTGTTTCACCATGGCCCAACCAGGCCATAACAGTTCGGCAGCATCGCACACGTCCCAGGGCACGATTGGGGCGGAAACACACGTGACCGGCATCCTCGGGTGCGGCGAAGGTAAGTAACCTGGCATACGGCTGTCCACCCCCCCGGCCACGCTCCCGGGCGGTGGTACGAGCACGACAGGTATTCGGAGGGGCGCCGCGACCATGGGGGAGCAGATCACCGACACACGCATGAGGAGACCAGTGATCACCGCGCGGGCCACCGCAACCTTCGACCCGGTGGGGCGCTCGGTCGCCACTGCCCGTGCGTTCGTCCGTGACACCCTCCAGGGCTGGGGCTGCGCCGACATCGTCGACGACGCCGTCGTCCTCACCAGCGAGCTGGTCACCAACGCCGTGGTGCACGCCGGCACGGCCGCCGACGTGCTGTGTCTGCGCAATGACGGAGGGGTACGGATCTCGGTCGCCGACCGATACCCCGAACGTGAGATTCCACTCCAGAACGCCGGACAGGTCATCGTCCACCCGGACCGCGAGGGCGGCCGCGGCCTGCTGCTGTGCGGCGCACTGGCCTCCCGGTGGGGCGTGGAGTACACCGCCGCACAAAAGCACGTCTGGTTCCAGCTCGACCTCCCCGAGCGCCCCGCCGGCACCCGCTCCGCCGGCCCCGCCCTCCCCGTGGCCGCCCTCCCGGTCACCGACACCCGCGTGCGGGTCGCGGTGGTCCAGATCGACCGCGGCGGCTGCATCAGCTTCTGGAACGAGGACGCCCAGGACCTCTTCGCCTACGACCGCGAGCAGGTCATCGGCAAGCCGCTCACCGACTTCGCCGCCTGGCCGCACACCCCCGGCACCGGCACCGGCATCGCCGAGGCACTGCAGCTCTCCCGCTGGGAGGGCTCCTACGGCATGCGGGGCGCCGACGGCCGCGTCGTCCCCGTATACGCCTCCCACCTGCGGGTACGCGACGCCGACGGCGAGGCCTCCACGGTCTGCCTCCTGGTGCGCGACCACGAGCGCGCGATCCTGCAGAGCCCCCAGCGCACACCCGCCCCGGACGCCGCCTCCCAGGCCGCGCAGGCCGAGGGACGCCCCACCGACCCCTTCGAGGTCTTCATCGGCTCCCCGGCCCCCGACGACCTCGACGGCCTGCTCCAGCGCACGGTCGAACGCGCCCGCGACATGCTCGACGGCGACGCCGCCTACCTCCTGCTGGCCACCGACGACGAGACCGAGCTGGAGGTACGCGCCTCCACGGGCCTGCCCTCCGCCCGCCAGCGGTTCGCCCGCGTCCCCGTCGAGGCCGGATCCGGTCGCTACGGCTCCGCCCGGATGCCCGCCGTCCACGAAGACCTCACCGCCGTCCCCGGCGCCGTACCACTGCTCAGCGGCACGGGCATGCGCTCGGTCGTCACCGTCCCGCTGAAGGTCGAGGGACGGCTGACCGGCTCCCTGGGCGTCGCCGCCGAGGGACCCGGCCGCTACTCGAACGAAGAGGCGCTGCGCCTGCAGTTCGCCGCCGACCGCATCGCCCTCGCCGTCGAACGCGCCCGCCTGACCGAGCTGGAAAAGCTGCGCCGCGGCTCCCTGTCCTTCCTCGTCGAGGCCTCCGACCTCCTGGCCGGCACCCTCGACCGCGACCAGACCCTGGCCCTGATGGCCCAGATGACCGTCCCCACACTCGCCACGTGGTGCGCCGTCTACACCGTCGCCGACCAGACCTCCGAGCCCGAGCTCTCCTACGTCCTGCACGAGGACGAGGACCGCATCGACGGCCTCAAGACCCTCCTGATGAAGGTCGACCCGCCCGAGCCGGTCCCGACCCCGGGCGCCCGCGTATGGACCGCCCCCGGCGACGCCGCACACGACGCCGCCCTGCGCACCTCCATGCGCAGCCTGGGTCTGGGCAACTCCGCCCGCCCCTCCAGCGGCCCCGGCGCCACCCTCGCCACCGCCGCCGCCGTCGGCGGCGAGACCGTCGTACTCCCCCTCGTCGCCCGCAACCGCGTCATCGGCATGCTCACCCTCGGCAAGCCCACCGAGGAGCACTTCCGACAGGAGATCCTCGAACTCGCCGAGGACCTCTCCCGCCGGGCCGCCCTCGCCCTCGACAACTCCCGCCTCTACTCCGAGCGCACGGCCATCAGCCAGTCCCTCCAGCGCAGCCTGCTGCCGCCCGAGCTGCCCGACATCGCCGGCGTCGAGGTCGAGGTCATCTACCGCGCGGCCGGCGAGGGCAACGAGGTCGGCGGCGACTTCTACGACCTCTTCCCCATCCGCGACGGCGCCTACGGCTTCGCCATCGGAGACGTCTGCGGCACGGGCCCGGAGGCGGCGGCCGTCACCGGCCTCGCCCGCCACGCCCTCCGCCTGCTCGCCCGCGAGGGCTTCGGCGGCCCCGCCGTCCTGGAACGGCTCAACGCCGCCATCCTCGACGAGGGCGCCCGCAGCCGCTTCCTGACGCTCCTCTACGGCGAGCTGTGGCCGCAGGACGACGGCAGCGCCCTCCTCAAGGTCGTCTGCGCCGGCCACCCCCTGCCGCTGCGCCTGCGCCAGGACGGCACGGTCGAGCCGGCCGCCGAACCCCAGCCGCTCCTCGGCGTCATGGACGACCTCGAACTCTACGAGCAGACCGTCACCCTCGACCCCGGCGACGTCCTGCTGTGCGTCACCGACGGCGTCACCGAACGCCGCGAGGGCACCCGCATGCTCGGCGACGACGGCCTCACCGACGTCCTGACGACCTGCACGGGCCTGACCGCCGGCGCCGTCGCCGCCCGTGTGCTGCGCGCCGTGGAACGCTTCGCCGCCGAACCGGCCTCCGACGACATGGCCATCCTGGCGATGCGCGTCCCCGAGTTCCAGGCGAGCTGACCACCCCGGAGCAGCGGTCACCGCGGCCTGTGTGGGCTGCCTCACAGCCCGCCGGCCGCTGCCCCGGCATCACCGGCATCCTTGCGTGCGGTGCAGTGCACCCTTGCCCGACCTGCAGTGGAGTGAGCCCCAACGGCCGCGCACGATACGGCACATGACTCCTACCACCGCGGGTTCGCCCGGCGATCAGCTCGCCGTCGTCAGCCAGTCCGGCTCCACCGTCACCTTCTTCGACGCCGCCACCCATGAGCGCCTCGACGTCCTGCAGATGCCGCCGCAGCCGCACGAGCTGTGCTTCGACCCCGACCACCGGCTGCTCTACTGCGCCAGCACCTACCGCTCCGGCTTCTACCACGCCAACCAGGGCCGGTCGCACGAGATCACCGTCATCGATGTCGACACCCGCACCATCGTCGCGACCCTCGACCTCTCCCCCGACCACGCCCCGCACGGCCTGGCCCTCGACTGCACCCGCGCCCGGCTGTACGCGAGCGTCGAGGCCACCGACACCGAGCCGGGCGGCGTCGTGGTCATCGACACCCGCACCCACGCCCGCCTCGGCCGGATCTCCACCATGGCCCCCGGCCCGCACTGGTTCGCCCTCACCCCCGACGGGCGGCACGGCTACGCCACCAACAAGGAAGCCCCGTTCGTCTCCGTCGTCGACCTCGACCGCGGGGTCTGCACCAACCGCATCCCCGTCCCCGGCAGCGAGGGCCTCGCCGTCTCCCCCGACGGCCGTCATGTCTACGTCGCCGCCCCCAAGGTCGAGTTCCCCACGCCGTCGCCGGCGCCCACGGCCCTCCACGTCATCGACACCACGACCCACGAGACCGTCCGCACGCTGCCCACCAAGGGGCAGACGATGCCCGTCCACGCCACCGCCGACGGCACTCTCCTCGCCGGCGAACTGCGCCAGGACGCCGGCCCCGGCGGCCCGCTCGGCAGCCAACTCCCGGGCGTCCTGACCGTCTTCGCCCCCGACACCCTCATTCCCCGCGGGGAGGCACAGGTCGGGCGATTCCCCCTGACCATCACCTCCTCCCCCGACGGCCGCCGCGCGTACGTCTCCGGCCTCCTGGACAGCACGGTGACCGTCGTCGACCTCCAGACCCTGCGCCCCGTCACCACCCTGACGGTCGGTCGCACCGACGATTCCGGTGCCCACGGCCTGGCCTATATCCCCTCAGCCAAGAACTGAGCCGCGTCCGCACACCGCAGCAATACCGCGTCCGCATACGACAAAGGCCCCCGCCGAACGGCGGGGGCCTTTGCCCTCTGGAGCCCCAATACGGAATCGAACCGTAGACCTTCTCCTTACCATGGAGACGCTCTGCCGACTGAGCTATTGGGGCGCAGCAACGGAAAGAATATTACCCCAACTCCGCGGCGACCACGAACCGGACAGCGCCGTGTCTAAAAGGCCGGCTGCAGCAATCCGCCCAGCGCATTGCAGGCACCGACCATCTTGTGCAGCTCCCGCCTGGACATCCCCATGTGCACGGGCAATGCCAGCGTCTCGTCCACCGCACGCTCGGTCTCCGGCAGAAACACATCCCGCCGCAGCCCCGGCATCCGGTAGACCGGCGCCAGTACGGGCACCTTGCACGCAACTCCCTTGGCACGCAACGCCCGACCGAACGCGTCCCGGTCCGGCCGCCCGTTCCCCGGCACCCGCACCACGTACTGCTCGTAGGTGTGCCCCGCTGCGGGCTTCGGCGTCCAGACCCCGTTGAGCCGGCTGTCCAGATACGCCGCATGCGCCCGACGCAGCTCCGCTCCCGCCGGATCCGCCCCGGGCTCGTCCTCCACCAGCACCAACAGCCCGTGCCGCTGCCCCACTTCACGGATCCAGCCGGTGTCGGCCCGCCGCCCGAACCGGTGGATCGCCACGACGGCAGCGGTCCGGCTGGTCACCGCGTCCGCAACCGCGGCCGGGTCCAGGCAGTAGCTCTCGGCATCCACATCGGCGAACACCGGCACCGCGCCCAACTCCACCACGGCCCGGGCCACTTCGGCGTTGCCGTACGCCGACAACACGACCTCGTCACCAGCGCGTACGCCGGCCGCCCTGAGTGTTCCCACTGTGCCCATGACGCGGATCCTGGTCAGATGAGGTGAACGTCGCGTTACACCCACCACCCGAAAATCAGAACAAAAAAGCTCTGGTCCCTGAACCACGAGGGTTCAGGGACCAGAGCTGAAGATTTGTTCGGCGGCGTCCTACTCTCCCACAGGGTCCCCCCTGCAGTACCATCGGCGCTGAAAGGCTTAGCTTCCGGGTTCGAAATGTAACCGGGC
>NZ_JBVIRA010000019.1:0-15038 GCF_055576575.1 Streptomyces sp. NPDC033270
GTTCTCTCTTTGTCTCCCGGGGGGTCGTGGGCCCCCCCGCTCTGGTGTGGGGGGCGCCCCCCCCCCCGCGCCGTCAACTGTGCGCCGGGGGCCTCGGGCCTCAGGCGTCGACGCTCTCCTTGTCGGCAGCCGCGGCCTCGGCAGCCGCCTGCTTCTTCGAGGCGCGCAGGCTGGTGATCGTCGTGACGACGAGCACGGCGCAGATGACGCCCAGGGAGACCGGAATGCTGATCTCCGGAACGGCCACCCCGGACTCGTGCAGCGCGTGCAGTACGAGCTTCACGCCGATGAAGCCCAGGATGATCGACAGGCCGTAGGAGAGGTGGACCAGCTTCTTCAGCAGCCCCCCGATCAGGAAGTACAGCTGCCGCAGGCCCATCAGGGCGAAGGCGTTGGCGGTGAAGACGATGTACGGGTCCTGGGTGAGACCGAAGATCGCGGGGATGGAGTCCAGCGCGAACAGGACGTCGGTGGTGCCGATAGCCAGCATGACGATCAGCATCGGCGTCATCAGCCGCTTGCCGTTCTCGACGATGAACAGCTTGGTGCCGTGGTACTTGTCGGTCGACGGGAAGCGCTTCTCGACCAGCTTCAGGAAGCGGTTCTCCTCGAACTCCTCGTCCTCCTCCTCGGCACGGGCCTCCTTGATGAGCTTCCAGGCGGTCCAGATGAGGAACGCCCCGAAGATGTAGAACACCCAGGAGAAGTTGGCGATGATCGCGGCGCCGGCGCCGATGAAGCCGGCCCGCAGCACCAGCGCGATCAGCACGCCGACCATCAGCACGCGCTGCTGGTAGATCGCGGGGACCGCGAACTTCGCCATGATCAGCACGAAGACGAAGAGGTTGTCGACGCTCAGGGACTTCTCGGTGATGAAGCCCGCGAAGAACTCACCGGCCGGCGCGGTGCCGCCGAAGAGCAACAGCCCGAGGCCGAACAGCGCGGCGAGCGCGATCCAGACGCCGGTCCAGATTCCGGCCTCCTTGAGGGAGACCTCATGCGGTTTGCGTCCACCGATGAAGAAATCGGCGGCTATCAGGGCACAGAGACCAAGGATGGTCAGGACCCACAGGTTCAGGGAAACGTCCACTGCTCCTCCGGCAGAGTCGTACGGCACTCACAGCGTCGTCGCTGCCGGAGGTCTCTTCCGCCCCGTTCCACCCGAGGGAACGGGGCCGACGCCCCGGGATCTCGTCACACTCGCAATCCGTGATGACGGGTACGTCGTGGTGGGAATACTCCCCTCCGCACCAAGAAGGGTAAAGGAAGGCCAAGTAATAGTAAAGAGATAGGTAAAGGTGCTGGTCAGGGTGGTAATTGAGGTGCTGGGCAGGAGTCCGGCCCGCCAGGGTTCGCGGGCCGCGCGGGAGCAGGAACCGGCTCGGCCGCGTCCCATACGGGAGCGTCGTCCGGGTCAGCCGCGTCCCGCGTCGCGGGCCTGGGCGACCCGGCCGAGCACCTGGCGCACCACCTGGCTGCCCCTCGGGGCGAGCGGCGGCTCATACGTCCAGGCGTGGCCGACCCAGGGATCGGCCAGGTGCGCGTCGGGCACCGGCGTGATCCGCAGCAGCGAGCGCCACAGCGGGTCCAGGACCGGGCCGTACTCCCGGGCCTGGGCGCGGTCGGCGACCATCATCAGATGCACCCCGGCCGCGGGGCCCTCGTCGGCCAGATAGCGGAGCTGGGTCAGGGCGCGGTCGTCGAAGCCGTGCGGGAAGTCATGCACGATCAGCAGCTGCTCGGCGGTGTCCAGATCCGGCGGCAGCGCATCGGCGGCCCGGCTGCGCAGGGCCATCTGGACGAGGTCCACCCGCCGGGTCAGCTCCTCAAGGACCGTGGCCACGCCCTTGGCGCCGGGAACCGGTGCCGCGGGCAGCACGCCGGACTCCAGGAGCGGTGCCAGCGCCGGCGCCGCCGTGCCGCCCGGGTCGATGACCTGGACCGCGAACTCGCCGGCGGGGTGGACCGCGAGCAACCGGGCGGCGATGGCCACGGCGGTCTCCGTGGCGAGCCGGCGCAGCTCGACCTCGTCCGGCGGCCCGTCCGCCAGTGCGCTGCCCAGCTCCCGCCGGCCGTACTCGCGCTCGGGGAGGGAGCCGCCGCGGTCGTAGGCATCCGGCCCGCTGTCGATCCACAGGCCGCGCTCCAGGGGGAGGCGGACGAGCATGGGGATGCGCAGGTCCAGGACCTCCGGAAGGTGCAGATCGCCCAGGCGCAGCGCCATCGGGCGCTCCAGCGGTACGTGATAGCCCTGCCATACGGGGTTGTCCCAGCGGGCGAAGGCGGGCGGCAGCGCCGGCTCCACGACCTCCGACTCGGCCGCGAGCTGCCCGAGGTCGCGGTCCAGGGCGGCCCGGGCCTGGGTGACCAGGGTGGCGTGCTTGTCGCGGGCGGTGGCACGGGCGGCATCGGCGGCCGTACCGAGGCGGTTGCGCGGGTCGGAGAGGGCCTTGTCGAGCTCCTGCTCCAGGCGGGACTCGGCGAAGTCGGACGCGCTGCGGTACGCCGCGACCGAACGGGCCAGGTCCTCGAACATGCCCCAGACCTGGTTGTAGAGCCGCTCCTCCATGCTCCATCCGGCGGCGTCACCGGCGACGGGGAGCGGGGGGCCGTCGGAAGCGGCGGGGCCGGCCGGGGCCGGACCGGTGGGTGCGGGGGCGCTGCGGCGCGCGGGGTGCCGGTAGTCGACGGGGCCGTGGGACGCCGGGGACGCGGCGGCCTTGGGCGCGGCCCCGGCCGCCGCTCCGGCGGTGCCGGACCCCGCCGCGCCGGTGCCGGATGCCGCCGAGGCGTCGGCTGCCGTCGGGGCGGGGGCGGGCTGCTGCGCGGTGGGCGCGGGGGCCGTACCCGCCGCGGAGCGCTCCGGCCGTTCGGACCGGCCCGCCGCGGCGGGCGCGGGCGCCGGGACCGCGCGGGCGTGCCCCAGGCCGACCGCCCGCTCGATCTCCGCGGCGAGCTCCGCCGCCTGCGCGAGCCCCTGGTCGCGCAGCATCGCGGTGAGGCCGTCGGCGTACCCCTGGCCCACCGCGCGCACCTTCCAGGCGCCCTGCCTGCGGTACAGCTCCACGGCGACGACCGCGGACTCGGCCCCCAGGCCGGTGATGGTGTAGTCGGCCAGGGGGGTGCCGTCGAGGCCGGTGACCGCCACGGACGGCGCGGCGGCGGCGCCGAAGGTGGTCAGCGCGCCGATGCCGGTGGGCAGCGCCAGCAGGACGCTGACCCGGTGGACGGCGTCGGGCAGCGCGTCGAGGTCGACCGCGATGCGGTGCTCGGCGGCCGCCTGACGGGGAACCTCGATGCCGGTGCGCCGGGGCTCGCCGGGGTGGGCCACCGCCTCGGCTCCCGGGATCCTGCCCTGCTCGTCGCCGAGCGTCACCCCGGCCACGACGGGGCCGCCCGCCGTGATCCGGATCTCCACCCGTGTGCGGTCCAGCGGATGGTTCTGCCCCCGGACCAGCTCGGCCGTCATCGTTGTTCCCCCTGATGGTGATCGCGTCCCGGGCCGGGCCCGGGCGCAGGCCCGGGGATGCGGCGGCACGGCCCGGGGCGCGCCGCCGCGATGTGCGGTGCTTACAGGTGCGGCACGATCGCCGGCACCAGGTCCTGGAACGTACGGCCCACGGCGGGCTCGCCGATGGCGGTCATCTGCCAGCCGCTGCCCGCACGGTGCACCTTGGCCATCACCTGGGCGGTGTAGTTGCCACCGCCCGTAAGGGTGTAGCGGGCCAGCTCCTGGCCGTTGGTCTCGTCCACCAGCCGGCAGAAGGCGTCCTGCACCTCGGTGAAGGTCTGGCCGGTGAACGAGTTGACCGTGAACACGATCTGGTCGATGTGCACCGGCAGCCGTGCCAGGTCGACCAGGATCGCCTCGTCGTCGCCGCCCTGCCCCGCGCCGCCGACCAGGTTGTCGCCGGTGTGCCGGACGGCGCCGTCATCGCTGATCAGGTGCTGGAAGAAGACGACGTCTATCGGCTTCTTGTCGGCGAACAGCACCGCGGAGGCGTCGAGGTCGATCTCGTTGGTGCGCCTCCCGAACAGGCCGCGGCGCGGCGCCGAGCGCCACCCCAGCCCCATCCGCACCGCGGTCAGCGTTCCGCCGTCGGACTTCTGCAGGCTGATGCCCTGCCCCTTGGACAAATTGACCGACACGCGCCGTCCCTTCTCCGTACTGTCCCCGCCCAGCTCTCCGGCGGGCCCCCTCGACCCTACGCACGACGGCGGACCCGGGGCGCGCCGGGCCCGCGTTTTGTGGCGTTTCTGCAACACCGGGGCGGCTGCGGCCCGCCCGTCGCGGCCCGGCGTCACTGCACGCCGGCCTCCCTCATTTGCCGCAGCTCCTTCTTCAGTTCACCCACCTCGTCGCGCAGCCGGGCGGCGACTTCGAACTGCAGCTCGGCCGCGGCGGCCCGCATCCGCTCCGTCATCTCCTCGATGAGTTCGGCCAGTTCGGCGGCGGGACGGTCCGTCAGCACCGCACCCGCCTTGCCCTTGCCCTTGCCCGCCTGTGCACCGAGCGACGGGACCGGGGCCTTGCCCTTGGCCTCCTTGGCCTCGCCCGACTTGCGGTAGCCCGTGCCCAGCAGTTCCTGGGTGTCGATCTCCTCGCGGGCGATCGTGGCGACGATGTCGCCGATCTTCTTGCGGAGCGGCTGCGGGTCGATGCCGTGCTCCTTGTTGTACGCCAGCTGCTTCTCGCGCCGGCGGTTGGTCTCGTCGATGGCCTTCGCCATCGCCGGGGTGACCTTGTCGGCGTACATGTGCACCTGGCCGGAGACGTTGCGCGCCGCGCGTCCGATCGTCTGGATCAGCGCCGAACCGGACCGCAGGAAGCCCTCCTTGTCGGCGTCCAGAATGGCCACCAGGGAGACCTCGGGAAGGTCGAGGCCCTCCCGCAGCAGGTTGATGCCCACCAGGACGTCGTATTCACCCGATCGCAGCTCGCGCAGCAGCTCCACGCGTCGCAGCGTGTCCACGTCGCTGTGCAGGTAGCGGACCTGGATGCCGAGCTCCAGGAAGTAGTCGGTGAGGTCCTCGGCCATCTTCTTGGTGAGGGTGGTGACCAGGACGCGCTCGTCCTTCTCCGTACGTGCCCTGATCTCGTGCACCAGATCGTCGATCTGCCCGTCGGTGGGCTTGACCACCACCTCCGGGTCGACCAGGCCGGTCGGGCGGATGATCTGCTCCACGAAGCCGTCGCCGCGGGCGAGCTCGTACGGCCCGGGGGTCGCGGACAGGTAGACCGTCTGGCCGATGCGCTCCAGGAACTCCTCCCACTTCAGCGGGCGGTTGTCCAGGGCGGACGGCAGCCGGAAGCCGTGGTCGACGAGGGTGCGCTTACGGGAGGCGTCGCCCTCGTACATCGCACCGATCTGCGGGACGGTGACATGCGACTCGTCGATGACCAGGAGGAAGTCGTCCGGGAAGTAGTCGATGAGGGTGTTGGGCGCGGAACCGGGCTCGCGGCCGTCCATGTGCATCGAGTAGTTCTCGATGCCCGAGCAGGACCCGATCTGCCGCATCATCTCGATGTCGTACGTGGTGCGCATGCGCAGCCGCTGGGCCTCGAGCATCTTGCCCTGCTTCTCCAGGGTGGCCAGGCGGTCGGCCAGCTCGGCCTCGATCCCGGCGATGGCCCGCTCCATGCGCTCCGGACCGGCGATGTAGTGGCTGGCCGGGAAGATGTACAGCTCCTGGTCCTCGCTGATGACCTCGCCGGTGAGCGGGTGGAGGGTGGACAGCGCCTCGATCTCGTCGCCGAACATCTCGATCCGCACGGCCAGCTCTTCGTAGACCGGGAAGATCTCGATGGTGTCGCCCCGGACCCGGAAGGTGCCCCGGGTGAAGGCCACGTCGTTGCGGGTGTACTGGATGTCGACGAAGCGGCGCAGCAGCTGGTCGCGGTCGAATTCGTCGCCGACCTTCAGCGGGACCATCCGGTCGACGTACTCCTGCGGCGTACCCAGGCCGTAGATGCAGGACACCGAGGCGACCACGACGACGTCACGCCGCGTGAGCAGCGAATTCGTCGCGGAGTGGCGCAGCCGTTCGACCTCCTCGTTGATCGAGGAGTCCTTCTCGATGTACGTATCGGACTGCGGGACGTAGGCCTCGGGCTGGTAGTAGTCGTAGTAGGAGACGAAGTACTCGACGGCGTTGTTCGGCAGCAGCTCGCGGAATTCGTTGGCGAGCTGGGCCGCGAGGGTCTTGTTGGGCGCCATGACGAGTGTCGGGCGCTGCAGCTTCTCGATCATCCATGCGGTGGTCGCCGACTTGCCGGTGCCGGTGGCGCCCAGCAGGACGACGTCCTTTTCACCCCCGCGGATGCGCCGCTCCAGCTCGGCGATGGCCGCCGGCTGGTCGCCGTTGGGCTGGTAGGGGCTGACGACCTCGAAGGGCGCCACCGTGCGTTCGATCTTTGATTCGGGCCGCATGGGATCCACCGTACGACCCAGCACTGACAATCGGCGGGGAATCGCTCCGACCTGCGGATTTACCGCGGCGCCGGCCGGCGTGGCGGGACTGCTCGGCGGGCGGGGGACGCCGGGCGGCGACGGCGCGACGGCGCGTTGGGCCAGGGGCGTCACGGCCGTGGCAGGCGCCGGGCGCACGGCCGGGGAGCCCCCTTGCCATGAAAGCGGTGCGCTCGCGCGCGGAGCGGGGTCACGGCGGCCCCTCTTTCACTACATATGACCAAAACCGGTCAGAAGCACGAGGGGTGACGCACCATCGGTCAAGATGCGCAGATGCCGCGACTCCGGCAAGTTGGACGGCATCGGAGCGCACGTCTGTTGCACGGCTTTTCCGGGCATCCTGCAATTGCGCGAACGCTCCACGGAAGACCGGCCATTTCTCGTTCAGCCCTCGGCCACCGTACGACCGCCTCCCGCTCTGGCCCGGCTGTGAGCCTCTGCCCGTCCGACCCGGTACACGTCACTCACGTCCGCTCACGCCCACGACGTCACGAGGAGTCCGTATGCGTATCCGCCCCGTCGCCACCGTTGTCGCCGGTGCGCTCATGGGTCTGTCCGCGCTCGTCCTCTCCACCAACGCCGCCCAGGCCTCACCGCACGGACACACTCCGGTGACGGTCGCCCACCGCGGCGCCTCGTCGTACGCGCCCGAGAACACCCTCGCCTCCATCGACGCGGCCGCCGAGCTCGGCATCGAATGGGTCGAGAACGACGTTCAGCGCACCAAGGACGGTGAGCTGGTCATCCTCCATGACAACTCGCTCGCCCGGACGACGAACGTCAAGAAGGTCTTCCCCGACCGCTCCCCCTGGAACGTCGCGGACTTCACCCTCAAGGAGATCGAGAAGCTGGACGCGGGCAGCTGGTTCGGGCAGAAGTTCGAGGGCGAGCGGGTGCCGACGCTCGAGGACTACATGGACGAGGTCGAGCACAACGACCAGAACCTGCTGATGGAGCTCAAGTCGCCGGAGCTCTATCCGGGCATCGAGCGGCAGACCCTCCTCGAGCTGCGCCGCGGCGGCTGGCTGGACAGGGACCACGTCAAGCACCGTCTGATCATCCAGAGCTTCAACGCCGACACCCTCAAGACCGTGCACACGCTCCGGCCGGACCTCAAGACGGGCTTCCTGGGCAACCCGTCCGTCGCCGACCTCCCGAAGTTCGCCAAGTACTGCGATCAGATCAATCCGGTCCACACGGCGGTCACCCCGGAGTACGTCGCCGCCGTACACGGCCTGAAGGGCCCGCACCGCCGGCAGCTGGACCTGTACACCTGGACCGTCGACGACCCGGCCGTCGCGCTCAAGCTCGCCGACCTGGATGTGGACGGCATCATCACCAACAAGCCCGATGTGGTGCAGGACGCGCTGGAGAACAGGAACAAGAGCGGCGCCTGAGCGCCCGGCACCGACGGGGAGCGGCACCAGGCGGCGACAGCCGGGCCGTTCCCCGTCGCATTGTCGGTGGCCCGTCCTACCCTGATCAGGTGACGCATTCCGAGCAGGTTTCCGAGCAGGCCCCCGCACCGCCGGCAGGATCCGCGGCTCGGCGCGAGTGGGCCTGGGCCCGTCTGGAGACCCCGATCGGCCCGCTGCTGCTCGCCGCGACCCGGGAGGGCCTGGCCCAGGTGGTCTTCCATGCCGACGAGCGGACGACCCGCCGCGCGCTGACCCGACTGGAGCAGTTCTTCGGCGGGCCACCGCTCCCGGAGACCCCCCATCTGGCGACGGCCACCGCCGAGCTCACCGCCTACTTCTCCGGGGATCTGCGGTCCTTCACCGTCCCCCTGGACTGGTCGCTGTCCTCCGGCTTCAACGCCCGGGTCCTGCACGCCCTGGCCTCCGGCGTCCCCTACGGCAGCGTGGTCGGCTATCAGGACCTCGCCGACCGGGTCGGGGAGCCGGGCGCGGCCCGTGCGGTGGGCGCGGCGATGGGCTCCAATCCGCTGCCGGTCGTCGTCCCCTGCCACCGCGTCGTGGCCAGCGACGGCGGGATCGGCGGCTTCGGCGGCGGCCTGGAGACCAAGCGCCTGCTGCTGGCCCTCGAAGGTGTGCTGCCCGCCCCGCTCTTCTGATCCCGGCCGTCGTCCGTCCGCACCCGGGCCGGACCCCTCACGAATGGCAGCGCCATGTCCCGTCAGATCGCTCTGCTCCGCGGCATCAACGTCGGAGGCCACAACTCCTTCCCCAAGGCCAGGCAGCTGGAGCTGGCCGTGTCCCTGGGGTTCCAGGACGTCTCCGTCCTGCTGCAGACCGGCAACATCGTCTTCGCCGACCCCGGTACGCCGCCCGAGGAGACCGCCCGGACGATCGAGGACGGGATCGCCGCCGAGCTCGGCCTGACGGTGCCGGTCGTCGTCCGCACCCGCGACGAGCTGGCCGCCGCCGTCGCCGCGAATCCGTTTCCGCAGGCCGTGCCGGAGCCCAAGAGCCTGCATGTGACGTTCCTGTCGGCGGTGCCTGCCGACACCTCCCGGCTGGACGCGCTCGCCCCGGCCGCGTTCGCGCCCGACCGGTTCCGGCTGACCGGGCGCGAACTGTATCTGTGGTGCCCGGGCGGCATCGGCCGCTCCAAGCTCGCCGCCGCCGTGAGCCGCGCCCCCCTCGGGGTGACGGCCACCGCCCGCAACTGGAACACCGTCACCAAGCTGCTGGCCGTGGCGGACGCCTGACGCCCAGTGTTGCCGTCAGCGCCAGCCGTAGCGCTCGCGCAGCCGGTTGACGACGAGGTTGAAGCGGCCGCGGTCCAGCGCGCAGGCCTCGCGCCGCATCCCGGCCGGGTGCACCCGCAGCACACGGTCCACCGCCACCCATGAGTCGCGCCCCGCGCGGTCCCACGGGCCGGCCCCGATGGGGACCCACTCCCGGTCGTTGTTGTGCCGCTTGCTGGAGAGCTGGACGGCCAGCAGCGTGCCGCGGGTCTCCCGCGCGACGACGAGCACCGGCCGGTCCTTGCCCCGCCCGTCGTTCTCCTCGTAGGGCACCCACGTCCACACGATCTCGCCGGGGTCCGGGTCGCCGTCCGGGTCGGGCGCGTAGGACGTCTGAACGGCGCCGACGGAGCGCGGCCGGGCCTCCACGGTTGCGGTGGGGCCCTGGCTGCCGGGCAGCGCGGCGGCCGCGTCGGACGGGGCGGAAGCGTTGAATGAAGTGGTCACCCCCTCACGCTAACCGCCCGCGCGGGCAGGGCTGTCGGCGGTCCGCGGCAGGCGCTCGAAGACCGATTGTCAGTGGCCGGCCGTACGGTTTTCAGCAGCGGGGGACGGCCGTCGGAGCCGCCCGGGGAGGGGAGATCCATGTCCGTGACCACGACGTATCTGGAGCTGTCGCAAGACGGCGGCGGCGCCCACAAGTTCTACGAGGTGACGGTGGAGGACACGGTCGTCTCGGTGCGCTACGGGCGCATCGGCGCGGCCGGCCAGCGGCAGGCCTCGACGTTCCCGACGCGGGAGAAGGCGCAGGCCGCGGCCGCCAGGAAGATCGGCGAGAAGGTCCGCAAGGGCTACGCCCCTGCCGTCCAGGGGCAGCGCTCCGCCCGTCCGGTGACGCGACGCCAGGTGACGTCCGCCCCGTCGACGGCCCGCGCGGTCGCGCCGGTGCTGTGGCGGTTCCGTACGGGCGCCGCGGCGTTCGGCATCCACATCTCCGAGGACCGCTGCTGGGTCGGCAATCAGAGCGGGGACGTCTACACGCTCGGCCACGACGGTGAGGTGCTGGCGCGCTATCAGCTCCCCGACGGCGTCAAGTGCCTGGTGGCGGACGACTTCTGGATCTACGCCGGCTGCGACGACGGCACGGTCTACGACCTGTCCTCCAAGCTCCCCTTCGCGGCCTACGACGTCGCCCCCGACGTCGACATCTTCTGGCTCGACATCCGGGAGGGCATTCTCCACGTCGCCGACCGCAACGGCGGGCTGACGGTCATCGACCACGAGGACGAGTACCAGTGGTCCCGGCGCAGCCCCGGTGAGCACGCCTGGATGGTGCGGAGGGACGAACGCGCCGTCTACCACGGCCACCAGCGCGGTGTGACCGCCTACGCCGCCGACGGCAGCGGCGAGTTGTGGCACACCCCGACCAACGGCGCGGTCCTGTTCGGCTGGCAGGAGGACCACTCGGTGTACGCCGGCACGAACCGCAAGGTCGTGCAGCGGCTGTCGAAGGCCGGCGGAGCGCTGGAGGCCGCCTACCAGTGCGACACGGTCGTCTACTCCTGCGCCAC
The DNA here is from genome assembly GCF_055576575.1 of Streptomyces sp. NPDC033270. Lineage (NCBI taxonomy): Bacteria > Bacillati > Actinomycetota > Actinomycetes > Kitasatosporales > Streptomycetaceae > Streptomyces > Streptomyces sp. NPDC033270. The sequence continues at coordinate 10,692 of NZ_JBVIRA010000019.1, forward strand.
GGCCCCCGGTGGCCGCTATGTCTTCGCCGGCGACTCGGCCTCGTCGGTGTACTGCTTCGCCGCCGACGGCACCCGCCTGTGGAAGCTGGGCACCGGCGGCGGATCGGCGCTGTCGATGCAGTATCTGGACGAGAAGCTGTACATGGTCACCACGGACGGCTCGCTGGTGTGCGTCGACGCGAGCGACGCGGCCATCGCCGCCGCCCAGTCGGGCACGGTGCCGGTGGCCCGGGATGTGAAGTCGGCCGCCGCGCTGCCCACGTACACCCCGTCGGCCACGGTGCAGACGGTGACGTCCGCCGCCTCGGGGATCGTGGTGGAGTGCGTGCAGGAAAGCGGCCGGCTGCGGGTCCATGTGGTCTCCGAGGGCTACGAGCCGTCCTGGAACGTCCAGTTCCCGCGCCATATACGCCGGGCCGGGGCGCGGTATGTCGTCGAGGACCTGTCGGCGGCCTCGGGCGGCTTCTACCGCGTCCGGGGCGAGATCCGGCAGCTCGTCTGAGGTCCGGGCCCGGCGCTCAGACGGGTCCGCTCCAGGCCGGCCGACGGGGATCGTCGGCCCGTACGACGACATCCGCCGCCTCTTCGGGCCGTGTCTCGGCCTCGTAGCGCGCGAAGGCGGGCAGCGTCCAGCGCTCGCCCTCAGGGGTGCGACGGGCGAGCGCGGCCGGCGAGAGCTTCAGGTGGACGGAGAGATCGAAGGGAAACCAGTGACCGAGCAGCAGGGGGCCGTGCAGCAGCAGGACACCGCCCGGCGGCAGCGTCACGTACGCACTGCGCGTCGCCCGGTCCGCCAGCGGATCCCACAGGTCCGGGAGCACCCGCCCGGTGCCGCCGGGATCCAGCGGCTGGAAGACCTCACGCCACAGCGCCTGCCGGTCGAACCACTCGTCGTGGTAGGCGTCGGGATCCTCACGGCCGTACTCCAGCCGCAGGGAGGCGGGACGCAGAAAGCCGAAGGTGCCGGCCTTGTGCACCGCCCGCCCCCGGAGCCGCAGCGCCTCGGCGAGCCGGGCCGCCAGGTCGCCGGGCGCGGCAGCGGGAGCCCCGTCGACGGCCACTCTCAGCCAGGGACTCCCGTCCTTCGCCGTCGTCGTGACGATGCGCTCGGCGAGCGCGTCGGTGAGCCGTTCCCAGGTGATCGCTTCGAGCCGCACACCGCCATTCTGCCCGGTCGCACAGTGCGCGGCGCGGCGCGTCAGCCGGAGTGCGGCCGGCCTGGCGGCGAGTGGAAGGTGGAGCCCTCGGTTACGAAGCCGACCTGGATCACCGGAGCGTGGTGGACACCGCCGTTGATGGTGTTGTACGCATTCTGGACCGTCGTGCGGTCCCGGTCGGGCGCCACCTCGTCGAGCAGGGCGCGCAGTTCGGCCGCCGCGGCCGGGTCCTCGCGCAGCGACCGCTGCAGCCGCAGCCGCCAGGCCGTGGTCACGCCGTCCACGCCGTCCTGGTCGCCCTCCTGCCGGGCGGCCACGAGATCGGCACGGGAGACCTCCAGCTCGCCCTCGACCGCCTCCTCGTCCGCGGTGCCCCGGCGCCGGGCGAGGAAGGCCGCCATCCTGCCGCGGACCGCCGTCCAGCCGTCCGTCGCCATCTGCTGCACCAGCGTCGTCGCCCCCGCCGTGGCGAGCGCCACCAACTCCGGTTCCATGGGACCCCCTTGTGCGTCGTCGGTACTTCATTGTGCGGCTTCCGGCCCCGCCCCGGAGAGGAGGCCCCGGTTCATGACGGGCCTGGTGGGCTGGTGGCGCCGTTCAGGCCTGGTCGGCGGCCGGGCGGGCGGCTCCGTAGCGGCTGAGTTCGGCCGCCGCCTCCTTCGTCGCCTCGATGACGCTGTGGGGGGCCGTCGGCATCACGGACTTGAGCTTGAGCAGCAGGACCGCGCCCATGATGGAGCCGTCCCACATGATCGGCGCCGCGCAGGAGTTCCATCCGGCCATGCACTCCTCGTACCCGAGTGCGTATCCGAGGTCGCGCACCTCCGCGAGGGACGCCATCAGCGCGTTGTTGTCCCGGTAGACGCCCGGTCCCGCCTGGTCGGGTACGGGCTCGGCCAGCACCCGCTGCTGCAGTACCTCCGGCAGGTAGGCGAGGATCGTCCGCCCGGAGGCGCCGGTGCGCAGGGAACGCGTCACGGACAGCACATCGCGCGGCGTCATGCCCAGCTCCGCGAGGTCGGAGTCGCCGACGGCCATGTCGACGCACTGCCGTTGCGCGCCGGAGAACGGCGCCACCATGTAGAGGAACACCAGCCCGCCGTCGGTGGCCGTCCGCAGGTCGCCGAGCACCGTCTGCGCGCCGTCGAGGCGGTGGTCGAGGGCGGTGAAGGCGAGCTGGGCGGCGGAGGTCCGCAGCCGGTAGAGGCCCCGGTCCACCCGCTCGAAGATCCGCTGGTAGATGCCGGACTGCAGGATGCGGTAGACGACCGAGTCGTCCAGGCCGGTGAATTCGGCGATCTCGCCGGGCCCATGGGCGGATCCGCCCAGTTCGGCGAAGGCCGTCTGGACGAGGAAGACCCGCTCGGCATGGCTGGATCCCGACGTCCGGGAGCCCGCGGACGACGCGCCCTTGGCCGTCTGGCGCGCGCTCTTGGGACGGCCCGCACCATCGGACTCGACGACGGCGCCCGAAGCGGAGGCGGGCGCGGCGGCCGAGGCCGCCGGTTGGGACGCTGTGGTGCTGTTGCCCATCGTGTGTTCTCTCCCCTGACAGTGTTCCGCGCCCGAAGACGCACGGCATTTCCCCTACGAGCGGGCACCCCCGTCTCCCGCGACTCGGACCGCGCTTCCCGGCGGCCGGCCCCGGGGTGCGCTCCCGGAGCCGTTGTGCCCGCCCGGTGCCCCGGACTACCGGAATCAGCGGGTGACGTCGAGGGCCAGCTTCCCGGTCCGGGTGCGGGCGGCGAGGTCGTGGTGCACCCGCGCCGCCTCGCCGAGCGGGTGGACGCCGCCGGTCAGCGGCTTGAGCGAACCGTCGGCGACCGCGCCGAACAGCGCCTGCATGGACGTCGGCAGCGCCGTGCGGTCCGCGTAGAGCTGCGGCAGCCAGAAGCCCGAGAGGGTGATGGACCGCGCCATCAGGTCACGCGTCGGCACGCTCGTCAGGTCGCCGCCGGCGAACCCGTAGACGGCCAGCCGGCCGCGCGGTGCCACGGCGGCGAGGATCTGCTCGAAGGTGACGCCGCCGGTCATCTCCAGTGCGGCCTCGACCGGGCCGCCGGCCGCCTCCAGGATGCGCTCCGTCAGATCCTCGGCGGTCGAGTCGACGACCGCGTGAGCGCCCAACTCCTGGGCCAGCTTGCGCTTCTCCGGGGAGCCCGCGAGGGCGACGACCCGGGCCCCGGCGTGCGCGGCGAGCTGGACGGCCAGCGAGCCGACACCGCCCGCCGCGGCCGGTACGACGACGGTCTCGCCGGCGGTGATCCGCAGCGAGGTGAACAGCAGATGCCAGGCGCTGTTGCCCTGCAGCGCCAGCGCGACGGCCTGTTCGTCGCTGACCGCGTCGGGTACGTCCCAGGTGACGCGGCGGTGCAGCAGGGCCCGCTCCGCGTATCCGCCGCCGCGGCACAGGCCGACGACGCGCCGCGTGCCGTCCACGGTCCCCACGACCTCGTTGCCGGGCGTGTACGGCAGCTCCACGGGCTTGAGATAGGTGTTCTCCCGTACGTGCACGTCCGCATAATTGACGCCCGCCAGAGTCACATCGACCAGCGAGTGGCCGGCGCGGGGCGCGGGCTCGGGCGCGTCCTCGAGCCGCAGCACGTCCGGGCCGCCGAATTCTCGCATCACAATCGCGCGCACGACTCTCCCTCAGGTTCTCCGGTGCGGTGCCCGCACAGGGTAGGCACGGCGCCGACCGGAGCGTCGGAGTCCGATCATTTCGCGCCAACCCTCCGGGGGTTCGCCCGCCGCAACCCTCCCTCTCACGAGGATTTCCCGCGCGTTTTCTCGCGACGCGAGAAATCAGCGCGGCGTTTTCCACCCATTACACCGTTTTGCTTCAGATCTACCCATCGGTATCCCCGAGGTGGCTCTCACGCATCCCTTGCTTAAACCTGGCTACCGGATGTGATCGCCGCCGCCTACGATCCGAATCGTGTCCGCCGTTGACCAGATGTGACGGCTGCGTCCCCAGGGGCAGAGCGCGCTGCGCGAGGCAGTGGTGCTCGCCCGCCCCACCCGGTGACACGGGCGGGTGGCGGAGGGCGTGGCCGCGCGCAGGGCAACCCGGGCACGGCCTGAGGGGGAATCATGATGGGGAAATCGGGGGGCGGGGGGGGGGGGGGGGGGGGGGGGGGGAGGGGGGGGGAGGGGGGGGGGGGGGAGACAGAGAGGAAAAGGGGGAGGG
>NZ_JBVIRA010000019.1:15048-92177 GCF_055576575.1 Streptomyces sp. NPDC033270
CCCCCACACCCCCCCCCCCCCCCCCCCCCCCCCCCCCGCCCCCCCCCCCCCCCCCCCCCCCCCCCCCCCCCCCCCCCCCCCCCCCCGGGACCCACAGTTGGCACGACCACTTCCACCGGCACCTCTGCGCATCCTGCGGACCGCGTCCGCGTCCCTGCCGTCCTCGTTGACGGCCTCGTTCACGGCCGCCACCGACGCCGTCATCGCCGCCGCGCGCCGACACTCCCGACCGCATGCGGCACCGCCCTTTCTGGACGAGTCCCGCTCCCACCGGGAGATCGTGCGCCGCCGCCGAGAAAGGGACTGTTCATGAACTCGTCGAGCAGTACGAGCAGCAGCGGGCTGCAGTTCACCCACCCGCACCTCGCCGTGGTGCTCGGCGGCGGCTTCACCGGCATGCTCGCCGCCGCCGCACTGTCCGCATACGCCGATGTCGTCGTCGTCGAGCGCGACCGGCTGCCGCGGACCCCCGCCCTCCCCACGGACCTTCCGCAGGCCAGGCACGCCCACCTGCTGACAGCGGACGGAGCCCGGCTGGTCGACGCCCTGCTGCCCGGCAGTGCCGACGGATGGCTGGCCGAGGGGGCCCGCCGGATTCCGCTGCCCGCGGAGCTCGCCGCCGGCTCCCCGCAGGGCTGGTTAGGCCGGCGCCGCTCGCCGTATCTGGTCGCCTGCTCACGCGATCTGCTCGACCGGGTCGTGCGCCGGCAGGTGCCGGCCCTCCCCGGTGTATCCGTTCTCGACGGCACCGAGGCGGAGGAGCTGACCGGCACCGCGGAGCACGTCACCGGGGTGCGCGTACGGGACACCACAACCGGCGAAACGTATCGGCTGGATGCCGACCTGGTGGTCGACGCCACCGGCCGGCACTCCACCACCCGGGACCGGCTCTCCGCGTTGGGCCTGCCCGCCGCGCGCGAGGACGTCTCGGACCCCGGGATCGTCTCGGCGACCCGTATCTTCCGCGCCCCCGAGGGCACCGAGAACGTGCCGGTGCTCACCTCCCGTTCGGCCCTCACCACCCCCGGTCCCGGTCGGCGCGCTCCCGGGCGTCCGGTCCCCGCGAGGACGGCCACACTGGTGCCCATCGAGGGTGGGCGCTGGCTGGTCACCCTGACCGGCACCGGGGACGAACGCCCGACCGAACACGCCAACCGGTTCGTCGCGTTCGCCCACCGCACGGGCAACTCCGCCATAAGCGACCTGATCGCCGAAGCCGAACCGCTGAGCGAGGTACGGCTGGCCCGCGACACGTCCAACCGGCGGCGGCGCTATGAGCAGCTGCCGTCCTGGCCCACGGGGTTCATCGCGCTCGGCGGCGCCGTGGTCTCGCTCAGCCCCGACTTCGGCCAGGGCCTGTCCATCGCCGCCCACAGCGCCGCCGCGCTGCGCGAGACGCTGCGCCGGCACGGGATGGACGACGCCGGCATCGCCCGGAAGGTGCAGCGCGCCATCGGCCGCATCGTCCAGGAACCGTGGTCCCTGGCCACCGGCGAGGACCTGCACTACCCCGCCGCCGGTCGCGGCGCCGTCTGCCGCGCCTATGTCGATGTCGTCGCCCCCTGTGCCCGTACCGCTCCCTTCCCGCACCCGTCGGCCGCGCTCGGCCTGCTCCGGGCACGGACGGCTCCGATCCGCCCGGCGACGGGCGGCGCGCCGGACTGGGAGGAGGAGTCCCCGATAGCGGTCCCGGCCCCCCTGCCGGCGGCGGCCGAACCCTCGTCGGCGACCGGCCCGCGGTCCGCCTCGGCGTCCGGTGCCACCCCCACTCTTGCGGCGCTGCCCGGCGTCTCCAGGCGTCGTCCCCGCACGCTCGGCTTCGGGCCGACGGCTCTGTGGCGCTTCAACGGGGCAAGCCGTCGGAAGCCGGGAGACGACTAGGGCCGGTCCGATGGGTCAGGCCCCAGAACGTTTCCGGCCACGGCCACCGGACGCCCCTGGGGCCGTGGCCGGACACACCCGGGGCATGGCCGCGAGCCCGTCCGCGCTCCACCCGCCGCACCTGGTCGCCTGCGCGGAGCGCCGCTGATCTACCGTAGGGCGCCGAAGACCGCCGGGATCACCATCAAGGGGTTGCGGAAAGCCGTGACACGCGCTAATCAGCATGCCCGCGAGCCGCGAGCCGCGAGCCGCGAGCCGCGAGCCGCGAGCCGCGAGCCGCGAGCCGCGAGCCGCGAGCCGCGAGCCGCGAGCCGCGAGCCGCGAGCGGCTGTGCGGGCGGTTGCGGCTGTGCGTGTGCCGATGGCCGCGACACCAGTCACGGCCTCATACCGCCACTGCGGGTACCCGTCGGCGAGGACCCCGAGCGCTGGCTGACGTTCGCCGGCGAGCGCATCGTCGTGGCGGTGGCGCGCACCGTCACCTCGACCGTCCGGGTCCTCGACGCCCTGCGCCCGGTGCTGCGCGATGACCCCCGCGTCTCCCTCGTCTTCGCCTACGACCCCACCTCCGCGTTCAACGACGGCGTCCACGCCCTGCTGGAGTCGGTCGGCGCCCGCATCCTGCCCTGGCACCAATTCGCCCGTATCACCCCCGACTTGATCATCACGGCGTCCGAGAACGCCGATCTCACCGCTTCACACCACACCGCCCCCGTCCTGGTCCTCCCCCACGGTGTCGGCTTCCACAAGGTCGTCCCCGACTCCCGCAGCGACCGGGACCGGCTCGCCGGGGTCGTGCCGGACGACCTGCTGCGCAGCGGCCGGGCCCGGCTCGCCCTCTCGCACCCCGACCAGGCGGCCCAGCTGGCCGCCGCCCACCCCGCCACCGCCGGCCACACCCTCCTGGTCGGCGATCCCTGCTATGACGCACTGCGCGACGGACGGGATCTGCGCGCCGCCTACCGCAGGGCCCTCGGTGTCCCGGACGGCAACCGCCTGATCATGCTGAGTTCGACCTGGCGCGACCGTTCGCTCCTGGGCCGGGATCCCGCGCTTCCGGCCCGGCTGCTCGCCGAACTGCCCATGGACCACTACACCGTCGCCCTGGTCACCCACCCCAACATCGCCTCCGCCCACGGCCACCACGCCGTCCGTTCCCTCCTCGACTCCGCCCATGACGCCGGGCTTTTGACCATTGCGCCGACGGCGGGCTGGCAGGCCACGCTGGTCGCCGCGGACCTTCTCATCGGCGACCACGGATCGGTCACCTTCTACGGCGCCGCGCTGGGTACGCCCTTGCTGCTCGGGGCGTTCAGCGAGGAAGAGGCCGTGGCCGGCACCCCCATGGCCGAGCTGGGGCAGATCGCGCCCCGGCTCGCCGCCGACGCGCCGCTCCGGCCGCAGATCGAGCAGGCACTCCATGCCCTGCACTCGGCCGGCGACGGCACCGTCGCCCGCCTCCGCAAGCTCGGCGAGAGCGCCTTCGCCGCCCCGGGCCGGGCCCTGGGCCTGATCCGGTCCGCCGTCTACGACCTCTTGGACCTCCCCGAACCGACCGGTCCCCCGCCCCCGCGCCGGGCCCCGGAGCCTCCCGTACCGCAGGACCACCCGGCGAAGGTCACCGCGACCTACGTGACCACCTCGATCGGCGAGGGACCCGACGGACCCCGGGTGTCGGTCGAGCGCACCCCTGCCGTCGTCGACTCCTTCGCCGTCCCCGAGCGATCCGATACTCCGGACGGCCCCTTCCGTCATCTCTCAAGCGCCGACGACGAAGGGGACCGGCGACTGTCGGAGAGCGCCTCGGTCCTGGTCCGCCGCGAGCCGGCCGCTACCGCCGTCGCCGCCGACCGATGGATCCAGGACACCTTCGCCCGTTACTCCGGCTGTCTGCTCGCCGCCGCCACCGTCGCAGGCCGCGGCTGCCGCATCGGGCTGCGCGACGGCCGTACGGTCGAGGTGTGCGCCACCGGCCTCATGGCCGACCCCGCCGTGCTGGCCGGCATCGTCTACACCCTTCTGCGCTCCCGACGCCCGTTGGCCGGCATCGTCACCCTCGCCCTCGGCAACCGCACGGAGGACGCCTCGCTGCGCGTCGCCCGGCACGGCCACGGTGCATAGCCATAGCCCCCTTCTCCCCCGCTACTCAGGCGTGTGCTCGGGCTCCGTCAGCCGTCGGCGCAGCTCGACGGCGCGTGGCCCGCCGCCCGCCTCGTATATCTCCAGTGCCCGGGTGAGCAGTTGACGCCACCGCTCACGGTCGCCGCGCTCCTCGGCCATCTCGGCCAGTGCCTCGCACACCGGGGCCTCGTAGTGGACGGCTCCGCGCTCACGCAGCATCCGTACGGCCTCCTCCAGTGCCGCGACCGCCTCATCGGTGTGCCCCAGGTCCCTCCGCACGCCCCCGAGGGCAGCCAGTGCACGCGCCCCCATCCGGCGGTCGTCGATCGCCATGAATCCGTCGTAGGCGTCCTGCAGCGTGGCGAGCGCGTCCTCGGTGCGTCCGACGGCGTGCTGTGCGCAGCCCATGAAGTAGCGGCCGATGGCGATACCGCGCTCGTCGTCCGCGGCGCGGTAGAGCGTCATCGCCTCCTCGTATGTCGCCACGGCGCGTTCCGGCTCGCAGCGGTCCCAGTACCGCCCGTAGAACTCGCGGGCGGAGGCCTGCAGCAGCGTATGGCCGGATTCGTCGGCCCGTGCGATGGCCGTTTCGAGTTCGCTGCGGGCCCGGTCCAGCTCGTCGCGGTCCATCAACGGACGCGAGAGGAGCGAACGCAGCCGGGCTTCGGCGGCCGGATCACCGTCCGCTGCGGCCTCCCTGGCACCGAGTTCCCCGGACGCGACCCAGTCGTTGAGGTATCTGCGGTTGAGGAACAGCGCGGTCAGCGCCTCGGCCAGCTCCCAGGCCAGGCGATGCCACCGACGGTCCGCGGCGGCCCGCTGGACGGCCAGCAACTCGCCGCGCCAGGCATCCAGCCACTCCAGCGCTTCCTGGCGGTCGCGGAATCCGAGTCTCCGGTCCGCCCCTTCCAGGTGCTCGACATACCCTCCGATGCGCATCCGGCGACCCATGACGGCCAGGTCGGCGTGCGCGGCCCGGGTGAGCAGATGGTCCACCACCCGGCGTACGACGGCGGTGCGCTCGGTTTCGGTGTCCTCGGCGGCCGCCTGCTGCCTGGCGTGCAGTCGCACCAGGTCGTGGAAGTCGTACCGCCCGTCCGCCGCCACCGTGATCAGGCTCGCGGTCTCCAGGGCTTCGAGCTGCTCGGCCGCCTCAGGGCCGGTGATCCCGGCAGCGGCGGCGGCCGTCTCGGTGTCCCATCGGCGCCCGGGGTACAGGCCCAGCACCCGGTACAGCCGCGCGGTCTCCTCGGACAGCCCGGCATACGCCACCGCGAAGACCGCCGTCACGACCCGTTCGCCTCCCCTGCGCAGGGCATCCAACCGGCGTTCGTCATCGGCCAGTTCATCGGCGAGCGCCTCGACCGACAACCGTGGGTGCGTCACCAGCCGCGCGGCGGCCACGTGCAGCGCCACCGGCAGCCCGCCGCAGCTCGCCACGATCCGCTCGGCCGCGGCCGCCCCGTCCGCCATGATGCGCTCCTCTCCGCACAGGCGCTGGAGCAGTTGCAGGCCGTGTGCGCCGGTGAGGGGTTCCAGGGGCAGCAGACGCGCCCCCACCATGAGCAGCTCACCGAGCACGCCCTGGCTCGTCGCCAGCACGACGCTCCCCGGTGCCCCCGGGATCAGCGCCTGTACCTGCGCCGGCTCGGTCACGTCGTCCAGGACCACCAGCACCCGCTTGTCGGCCGTCCGGCTGCGGAACATCCCGGTCAACTCGCCGAGGGTCCCCGGCAGGTACTGGTCCTCGACTCCCATCGCCCGTAGGCAGCGGCTGACACCGGCCGAGACGTCCCCGCCGACCTGCGCCCTCAGCTCGGCGAAGTCGACATAGAACTCGCCACCGGGGAACCGGCCGCGCTCCCCTTGCGCCCACCTGTGCGCCGTCGCGCTCTTGCCCACCCCCGGCAGACCGCTGAGCACGGCCACCCCGCCGCTCACCCCCACCGAGCCGCTGATGGCCTCGATCACCGGCTCGCGGTCGACGAACTGGACGACTCCGGCAGGCACCTGCCGGGGCACCGGAACCTCCGGCCGCTTCACCTCGAAGTGCACCCCACCGTGGATCGCCCCGGCCTGCACGACCGGACCGTACGCGCTGCCACCGAACTCGTTGTGTACGCCGTCCCCCACCCCGTGCTCCCCCACGTCGACCTCGTCCTTCCGCCTCGGCCGGTCGATCCGCTAGGACTTCCGGATTCGACTCCGCACTCCAGAACGCTACTTGACGGCACCGACAACGCGGCCGCGATGCCGGCGGGAACCCACCGTGTCTGACGACTCCTCGATCAGATCCGGTCAGCGGAGGAGAGAAGAGGGGGAAGAGGAGGAGAAGAAATCGGCCGCGGGGCGGCGCGCAGTACGCCTGGCCGCCCACGCCATCGGCCACCCGGCCCGCCAACGGTCACGTACCGCTGGTCGCGGCAGTGTCCTGGTGGTCCGGCGAGACCTCCAGGAGGCGGCGCGCGAGGGTGAGGGGGGCGTGCGGATCGCGGGTGGGGGCGGGGGCCTTGGTGCGGTGGGCGGGGAGCCGTTCGACGGTGGTGGCGCCGGTGTCGGATTCCAGGGCGGGTGCGTAGCCCGCGGCGCGCAGGGCCTCCAGGGTGGCCGCCGGCGGGCTGCTGCTGACCAGGACGGTCGGGGCGATGGCCCGTAGTGCGAGGGCGTGCAGTGCGCGGTGGGCGGCCAGCTCCTTGACCAGGCTTTCGTCGTCGGAGCGGATGCAGCAGCCGGCGGGCAGGACCCGCATCCGGCCGTGGGCGCGGGCGGCGTCCTGTACGAGGTAGCGCAGTGGCTGCGGCAGGGTCCCCGTCGTCGAGGCGCGGGTGAGGTCGTCGAGGAGGGTTTCGGCACTGTGGCCGGCATCCAGCGCGCGACGCACCGAGGCGGGGGTGAAGCGCCAGGTCACGGCGTGCCCTTCGGACTCGCGGTCGGCCGCGGAGGCGAGCAGGCCGTCGAGCCCGGCGGCGGGGCGGCCGGGCACCACCGCGGTCAGATCGGCCTGGAAGTGGGCCTGTTCGAGCAGCGGTGGGAGCAGGTCGCCGAGCGGTTCGTCGAGGGACCGCGGGTCGGCGAGCAGCGCCCGGCCGAGGGGGGTGAGGGTGCCGTGGGCGACCAGTCCCAGGTAGGCCGCTTCGTGGAGGGTGTGCGCGGCGCGTTCCTCGGCCATCGGCTGCCCACTGACGGCGAGGGGGCGGTGCCAGTCCGCCGCCGCGAGGAGGCTGCGCAGCGCGGCGTCGGTGCGCGGTGTGGCCTCCGGTCCGGGAGATTGGGGGTGCGGCAGGGGCGCCAGGGGTGCCCCTGCGCCCAGGGGGACGGCGGCCAGGGCGGCGAGGAGGGCGTACCGCAGCGCGGGCGCGTGCCGGTCGTGGCCACGGACCAGCGCGGTGGGGGTTTCGCCGAACGGGGTGTGGGTGGGGATGGCCCACAGGGCGGACCAGGCGGCCAGGAAGGGGGCGAGGCGCCGGCCCGGCGGGAGGAGGAGCCAGTCGTCGTAGGCGCCGGTGGGCAGGGCGGTGATGCCGGCCGGGGTGCGGGTCAGCGCGATCAGGTCGGCGGCGAGGGCGAGGTCGAGGAGGAGGCGGGTGTGCGCTTCGGAGGCGCCGGCTGCCTTGGCGAGCCGCTTGATCTCCCGTACGGCCAGGCCGCCCGCCTTGCGCAGCGCGGCGGGCTGCGTTGCCAGGGAAGCCAGCAGGCGGTCCACGGTGGCGGCGAGGGTCGCGGCGGCGGCCCGGGACTCGTCGTGCAGCGAGGTCGCGGGACCGCTGTGGCGGGCGTCCCGGGGTCGGCGGTGTCGTCGGGAACGAGCTCCGGGGCGTGCGCGAGGAACGGGCCGAGGTCGTGGGCGGCCAGGAGTTGCGGGGCGCGCGGCGGGACGACGACGCTGCCGTCCTCGGTCGGGGCGGCCAGTCCGTCGTCGTAGAGGGCGCGCAGGCCGGCTTCGGCGGCGCTGCGCGCGTGCCCGGTGGCGCCGAGGGCGGTGAAGACGTCCTCGGGCGGGACGGGGGCGGTGGCCAGTTGGGCGAAGGACAGCCGGTGCGCCATCAGGGACTGGTAGTCGGCGCCCGGGGCGGGGGCGGTGGGGCCGTGGGCGTCCCGTGCGGCGCGTTCCTGGCTGATGCGGGCGGTGGCGGCGAGCACCTGCAGGCGGGGGTGGTCGAGGTGCAGCACCAGGTGGTGGAGGGTTTCGTAGGACCACAACGCGCTTGCCAGACCGCGCAGTTCGGTGGGGGCGGGGCGGCGGGCGAGCGGCTCGGCATGGCGGGTGAGGAGTGCCGCGAGCTGCTCGGGGGTGCGCCGGGCGAGGGATCGGGTGAGTGTGTCGAGACCTTCCACGGCCTTGAGGTTAGTCATCGTGCGAGCAGGGTGGTGAGGGCGCCTACGGGGTCGGGGTCGGCCGGTCCGGTGGGCCACCAGTCCTCGGCGCCTGGTTCGGATTCGTAGGGGTACCAGCGGTTGTCGTGGCCGAAGCGGAGCTGGATGCCGCGGTCGGGGTCGGTGAGGTGGTTGTGGCGGGGGCGCAGGGCGTGGAGGTCGGCGGCCAGGAGGGCGCTGCGGGCCCGGTCGAAGTCACCGGCCGGGGGGTCCCAGGTGGTGTCGAGGAGGGCGAGGCCTTCGGGGCCGCCCTGGCGCCAGGCCGCGACGGAGCGGGCCACGTCCGTGGGCGTGCGGCCGGTCGCGGCCGCGAGGTCGCGGTAGAGGGCCCGGGTGGTGGCGGTCAGGCCGGCGGTGGGGTGGGCGGTGGCGGCCAGGCGGACGGCGTCCTGCCACGGGGGCAGATCCGGGAACGGGCCGGGGAGGGCCTGCCGCCCGTCACCGGGGGCGGGTGATCCGGCGGCGGATACGCAGGCGTGGGCGCGGGCGGCGGCGTCGGCGGCCAGGAATTCGAGGGTGGCGGGGTCGAAGGGGAGGTCGTCGCCGTCCGGCAGGGCAGGCGGGTGACCTGGCTGGGGCGGCACCGGCAGGGGCGGTGGGAGCGGCGGCCGGGGGCGGTCGGCGAGAGCCGTACGGGCGGGGACACCGGAGGGCGTCGGCGTCCTGGGGGCAGCGGGCTCCTCGGGCACGGCACCCGGGGCCACCGCGGCGGGGCGTTCGCCCTCATCGACTCGTGCGGTCCCTTCGGACACCTGCCTGCCGGTGGCCGGTGTGGTGGGGGTGAGGGTGTGCGCGCGGGTTTCACGGGCGGTCAGGGCGGCGTTGCGGCGGGAGAGTTCGTCGAGGAGTTCGCGTTCACCGCGGCCGCGGATCAGCAGCAGGACGAACGGGTCCGTGTCCAGGAGCCTGGCCACCTGGAAGCAGAGCGCGGCGGCGTGTTTGCAGGGCCTGCCGCTGTCAGGGCACGAGCATCGGGGAACGAGGTCGCCGGGCCCCGGGAGGAGGCGTACCTCGCCTTCGGCCAGGGCGCTGGGCAGCTGCTTGGCCAGCAGGGCGGTGAGCTGTCCGGGGTCCGCGGCGATCGCGTCCAGGAGGGCCTCCCACTCCTGGCCGGTGAGGGTCCTGAGGCGGATCTCTGCGCTGTAGGGGCGTGGCCTGCTGCCGCGTACGGTGGCGACGATGCGGCCCGGTGTGATGTTGATGGTGTCGACATGGCCGGCGCGGGCGTAGGTCCGGCCACGGGCGAGCCGGGCGCTGTCGAGGGCGGCGCTCTCCAGTGCGTCCAGCCAGGCGCTTCCCCACCAGGATTCGGCGAACAGCCCCCGGGCACCGGTCCGGACGGGCAGCGGCGGGAAGGTGCGGGTGCGGTCCGCGCGGGCCTGGTGGTCGGCCGCTGTGGCGCGCCCGGAGGTGGGGCGGCGGTTCATCCGGGCCTCCTGAGGGAGACGAGATCGGCCAGTTCCGCATCGGTCAGTTCGGTCAGCGCGGTCTCCCCACCGGAGAGCACCGCGTCGGCGAGCGCCCGTTTGGCGTGGAGGAGTTGGGCGATGTTGTCCTCGACCGTGCCCTCGGCGATGAGCCGGTGGACCTGGACGGGCTGGGTCTGGCCGATGCGGTAGGCGCGGTCGGTGGCCTGCTCCTCCACGGCCGGATTCCACCAGCGGTCGTAGTGGATCACATGTCCGGCGCGGGTGAGGTTCAGGCCGGTGCCGGCCGCCTTCAGGGACAGCAGAAAGACCGGGGCCTGGCCGGACTGGAAGCGGTCGACCATCTTCTCCCGTTCGGCGACGGGGGTGCCGCCGTGCAGCAGCTGTGTCGGGACGCCTCGGGCGGCGAGGTGCCGTTCGAGCAGCCGCGCCATGCTCACGTACTGGGTGAAGACCAGCGCGGCGCCGTCCTCGGCGAGGATGGTGTCCAGGAGTTCGTCGAGGAGTTCGAGCTTCCCGGAGCGGGCGGCCAGCCCCGGGGCGGCCTCCTTGAGGTACTGCGCGGGGTGGTTGCAGATCTGCTTGAGGGCGGTGAGCAGCTTCATGACCAGACCGCGGCGCGCGATGCCTTCGGCGGTCTCGATCCGGGCGAGGGTCTCGCGGACGACGGCTTGATAGAGCGCGGCCTGTTCGCGTCCCAGCGCCACCGGATGGTCCGTCTCGGTCTTGGGCGGGAGCTCGGGTGCGATCCCCGGGTCGGACTTCTTGCGCCGCAGGATGAACGGGCGCACCAGTCTGGCCAGCCGCTCGGCCGCCTCCGGGTCCTCGCCGCCCTCGACCTCACGGGCATGCAGCGCCCGGAACGTCTTCAGGGGGCCGAGGAGGCCGGGGGTCGTCCAGTCCAGCAGGGCCCACAGCTCGGAGAGGTTGTTCTCCACCGGCGTGCCGGTGAGGGCGATGCGGGCGGGGGCCTTGATGCTGCGCAGCGCTCTGGCCGTCGAGGAGCGGGGGTTCTTCACATGCTGGGCCTCGTCGGCGACGACCCATGCCCAGGGCCGGGCGGCCAGTTGGGCGGCGCTGCCGCGCATCGTCTGGTACGTCGTCAGGACGAAGCCGCCGTTCAGGCCGTCGAGGCTGCGGCCGGTGCCGTGGAAGCGGCGTACGGGCGTACCGGGCGCGAAGCGCTCGATCTCCCGCTGCCAGTTGCCGAGGAGGGAGGCGGGGCAGACCACGAGGACGGGTTCGGTGGGCCGTCGGTGCAGATGGAGCGCGATGACGGTGACCGTCTTCCCCAGGCCCATGTCGTCGGCGAGGCATCCGCCGAGGCCGATCGAGGTCATGGTGTCGAGCCAGGTCATGCCCCGTAGTTGGTAGTCGCGGAGGGTCGCCCGCAGTCCGGGCGGCTGGGGCAGCGGGCGCGCTTGGTCGGTGAGGCGGCCGCGCAGTGCGGCGAGCGCTCCGAGTGGCACCACCTCGACCGGTTCGCCGTCCACCTCCGTGGTGCCGTGAAGCGTCGCCGCGAGGGCGTCGACGGGCTCCAGATAGCCCAGTTCGCGCCTACGGGCTTTGCGTACGAGCCCTGGGTCGACCAGCACCCACTGGTCGCGGAGCCGCACGACGGGGCGGTGCGCCTCGGCCAGGGCGTCCATTTCCGCCTCCGTGAGGGGCGCCCCGTCCATCGCCAGTTGCCAGCGGAATTGCAGTAGTTCACCGGAGTCGAAGAAGCCGAAGCCGTCCGCGGCGGAGCCCGGTGCGGGGCGCAGCACCGCCGCCGCGGTCAGCCCGCGGGCCAGCTCCCTGGGCCAGTGGACGGCCACGCCCGCGGCACCCAGACGAGGCGCGGCCTCGCCCAGCAACTCGTACAACTCATCCTCGCCCAGAGGCAGTACATCGGGGACCGGGCGCTCCAGGAGGCGGGTGAGCGGGGGCCAGACGCGGGCAGCGCGACGCAGCGCGAGGAGCGTGTCGATACGGGAGCGGGGCCCGAAATGATCGGGGCCTTCGCCCTCCCACAGGGCGCGGGCGTCGGCCACCAGGGTCGGATCGGTGAGGCTGTGCACCTGCAGGACGGCGGCCGCCGCGCTGCGCTCCTCGGCGCCGCCCGCCCCGCTCTCGTCCCGGATGTCGAAGAGCCGGTGCGGTGCGAGGTCCAGGCGAAGGGAGAGCCGCACCCCGGCGTCGACGCCCGCCGCGACCTCTGCGGCCCACTCCCGTGCGCCGGGAATGTGCTGCGGCTCGCTCGCGGCGAACGGGGCGCCGGCCACCAGTCCGGCGGCGGGGGTGCGCGGCAGCGCGTCGATGACCGCGTCCACATAGAGCCGCACCAGGGCCGCGGGGTCGTGCAGCTGGAGCGGGCGGCTGCCGGGGAGCGGCACGGGGTGGGCCTCGGCGGGCATGGCGGCGGCGATGGCCCGGAGGTGCGCGACGTCCTCGGGGTCGAGCGGTCCGGCGCGCCAGGCGTCGGTGTCCTCGGCGGTCAGGCCCGGCAGCAGTCTGCCGCGCGCGGCGAGGTGCAGGGCGTGCAGAGTGGCCGCGCCCCAGCAGGCGGCGGCCGGGGCGGCGGCCGGATCGTGCCGGGCACGGACCAGCAGCGGCACGGCCTCGGCCAGCGGGAGCAGCACGGCGGCTACCGTGCGACTGCGGGCGCCGTTGCCGTGCCGCCGGGCAACGGTCAGCTGTACCCGCTCCAGCGCCTGCCCCTCGCCCGGAGTTCTTGTCCCCTCTCCCCCATCGCCTTCGGGGAGCGGACCGCCGTCGGGCCGCCAGAGAGCGATCTTGCCGGCGCGCGGCGGCTGGGCGGGCAGGAAGGCCACGGCGCAGCCGGCCACGGCAGCGGCCCATCCGCCGCGCTCCCACCGCCTTGTCATGCCATCCCCTGATGTCTGGTCGTCCTGCACTGCCTGCCGTGGCGCCCGTCGGGCCGGCTGCACGCGACCCGCTCCGGCGCGCCCGACCTGCGAGTCTACGGTCGTACGCACCACGTCTCCCCTGCCTCCTGCCTCGCACCCGACGAGCCGCCGTGGCGATCTGCCGTCTGCTGCCGATGGAAGCAGACGGCACTGACAACGCACCCGCCCCGCGCTCCCGCGCGAGAGGGCGGAGTTATCCACAGGTCACGAAAAGCCTCTTGCGCTCACCCCACTTTCGATTACATTGAGTGACGAAATAACTCTCAGTAATCAATCGACCTCGGCGAGGAGCATCATGCACACCCCCACGCCCGAACAGACCGCCGCGGCGGAGGCCTTTGCGACCGGCTCCCATCTCGTGATCCAGGCCGGCGCCGGCACCGGCAAGACGACGACCCTCGCGATGCTCGCGCACTCCGCGCGGCGACAGAGCAGGCTCGGCCGCTACATCGCCTTCAACAGAGCAGTCGCCCGCCACGCCGCCCGGGAATTCCCCGACGAGGTCGCCTGCGGAACGGCGCACGCCCTCGCCTACACCGCCGTGGGCAGGGGCTACCAGGCGCGGATGAACGCCCCTCGGCAAGCGGGGTGGCGCACCGGCGCGGCCCTGGGCATCGACACCGGCATGTCCCTACGCATCGGATCACGCAAGGTCGACAACAGAGCGCTCTCCTATACGGTCCTGCGCACCGTCACCCGCTTCTGCCAGTCGGCCGACAGCCACATCGCGCCGCACCACGTCCCGTCCTTACGCGGCGCCGAATCCGAGCCGCTGCACGCTCAACTCGCCGATCTCGTCCTGCCCTACGCACGCAAGGCCTGGGCCGACCTCCAGCATCCGGACCACGGCGTCGTCCGCTTCGAGCATGATCACTACCTGAAGATGTGGGCGCTGCGCGAGCCGGTCATCAAGGCGGACTTCCTGCTGCTGGACGAGGCACAGGACACCAACCCCGTGGTCGAGCAGGTCTTCACCGCTCAGCGCGACCACGCACAGCTGGTACTGGTCGGGGACTCCGCCCAAGCCATCTACGGCTGGCGCGGCGCGCGCGATGTGATGTCCGGATTCGACGGCAGACAGCTCAGCCTCTCCCGCTCCTTCCGTTTCGGACCGGCACTGGCAGCCGAGGCCAACCGCTGGCTGGCGATCGTCGGCGCGCCGATCCGGCTGACGGGTTCCCCCCACCTGGAGACGGAGTTACACAAGGTCCGCGCCCCCGACGCGATCCTGTGCCGGACGAATGTGGGGGCGATGGTGGAGGTGATACGGCAGCTGGACGCGGGCCGCCGGGTCGCGCTCGCGGGCGGCGGCGAGGCGCTGAGCGCGCTCGCACGCGCCGTACACGACCTGGAGGCCGGGCGCCGCACCGCCCATCCCGAGCTGATGCTCTTCGAAACCTGGGCGGAGCTGCGTGAGTACGCAGAGTTCGACCCCGCCGGCCGCGATCTGCTGCCGCTGGTGGAGCTCGTCGACGAGCACGGCACGCAAGCGCTGCTCCAGGCCCTGGACCGGCTCTCGCCCGAGACTTTCGCCGAGGTGACGGTGTCCACGGCACATCGGGCCAAGGGACGGGAATGGGCGAGCGTGCGCATCGCAGACGACTTCTCCGCCCCCGACGATCTGGACGAGCGAGGCGAGGACGGTGCGCCGGTCCCCGGGCCCATCGACATCGACGAGGCACGCCTGGCGTACGTCGCCGTCACCCGAGCACGATCACTGCTCGACATCGGCGGGCTGTCCTGGATCAACAGCCACCCTGCCGGCGACCCACGCCGCGAGCACGACTGAACGGGAGCGGGTGGTGTGGAGCGGGTGGCAGGGAGCGGATGAGCGGGAGGGGGCGGTGGAGAGCGAATGAGCGGGAGGGGGTGGGAGGGAGGGGGATCAGAGGGGGCGAGGCGTAAGGGAGACGGCGGGGGGCGGGGGGGGCGGGGGGGGGAGAGGGCGGGGCGGCAGGGAGGGGATGGGGCGGGGCGGGGCAGGGCGGGGCGGGGCAGGGCGGGGTGCGGGGGAAAGGGAGGGAAAGACAGGTGACCGGCTCGTCGATCGGGAGGATCCTGGAGGTGGGAGATGGGTGCCGATGCGTACGGGAAATGAGCCGCTGCACGCACGCAGCCCGCTGAGACTGCGCTGTGGGCTGGCGCTGTGGGGGTTGCTGTGTGCCACCGCGGGAGCCGTGGCCTTCGTCAACGCCGGCCGGCCGGAATGGGCGGGGGCGTGTGCCGCCGTGGCCATGGTGGCAGTCATGGACCTGGCCATGGTGATCCGCCACATTCGTCAGGGGCCGCACTACCAACCGGGCAGGGACATACCGCCCTACGAGCCGGATCGCGGCCGGAACGAAGCGTTCGACATACGCAGGGACACCGGCCGCCGACCCGGCACCAAGCCGTAGGCGACAGGGGGGGTGTTCGCCTCCCGCATGCCAGGGAGGTGCCGGCGATCGCATCCCTGTCCCGGGCTTTGGCCTCCGCCCCTCTCGTTATGGGGCGTGTTCGCCGTTGCCCGTGCCGCCGCGTGGGAAGCGGGCGGCCTGGAGGAAGTCCGGGCGCGGTTCCAGGGCGGCTGCCAGGCGGAAGTGGCGCAGCGCCTCGTCCAGCCGGCCCCCGCGCTCCAAAGTGCGGCCCAGCGCGAAATGGGCGAAGGCATTGTCCGGCTCGCGTTCCAGCACTATTTGGAACTCGAGTTCCGCCGGGCGCAGTTGGGCGGCGAGGAAGAAGGCGCGAGCGCGTAGCAGTCGGGCTGCGGTGTTTTCGGGGTGTGCGGTGATGACCGAGTCCAGCAGCCGGATCGCGCCGCGTGGGTCGCGGGCCTCCAACAGCTGCTCCGCGGCGCGGAAGTCGATGACATGCGTCTCGGGGCTGCTTTCGGGCACGGCCTGCTCCTCTCCCGTTGCCGTCGCCATCGGGGCATGCCTCAGCCACGAGCCGTACGGCGTCACCTGCGGCACAACAACCCCATCGGTCGCGGCATTCCCCGGCCGGGGCGGCCTCAACCGGGTCCGGTACCCCCGACCGAGGCCGGTGGCCCAACCGAGCCGAGCCTTGGCCGCTCCGGGGCAATCGATCGGACCGGCAACCGCATGGGGTCTCGGCATGGCCGCACCACCACCGCCGCCGCAGCACCAGGCCACGACACCGCGGCCGCATCGAAACACCGCAACCATCGCCGCAGCGAGCCACCGTGGCCGTCCCCGCAATGGGCCACGGTCACCACTGCAGCGGGAGCCCCCAGGGCACCACCGCAACACCGGGCCACGGCACCACCGGGCGAAGGCGCCACCGGGCCGCGGCACCACCACCGCAGCAGGCCACAGCGCCGGAGCCCCAGCAGGTCACGCCACGGCGCCGGGGCCGGAGCCGGCCACCCGCTACAGGCTGATGTGGTAGGCCTTGCGCAGCGTCTCGTGGACGGTCCACCGGGTGCGGTCGCCCTCGCGCAGGATGCACGCGTCGCCCGGTCCCACCTCAAGTACCGAACCGCCCTCGACCTCGATCGTGGCACGTCCGCTGACGACCACGAACAGCTCATTGGCCTCGGTGTCGGTCACCACGCCCGGCGTGATCTGCCAGATGCCCCGGAGCTGCCGGCCGTCCGGCGATTCCCAGAGCACCTTTCCCGTCACCTCCGGCTCCCCGGAGACGATCTGCGAGGGATCGAGCGGTTCCGGCTCCAGTTCCGTGTCCGCGATGCCCGGGATGTTCACGACGAATGACGCGGGGGCACCGTCATCGGCGGAGGGAACCACGGCGGTGGCTCCGGAAGCGGTCTCCGCAGTGGCGGCGGGCTCCGAGCCGGGGGACCTGGCGTCGAGATCGGAAGGAGGAGTCATGGCGGCGAGGGTACCGTCCGGGCTCATACGTCCCGCAGGCGCTCCCACACCGCGCGGACCTGCGGTTCCAGGGCCTCCAGCGGCCCGTCGTTGTCGATGACCAGATCCGCGACCGCCAGCCGCTGTGCACGGGTCGCCTGAGCCGCCATCCGGGACTTCGCCTCGTCCTCGGCCATGCCGCGCAGCCGTACCAGGCGGTCCAGCTGGGTCTCGGGGGCGGCGTCGACCACGACCACCAGGTCGTACAGCGGTGCCAGGCCGTTCTCCGTCAGCAGCGGCACGTCATGGACCACCACCGCCTCCGGCCCCGCCGACGCCTCGAGTTCGGCCGAGCGTGCGCCCACCAGCGGGTGCACGATGGCGTTCAGCGCCTTCAGTTTCTCGGGGTCGGCGAAGACGATCCCGCCGAGCTTCGGCCGGTCGAGCGTGCCCTCCGGTGTGAGAACGCCGTCCCCGAACTCCTCGACCACCGCCGCCAGTCCGGGCGTACCCGGCTCGACGACCTCGCGTGCGATCTTGTCCGCGTCCACGATCACCGCGCCGTACGACGCCAGCAGTCGTGACACCTCACTCTTACCCGCGCCGATGCCGCCGGTCAGCCCCACCTTCACCATGGGCCCACGCTATACGGTGCGCCGGGGCGGCCGGCGCACAGGAGGCCGCGCTTCATCTCAGGCGCTGTCCCCATCTCAGGCGCCGTCGCCATCTCAGGCGCCGTCGCCATCTCAGGCGCCGTCACCGGGCTCAGGCGCCGTCACCGGGCTCAGGCGCCGCCGTCGCCCTCCCGCTCCGCGAGGAAGCGTTCGAACTCCCTGCCGATCTCGTCGGCCGAGGGAAGGTCGACCGGCTCGGCCACCAGATTCCCCCGGGTCTCCGCGCCGGCCACCGCGTCGTACTGATGCTCCAGCCCGCTGACCAGCGCGACCAGTTCCTCGTCGCCCTCGGAGATCTGCCGTTCGATCTCCTCCTGCGTCCGCAGGGCCTCCGTCCGCAGCGAATGCGCCGCGGCGGGGAGGACCAGGCCGGTCGCGGCCGTCACCGCCTCCAGGGCCGTCAGCGCGGCGTCCGGATACGCGGACCGGGCGATGTAGTGCGGCACATGCGCCGCCACGCCCAGTACGTCGTGCCCCGCCTCGGCCAGCCGGAACTCGATCAGCGCCTCGGCGCTACCGGGAACCTGGGCCTCGTCGAAGAAGCTGGCGTGGCCCGGCATCAGATCCGTGCGGTTCCCGTGTGGGGTGATGCCCACCGGGCGGGTGTGCGGGACGCCCATGGGGATGCCGTGGAAGTTCACCGAGAGGCGCACGCCGAGCCGCTCCACGATCTCCTTCACGGCACCCGCGAAGCGCTCCCACTCCACGTCCGGCTCGGGGCCGGACAGCAGCAGGAACGGCGCGTCGGTGGTGTCGCGGACGAGCCGCAGCTCGATGCTCGGGGTCTCGTAGGCGGTCCAGCGGTTGCGCTCGAAGGTCAGCAGCGGGCGCCGGGCGCGGTAGTCGACGAGGCGGTCGTGGTCGAAGCGGGCGACGACCTCGTTCGGCAGGCCGTCGAGCAGCCGCTGGACGATCTGGTCGCCCGTCTCGCCGGCGTCGATGTAGCCGTCGAAGTGGTACAGCAGCACGAGACCCGCGGAGTCCCTGGAGGCGATCGCCTCCACCTCCGCGAGCCCGCTCGGCTCCCATGCGTACAAACTCTGGGGATCCAACACAGTGACCGCTCCTCCTCGTTCTCATGAACGCCAACGTGTGGTCGACCGCAGGCATTCCCGGCTGCGGATATGACCCCGACCCTTTCCGGACACTCTCCGTCCTGCCGGGCGGGAGTCCCTCACCACCGGGCGCGCGCCCCCAGCCGACGGGCTCGGGCCCCGCGCACCACCGGGCGCGGCTCCACCTCCAGACATGCCTCCCCCCACACCTGAGGCGGCCACCCCCGACCCCCGGTGGTGCGGCATGACCCCTTGCAGGAAAGGGGAGTTAACTCCACCGCGGCCACTGCGGCCACCGGTGGCGCCCCCACGCCCCCGCGCTCGCCGACGCGAAGCAGGGTGACCGGATTTCAGCTCACCAACGGTCGTCGAGAACAACACGGGCAGGCACACCACCGACAACGGCCATGAGACCCACTCCCAGCAGCCGGGCTGGGGGCTGCGGACGGTCTTCCGCGACGACCACCGATCACCGGCGGTCGCGGCATCGCCCATCCGGGCATACCAGTGGGCTGATCGGGCGACCACCGATCACCGGACGGCCACCGACCACCAGCCGACCGCCGACCACGTAAGGCGACCGGACGGCGAACCCGAACACGGCCCCAGCGCCCAGCACCCAGCCCCCACCCCCACAAACAACGAAGGCCCGCTCCCCCAGAGGGGAACGGGCCTTCGCCTATCGGCTAGTGCCTAGCAGCGGCGAGCCGCTGCCTGTCGGCGCGAGCTCAGCTCTGGCCGCCGGCCAGCTTCTCGCGGAGCGCGGCGAGGGCCTCGTCCGACGCCAGGGCGCCGGAGTTGTCCGCCGACTCCGAGGAGTAGGAGCCGCCGCCGGTCTGGCCGCCGCCGGTCTGGCCGCCACCCTGCGCCGCCGGCGCCGCAGCGCCCTCGGCCGCAGCCTGCTCGTCGGCCTCGCGGGACTTGATGACCTGAGCCTGGTGCTGCTCGAAGCGCTGCTGCGCCTCGGCGTACTGGTTCTCCCACGCCTCGCGCTGGGTCTCGTAGCCCTCGAGCCAGTCGTTGGTCTCGGGGTCGAAGCCCTCGGGGTAGATGTAGTTGCCCTGGTCGTCGTAGGACGCGGCCATGCCGTACAGGGTCGGGTCGAACTCGACCGCCGACGGGTCGGCACCGAAGGACTCGTTGGCCTGCTTCAGCGAGAGGCTGATGCGGCGGCGCTCGAGGTCGATGTCGATGACCTTGACGAAGATCTCGTCGTTGACCTGGACAACCTGCTCCGGGATCTCGACGTGGCGCTCGGCCAGCTCCGAGATGTGGACCAGGCCCTCGATGCCCTCGTCGACGCGCACGAACGCACCGAAGGGAACGAGCTTGGTGACCTTACCCGGGACGACCTGACCGATCTGGTGGGTCCGGGCGAACTGCTGCCACGGGTCTTCCTGGGTCGCCTTGAGCGACAGGGAGACGCGCTCGCGGTCCATGTCGACGTCCAGGACCTCGACCGTGACCTCCTGGCCGACCTCGACGACCTCGGACGGGTGGTCGATGTGCTTCCAGGACAGCTCGGAGACGTGGACGAGACCGTCGACGCCACCCAGGTCCACGAAGGCACCGAAGTTGACGATGGAGGAGACGACGCCGGAGCGCACCTGACCCTTCTGGAGGGTGGTGAGGAAGGTCTGGCGGACCTCGCTCTGGGTCTGCTCCAGCCAGGCACGGCGGGACAGGACCACGTTGTTGCGGTTCTTGTCCAGCTCGATGATCTTGGCCTCGAGCTCCTTGCCCACGTAGGGCTGAAGGTCGCGAACGCGGCGCATCTCGACCAGGGAGGCCGGGAGGAAGCCACGGAGGCCGATGTCGAGGATGAGACCACCCTTGACGACCTCGATGACGGTACCGGTGACGATGCCGTCCTCTTCCTTGATCTTCTCGATGGTGCCCCAGGCACGCTCGTACTGGGCGCGCTTCTTCGAGAGGATCAGGCGGCCTTCCTTGTCCTCCTTCTGGAGAACAAGGGCTTCGATCTCGTCACCGACGGCGACGACCTCGTTGGGGTCGACGTCGTGCTTGATCGAGAGCTCACGGCTCGGGATGACGCCTTCGGTCTTGTAACCGATGTCGAGCAGGACCTCGTCCCGGTCGACCTTCACGATGACGCCGTCGACGATGTCGCCGTCGTTGAAGTACTTGATCGTCTCGTCGATCGCGGCGAGGAAGGCTTCCTCGTTACCGATGTCGTTGACCGCAACCTGCGGGGTGGTGGCGGTGGTCTCGGTGCTGCTCGTCATGTGGGAAAGGGCTCCGGTACGGACATTGAAGTCGTAGGTACTGCTACGCCGAGAGCCCGTATCGCCTCTGCATAAGCCGGACAGTGTCAGAGACGCTCGCTTCGGAGGTTCACAGATGCCTGAGCACCGGGAACGTTCCGGAACGCCTCAAAACCGAGGGGTACATACAGATGCGAGCGCGGCCTGCTCCGTCTGAGGCGCGCAAGCCCGCAGCGCAACTTGTAGCATACGGGGGCAGCCGGACACGGTCAATGCGCGAACGCGCACACCCGGGACAGAACGCCCCATAAACGGCACACGCGATGTTCCGCGAGGTCGAACGGCCTCACAGTCCCTGCAGCTACAAGCAGAGCGAAGACTACGACGACAGGCGCGATGAACCAAGAGCATGAGCCGGAGGCGACCCGCCGTGACGCCTCGGACACCGAAAGCAGCCGCGCCAACCGGGGCTGGTGGGACCGCAACGCGGACGAGTATCAGAGCGAGCACGGAGCGTTCCTCGGGGACGACAGGTTCATCTGGGGCCCCGAGGGGCTCGACGAGGCGGACGCCGGGCTGCTCGGGCCGGCCGACGGGCTGAAGGGGCAGCGGATCCTGGAGATCGGCGCCGGCGCCGCGCAGTGCTCGCGCTGGCTGGCGGCGCAGGGCGCGCGTCCGGTGGCGCTCGACCTCTCCCACCGGCAACTGCAGCACGCGCTGCGAATCGCCGACGGGACGGACGACGACACCACCGCGCTGGTGGAGGCGGACGCCGGGGCGCTGCCGTTCCGTGACGGCAGCTTCGACCTGGCCTGTTCCGCGTACGGCGCGCTGCCGTTCGTCGCCGATCCGGTGCGGGTGCTGCGCGAGGTGCGGCGGGTACTGCGGCCCGGCGGCCGGTTCGTCTTCTCCGTCACGCACCCCGTCCGCTGGGCGTTCCCCGACGAGCCGGGGCCCGAGGGGCTGTCGGTGGCGGCCTCGTACTTCGACCGCACGCCGTACGTGGAGCAGGACGAGAGCGGCCGGGCGGTGTACGTGGAGCACCACCGGACGCTGGGCGACCGGGTGCGGGACGTGGTGGCGGCCGGTTTCCGGCTGGTGGATCTCGTCGAGCCGGAATGGCCGCAGGACAACACTCAGGAGTGGGGCGGCTGGTCGCCGCTGCGCGGGCACCTGATTCCGGGCACGGCGATCTTCGTGTGCGTGGCGGAGGACTAACGGGGGCACCCGGGCCGGCATCGGAGGCCGGGGCGGCAGACTGGGGGCGTGATCGCCCGTGACGCCCTCGCCCAGCTGCCCGTACGGACCGCGCTGCCCGCGCTGCGCGCCGCCCTTGAGGAGGCCGGTGCGGCGGTGCTGTGCGCCCCGCCGGGCACCGGCAAGACGACGCTGGTGCCGCTGGAGCTCGCCGGCCTGACCGGCACGGGGCCCCGGCGGCGGGTGCTGGTGGCCGAGCCGCGGCGGATCGCGGCCCGGGCCGCGGCGCGGCGGATGGCCTGGCTGCTGGGCGAGAAGGCCGGTGACCAGGTCGGATTCACGGTGCGCGGGGAGCGGCGGGTCGGGCCGCGTACCTGTGTGGAGGTGGTGACCACCGGTGTGCTGCTGCAGCGGCTGCAGCGCGATCCGGAGCTGGCCGGGGTCGATGTCGTGGTGCTCGACGAGTGCCATGAGCGGCATCTGGACGCGGACACCTGTGCGGCCTTCCTCCTGGACGTACGCGAGACGCTGCGGCCGGAGCTGCGGCTCGTGGCCGCGTCGGCGACGACGGACGCCGAGGGGTGGGCCCGTTTGCTGGGCGGCTCCCAGGGGGCGGCGCCCGTGGTCGAGGCGGCGGGCGTGTCGCACCCGGTGGAGGGGGTGTGGGCGCCACCGGAGCGGCCGGTACGGCCGGCGCACGGGATGCGGGTGGATCCGGCGCTGCTGACGCATGTGGCGGGCGTGGTCCGGCGAGCGCTGCGCGAGCAGTCGGGTGACGTGCTGTGCTTTCTGCCCGGTGTCGGGGAGATCGGGCGGGTCGCCGGGGAGCTGGCCGGGGTGGACGCCGAGGTGCTGCAGGTGCACGGGCGGGCGCCGGCCGAGGTGCAGGACGCGGTGCTGGCCGGTGGCGGCGGCCGGCGCAGGGTGGTGCTGGCGACCTCCGTGGCGGAGTCCAGCCTGACCGTGCCGGGTGTGCGGGTGGTGGTGGACAGCGGGCTGGCGCGGGTGCCGCGGATGGATCACGCACGCGGGCTGAGCGCGCTCGCGACCGTGCGGGCCTCACGGGCGGCGACCCGCCAGCGGGCCGGCCGGGCGGGGCGCGAGGCGCCCGGTGTGGTCTACCGCTGCTGGTCACAGGCCGAGGACGGGCGGTTGCCGGCGTTCCCCGAGCCGGAGATCAAGGTGGCCGACCTGACCGCGTTCGCGTTGCAGGCGGCCTGCTGGGGCGATCCGGCGGCGAGCGGTCTGGCGCTGCTCGACGCGCCGCCGGCCGGGGCGCTGGCCGCGGCGCGGGAAGTGCTGACGGCGATCGGCGCGGTGGAGGAGGACGGCCGGGCGACACAGCGGGGCGCCAGGATGGCTCGGGTCGGACTGCACCCCCGGCTTGCGCGCGCCCTGCTGGACGGCGCGCCCGAGGTGGGCGTACGGCGCGCCGCCGAGGTGGTGGCCCTGCTGAGCGAGGAGCCGCCGCGGGCGTACGGGGACGATCTGGCGGAGGCGTGGCGCAGCGCGCGGCGGGGCGGCGACGCGTACGCGGCCCGGTGGCGGCAGGAGGCGCGGCGGCTGGCGTCGGCGGGCGCGGAGCCGGGGACGGACGGGGGCGGTGGCTCCGGGGGGCCGGCGTCCGACGACGCGGTCGCCGGTCTGATCGCCGCGCTGGCGTTCCCCGAGCGGGTGGCCCGGGCGCGCGGCGCGGGGAGCTATCTCATGGCGTCCGGGACCGGTGCCGAGCTGGCGGGTGCGGGGCCGGGGCCACGGGCCGGAGGGGGCGGTTCCCGGCTGCGGGATGCGGCGTGGCTGGCTGTCGCGGTGGCGGACCGTCCGGTGGCGGCGGTGTCGGCACGGGTGCAGCTGGCGGCGGTGATCGACGAGGGGACGGCGTGTGCGGCGGCGCGGGCGCTGTACTCCTCGGACGAGGAGGTGCGCTGGTCGGACGGGGACGTGGTGGCCCGGCGGGTGACCCGGCTGGGGGCGATCGAGCTGGCGTCGCGGCCGCTGACCGCGCCCGGTGCGGGGCTGCTGCGGGACGCGGTGGAGGCGGGGCTGCGGCGGGAGGGGCCCGGTCTGCTGCGGTGGTCGCCCGCCGCGGTCTCGCTGCGGCAGCGGATGGCGTTCGTGCACCGGGAGTTGGGGGCGCCGTGGCCCGATGTGTCGGACGCGGCGCTGCTGGAGCGGGTCGAGGACTGGCTCGGGGTCGAACTCGGGCGGGCACGGCGGCGGGCCGATCTGGAGCGGATCGACGCGGGGCAGGCGCTGGCCCGGCTGCTGCCCTGGGCGGGTGGCGACGCGGCCCGCTTCGACGAGCTGGCGCCGGAGCGGATCGAGGTGCCAAGCGGTTCGCGGGTGCGGGTGGACTACGGCGGCGAGCAGCCCGTGCTGGCCGTGAAGCTGCAGGAGCTGTTCGGCTGGACGGAGTCGCCGCGGGTGGCCGGCGGGCGGGTGCCCGTACTGGTGCATCTGCTCTCCCCCGCGGGGCGTCCGGCCGCCGTCACGGCCGATCTCGCCTCCTTCTGGAAGGGCGGATACCGGTCCGTGCGCGCGGAGTTGCGCGGGCGCTATCCCAAGCACCCGTGGCCGGAGGACCCGACGACCGCGCAGCCGACCCGGCACACGACGGCGCGGCTCAAGCGGGGGTGAGCGGTGGGTCCGGCGCGGCGGGGGCCGCACGGCCGGTGGGAGCCGGTCCGGCGCCGGGGCGGCGGCCGCGGGCCTCGAGGTGCAGGCTCAGGGCGAGCAGCGCCGCGCCCAGGACCAAAAACCCCCAGGGCAGGTAGCTGGTGAGCAGCAGGACGAGGGTGCGCTGGGACGTGACCTGGGCGACGGTGGAGTCGACGTAGTCGGCGCGCATCTTCACATGGCCGGCGAAGGCGGTGACCCTGCCGCCGCCGGGCAGCAGATCGCCGCCGCGCAGCTCCTCCTTGTGGATCTCCTCGCCGTTGACCGGTGCGCCGGTGACCGGGTCGACCCAGAACATCCGCTTGGTGCTGTACCAGCGGGTGGTGCCCATCTTCGCGACGGCCTGCGGGGTGATGCCCTTGACCGGCATCTTCTTGGGGAGCGGGACCTTCGTCCAGGGGATGGTCTGCTCGAAGTAGTAGACCTCCAGGCCGCGGAAGGTGCGGGTCCCCTTGTAGTGGATGGGCGCCGAGGTGCGGGTCTGGGCGTCGAAGTAGGTGTAGTCGCGCTTCTCGGTGAGGAACGGCCACTTGTACTCGATGCCGGTACGGCGCACCGGGTCACCGTCGACCATCTCGCCGGTGGCGTGCACGGGTTCCTGGGAGTGGGCGTCGAAGATGTAGCGCTCGGGGATCTGGGAGACCATCTTGCCGTCGGGGCCGGCGACGTAGGACAGCGCGTCCCAGACGACGACGTCGCGGCCGGCGGTCTTCTCGATGCGGTCGGAGGCGGCGACGTCGCCCTTGAGGGTCTGGACGATGGTGACCTTGGGGACCCGCTCGGCCTTCATCGTGCCGTAGTTGACGAGGGTGGCGGGCCTGGCCTCCAGGACCATGTCCTGGTACTGGCCGGGCGGGATCTTGGCGAGCCGCGGGAAGGCGTACCACCGCATCAGCGGGGACAGGGCGGTGAAGAAGACGGCGCAGGCGAGCAGTACCAGGCTGGCGGTGCGGCGCATGACGGCGGCGTCCCTCCCTCAGGGGTGCTCGGGGACGGTGGTCAGCAGCGGCTTGGGGGAGGTCGTGCCGCTGGGCGCACCGATCGCCGTCATGGTGAAGAGGAGAGCGAGCGCCGCGGCCAGTCCGATCGCGGCTGCTGTCAGGGCGCGCATGGCCGGCCTCCCGGTTGCTGCGGTGCGTGTCCGGGGGATCCCCGGATCCTCGACGGCGTCAGGGCGGGGGCACCGTAGCAACGGGCGGCCGAGATGAGAACACGTTTCACCCCAGGACGTATGGCGCCGCCGTCCCGCCCTGGACGGAGGGCGGAACGGCGGCGCCGGACCGGGCGGATGCCGGCCCGGTCCACGGGCACGGCCGCGGTCAGGCGCGGTCCGGTGCGGTGACCTTCAGCTCGACGGTGAGTACGGCGCCGTCCGCGGTGGTCAGCCGCAGCAGGAACGTCCCGGTGTGCGTGTCCGTGCAGATCTTCGGGAGCTTCAGCAGGCCGTCGGCGTCCGTGGTGAGCCCGGTGCGGGTGCGGACCGGCTTGCCCTTGTCGTCGCCGCTGGCCTCGGGGTTCTCGAAGTAGGGGCCGTGGTCGTTCTCCACGGGCTTGTCCGGGTCGTCGGTGACCAGGGTCGCGGTGACCGGCACCCCCGCCGCGAGCCTGCCCTGGTACGTCGCCTTGATCTCGACCGCGCCCGCCGCGAACGCCTGGCCGGCGGTCGTCGTCAGCTCCTTGTCCGAGGTGCGGGCGAGCCGGTCGGCCTTCGGCGCCGGCGCGGCCTTGACAGTGGCGTCGAAGGCGACGGCGGGCACGGTGCGGCCGAGGGCCGTCGCCCGGAGGGTGAAGGCGCCGGCCTTGTCGCCCGCGTGCAGCGTGGGCGCGGTGGCCAGGCCGTCCTTGCCGGTGGTGACGGTGACGGCGGTCGCGCCGTCGGGGAAGCGGGCACCGGAGGCCGCGGGGAGGGTGAAGCGGACGGGGGCGCCGGCGACCGGCTTGCCCGTCGCGTCCTCGGCGCGCACCTGTGGCGACGCGGCGAACTCGGTGCCCGCGGTGGCGCTCACGTCCTTGTCGCCGACCCGCACCAGGGCGGTGAGCGGGGCGGGCTCGGTGGGCGGCTTGGGGCCGGGCTTGTGGGGGTCCGTGCCGCCCGGTGCGGGGTCGGTGCCGCCGGGCTCGGCGGGCTTGCCCGGCTCGGCGGGTCCGTGCGGCTTCTGTTCGGCGCGGCCGTGCGGCTTGGGCTCGGCGGGGCCGTGCGGTTTGGGCTTGCCGGGGTGGTGGCCGGTGCCGGTGCTCCGGCCGTGGCCCTTGCCGGTGCGGCCTTCGGGCCGGTCGCCGCCGTGCCCGCCGCTGCCGCCCCGTTGGACGGGGAGTACGCCCTTGCCGTCCGGCACCTCGTAGGTGCCGGTGCGGTAGAACGCGTACCAGGACAGCACCGTGCGCAGATAGTCCTCGGAGTTGTTGTAGCCGAGGATCGCGCGGTCGAGGTCCTGGCGGGTCGACAGGTCGCGGTCGGCGGCACACAGGTAGCGGCCGGCGGCGAGCGCCGCGTCGAAGACGTTGTTGGGGTCCTTCTTGCCGTCGCCGTTGCCGTCGGCGCCCCAACCGCTGCCACCGGGGCCGCCGCTGGACCAGGTGGAGGGGATGAACTGCATCGGGCCCACGGCACGGTCGTGGGTGAGGTCGCCGTCGTAGCGGCCGCCGTCGGTGTCGGTGATCCGCGCGAAGCCGTGGCCGTTGAGCTGCGGGCCGAGGATCGGCTGGAGGGTGGTGCCCTCGGCGTCGACCGCTCCGCCGCGCGCCTGGCCGGATTCGACCTTGCCGATGCCGGCGAGCAGTTGCCAGGGCAGGCGGCAGCCGGGATCGGAGCCGCCGATCCGGGACTCGGCCTTCTTGTACGCGGCCAGGACGGTGGCGGGGATGCCGGCCTGGGCGGGGCCGGTGACGACGGGGCCGCCCTTGGGCCGGTGCGAACCGCTCGGCGGCACCGGGCTGTTGAGGGGCGGCAGGTCGGTGTAGTACGCCGTGCCGCCGTCGATGGGGGTGTCGGCCGGGGGCGGGGTCGGCCCGCTCTCCCCGGCGGCCGTGCTCTCGGTGGCGGCCGGGGCCTGAGAGGCCGTCAGGGCGGCGAGCACCAGGGCCGCCACGGCCGTCGAGGCCGCTCCCCGGACAAGCCGCCGTCGGAATGTGGCTGCCATACGTGGTCCCCTCCGCCGTGCTGACCCGCGTCGCCTGTGCGGTATCGCGCCCCCCGGCGCGTCAACTCAGGCGACACTACGACAACTCGGGCCCGGCAGCTACCACCGTCATCGGACACATAATGATCCGAATCGTTCAAGGAGACGCTCATGCCGTTCACGCTCAGCCATGCCGCCGCCGTGCTCCCGGCTATCCGGCGGACTGGCGCGGCCCGTGGTCCGCTGGTCCCCTCGGCGCTCGTCGCGGGGTCGTTCGCACCGGACATGACGTACTACGCGGACACCGTGGTACCGGGCGCCATGGAGTTCGGCGACGTCACCCACTCGCTGACCGGCGTACTGACGGTGGATGTCCTGGTCACCGCGGCGCTGGTCGGCGGCTGGCTGCTGTTGCGCGAGCCGGCGCTGGCGCTGCTGCCCCGGGCCTGGCGGGCGCGGACGCACACACTGCTGCGGGGCCGTCCCCGGCGACCGCGCGGGCCCCGTGAACTCGCCGCGCTGGCGGGCTGGTTCATCGTCTCGGCGGTGCTCGGGGCGGCGACCCATGTCGTGTGGGACGCCTTCACCCACCCGGGCCGCTGGGGCACCCGCCTGGTGCCCGGTCTGAACGACCTCGTGGGCGGTCTGCCGGTGGCGACGTATGTGCAGTACGGCACCTCGGCGCTGGCGATGGTGGCCATGGCGTGGTTCGGATGGTCGGCGCTGCGGGGCGCGGGCGGGCCCGCGGGCTCCCTGGCCGCCGCACCCGACCCGGGCGCCGTGCCCTCGCTGACCGTGGGGCTGCGGCTGTTGCTGACCGCGCCGCTCGCCCTGTGCGTGGTGCTCGGCGCGGCACACCGGACCCTGCGGGCGCACGCCGTCTACGGCGACGCCGTGAGCTGGCCGAACTACATCCCGACGGTGCTCTTCGGCGCCGGCGCGGGCCTCGTGGTGGGGCTACCGCTGTACGCCGTGGCCGTACGGCTGCTGCAGCGGCGGGTACGGCCGGCCGGGGGCGAGGGCGTGTCCGGCCGGTCGGTGCAGGCCCGCGGCTGAGCCGTGGGCCCGGACCGGGGGCGGGCCGGAACGGGGGCCGGAGCTGTACCGGCCCCCGCGGTGGGTCAGTGCGCCGCCGATTCCCAGTCCTTGCCCGAGCCGACCGAGACGTCCAGCGGGGCGCGCAGGTCGACCGCCGCGGCCATCTCCCGGCGGAGGATCTCCTCGACCCTCTCGCGTTCGCCGGGGGCCACCTCGACGACGATTTCGTCATGGACCTGGAGCAGCATCCGGGACCGCAGCTGCGCCGCCCTGAGCGCCGCGTCGACCCGCAGCATCGCGATCTTGACGATGTCCGCGGCGGTGCCCTGGATCGGGGCGTTCAGCGCCATCCGCTCGGCCATTTCGCGGCGCTGGCGGTTGTCGCTGTTGAGGTCGGGCAGATAGCGGCGGCGGCCCAGCATCGTCTCCGTGTAGCCGGTGGCGCGGGCCTCCTCCACCACGCGCCGGAGGTAGTCGCGTACGCCGCCGAACCGCTCGAAGTAGTTGTCCATCAGCTTGCGGGCCTCATCGGGCTGGATGCCCAGCTGCTGGGCGAGGCCGAAGGCCGACAGGCCGTACGCCAGGCCGTAGGACATCGCCTTGATCTTGCGGCGCATCTCCGCGTCGACCTGGTCCGTGGCGACCGAGAAGACATGGGAGGCGACCGTGGTGTGCAGGTCCTCGCCGGAGGTGAACGCCTCGATCAGGCCCTCGTCCTCGGAGAGGTGGGCCATCACCCGCAGCTCGATCTGGCTGTAGTCGGCCGTCAGCAGGGACTCGAAGCCCTCGCCGACGACGAAGCCGCGGCGGATCGCCCGGCCCTCGTCCGTACGCACCGGGATGTTCTGCAGATTGGGGTCCGTGGACGACAGCCGGCCGGTCGCGGCCACGGTCTGGTTGAAGGTGGTGTGGATCCGGCCGTCCGCGGCGATGGTCTTGATCAACCCCTCGACCGTCGTGCGCAGCTTGGCCTGCTCGCGGTGGCGGAGCATGATCACCGGGAGTTCGTTCTCGGTCTGCGCGGCCAGCCAGGCCAGGGCGTCGGCGTCGGTGGTGTAGCCGGTCTTGGTCTTCTTGGTCTTGGGCAGGCCCAGCTCGCCGAAGAGGACCTCCTGCAGCTGCTTGGGCGAGCCCAGGTTGAACTCGTGGCCCGCGGCGTCGTGCGCCTCCTTCACGGCCTGCTGCACGGCGCCGGCGAACTGCTGCTCCATGCGCTCCAGCCAGCCCCGGTCGGCGGCGATCCCGGCCCGCTCCAAGCGGGCCAGCAGCTCGCTGGTCGGCAGCTCCACGTCGCGCAGCAGCTCGGCCGCACCGACCTCCGCCAGCTTCGTCTCGAACGCCGCCCCCAGGTCCAGGACCGTACGCGCCTGCCCCATCAGGGCGTCCGCCTCGGCCTCCTCGTCCGCGCCGAACGCCAGCTGCCCGTCGCCGGCGGCCGCCGGGGCGAGATCGCGGCCCAGATACTCGACGGACAGGGCGTCCAGGGCGAAGGAGCGGCGGCCGGGCTTGACCAGATAGGCGGCCAGCGCGGTGTCCATCGTGACGCCGTCGATGCGCCAGCCGTGCTCGCCGAAGACCCGCATCAGGCCCTTGGCGTTGTGCATCACCTTGGGGCGGGCCGCGTCCGCGCTCCAGGCGGCGAAGGCCCGCTCGTCGGCCTCGTCCAGCTGGGCGGGGTCGAACCACGCGGCCGGGCCGTCGGGGGTGGCCAGCGCCACCTCGGCGACGCTGCCGCTGCCCAGGCTCCAGACGTCGACGGTGGCCACGCCCAGTGGGCCGGCGGCGTGCTCGGCCAGCCACGGAGCGAGTTCGCCGGTGCCCAGGACCGTGCCGTCCACCTCGACGCCGGCGGCCGGGGCGGCCTCTTCGGTGGCCTCGGCGGCACCCGGGTCGACGGCGTGCAGCCGGTCGCGCAGGCCCTGGTTGCGGATCTCCAGGGCGTTGAGGAAGACCGTGAGCGTCTCGCGGTCGTAGGCCTCGCGGACCAGCGCCTGCGGACCGCAGGGCAGCTCGACGTCGCGCACCATCTCGGTCAGCCGGCGGTTGAGCTTCACCGCCTCCAGATGCTCACGGAGGTTGGCGCCCGCCTTGCCCTTGACCTCGTCGGCGCGCTCCACCAGCTCCGCGAACGAACCGAACTGGTTGATCCACTTCGTGGCGGTCTTCTCGCCGACGCCCGGGATGCCGGGGAGGTTGTCGGACGGGTCTCCGCGCAGCGCGGCGAAGTCCGGGTACTGGGCGGGGGTCAGGCCGTACTTCTCGAAGACCTTCTCCGGGGTGAAGCGGGTCAGCTCCGAGACGCCCTTGGTGGGGTAGAGGACCGTGACGTCGTCGGAGACCAGCTGGAAGGCGTCGCGATCGCCCGTGACGATCGAGACCTCGAAGCCCTGCGCGGTGGCCTGCTCCGTGAGCGTGGCGATCACGTCGTCGGCCTCGAACCCGTCCACGGCGAAGCGCTTGACGCGCATCGCGTCGAGCAGCTCGCCGATCAGCTCGACCTGGCCCTTGAACTCGTCGGGGGTCTTGGAACGGTTCGCCTTGTAGTCCGCGAACTCCGCCGACCGCCAGGTCTTGCGCGAGACGTCGAACGCCACCGCGAAGTGCGTGGGCGCCTCGTCGCGCAGAGTGTTCGCGAGCATCGACGCGAAGCCGTAGATCGCATTGGTCGGTTGTCCGGTGACGGTCGTGAAATTCTCCACGGGCAGGGCGAAGAACGCCCGATATGCCATGGAATGCCCGTCCATCAGAAGCAGGCGGGGACGACCGCCCGCCGCCGCCTCGGTGCCGGTCGCTTCGCTCTTCTTCGCTGCCTTTGCTGCCACGCCCCCGATCCTGCCACGCCCCACTGACAATCCCCGCCGCACGCCGCCTGTCCCCCGCCGCACACCGCCCGGCCCGCACCGCGAAAACGCCGCCCCGCACCGCCCGCGACCGCCGCTACACCGCCGGGTCCGGTCCGTGACAGGATCTGCTGCGTACCGCAACGATCCGCCGTCAGGGGCGGAGCGAGCACCGGCTCACGGCCCAAAAGGGAGAGCGCCATGGCAGGCAAGCCGCCCGCGTCGGACCCCGTCCAGGACGCACCCGAGGTCAGCGAACCCCAGCACTCCGCCGTCGGCCTGCCCGCCATCACCCACGCGCTGCGGATCTCCCAGCAGCAGATGGGCGTGCGCCGTACCGCACTGACCCTCCTGCGCGTCAACCAGCCCGACGGCTTCGACTGCCCCGGCTGCGCCTGGCCCGAGCCCGACAAGCCGCACACCGCCGAGTTCTGCGAGAACGGCGCCAAGGCCGTCGCCGAAGAGGCCACCCTGCGCCGCGTCACCCCGGACTTCTTCGCCGCGCACCCCGTCACCGACCTCGCCACCCGCAGCGGCTACTGGCTCGGCCAGCAGGGCCGCCTCACCCACCCCATGTACCTGGCCGAGGGCGCCGACCACTACGTCCCCGTCCCCTGGGAGCAGGCCTTCGACCTCATCGGCGAGGAACTGACGGCCCTGGACTCCCCCGACGAGGCGGTCTTCTACACCTCCGGGCGCACCAGCAACGAGGCCGCCTTCCTCTACCAGCTCTTCGCCCGCGAATTCGGCACCAACAACCTCCCCGACTGCTCCAACATGTGCCACGAGTCGTCCGGCTCCGCCCTGACGGAGACCATCGGCATCGGCAAGGGCAGCGTCCTGCTGGAGGACCTCTACAAGGCCGACCTGATCATCGTCGCCGGCCAGAACCCGGGCACCAACCACCCCCGGATGCTCACCGCCCTGGAGAAGGCCAAGGCCGGCGGCACGAAGATCATCTCGATCAATCCGCTGCCCGAAGCCGGACTGGAGCGCTTCAAGAACCCCCAGACCCCCCGCGGCCTGGCAGGCGGCGGCACCGCCCTGACCGACCTGTTCCTCCAGGTGCGCCTCGGCGGCGACCAGGCGCTCTTCCGCGCCCTGAACCGCCTCGTCCTCGCCACCGACGGCGCCGTCGACGAGGACTTCGTCCGCGAACACACCCACGGCTTCACGGAGTTCGCGCAGCTGGCACGGGCCGACGACGACTGGGACGAGACGCTGCGGGCCACCGGCCTGACCCGCGAGGAGATCGACCGCGCACTGGCCATGGTCCTGGCCTCCCAGCGCACGATCGTGTGCTGGGCGATGGGCCTGACCCAGCACAAGCACTCCGTCCCCACCATCCAGGAGGTCGTCAACTTCCTTCTGCTGCGCGGCAACATCGGCCGCCCCGGAGCGGGCGTGTGCCCCGTGCGCGGACACAGCAACGTCCAGGGCGACCGCACCATGGGCATCTTCGAGCGGCCCGCACCCGCCTTCCTCGACGCCCTGGAGAAGGAGTTCGGCTTCGCGCCGCCCCGGGAGCACGGCCTCGACGTCGTCCGCGCCATCCGCGCACTGCGCGACGGCCAGGCCAAGGTGTTCTTCGCGATGGGCGGCAACTTCGTCGCCGCGACGCCCGATACCGACGTCACCGAGGCCGCGATGCGCCGCGCCCGGCTGACCGTCCACGTCTCCACCAAACTCAACCGCTCGCACGTGATCACCGGCGCCCGCGCGCTGATCCTGCCGACCCTGGGCCGCACCGAACGCGATCTGCAGGAAAGCGGCGAGCAGTTCGTGACCGTCGAGGACTCCATGGGCATGGTGCACGCCTCGCGCGGCCGCCTCGCGCCCGCGAGCCCCCACCTGCTGTCCGAGACGGCCATCGTCGCCCGCCTGGCCCGCCGCGTCCTGGGCGGGGCCAGCCGCACCCCGTGGGAGAAGTTCGAGAAGGACTACGCGACGATCCGCGACCGGATCGCCCATGTCATCCCCGGCTTCGAGGACTTCAACACCAAGGTCGCCCGCCCCGGGGGCTTCGCCCTCCCGCACGCCCCCAGGGACAGCCGCAGCTTCCCCACCGCCACCGGCAAGGCCAACTTCACCGCCGCGCCCGTCACCTACCCCACCGTCCCCGAAGGACGACTGCTGCTGCAGACGCTGCGCTCCCACGACCAGTACAACACCACCGTCTACGGCCTGAGCGACCGCTACCGCGGCATCAAGAACGGCCGCCGCGTGGTGCTGCTGCACCCCGACGACGCCCGCGAACGAGGCCTGGCCGACGGGGACTACACCGACCTGGTCAGCGAATGGACCGACGGCAGCGAGCGGCGGGCGCCCGGCTTCCGCGTCGTGCACTACCCCACCGCCCGCGGCTGCGCGGCCGCCTACTACCCCGAGACCAACGTGCTCATCCCGCTCGACCACACCGCCGACACCAGCAACACCCCCGCCGCCAAGTCCGTGGTGATCCGCCTGGAGACCCCCCACCAGCACTGACCGCCACCAGGCCGCCGGCCGCCGCGGACAACCCCCGCGCTGAGCGCCCGCTCAGCGGCCTGATAGGAACAGGCACGGATCGACGACGATCACGGGCGAGCGAACGGAGCCGTAAGCATGGGCGAGCACCACACCACGAAGTTTCCGCAGCAGATCCTCGACCAGTGGGCGGGCCTCGGTCTCGACCTGCCCGCCCTCTTCTCCGCCGGACACCTCGGCGAGCGGATGAGCCTGCAGGTCACCGAGGCGGCGCCGGAGCGCGTCGTGGGCACCATGCCCGTCAAGGGCAACACCCAGCCCTACGGCCTGCTGCACGGCGGCGCCTCCGCCGTCCTGGCCGAGACCCTCGGCTCCGTGGGCTCGATGCTGCACGGCGGCCCCACCAAGCTCGCCGTCGGCGTCGACCTCAACTGCACCCACCACCGCGGAGCCCGCTCCGGACTGGTCACCGGCGTCGCCACCCCCGTACACCGCGGCCGCTCCACCGCCACCTACGAGATCGTGATCACCGACGAGCACGACAAGCGGGTCTGCACCGCCCGCCTGACCTGCATGCTGCGCGACGTCGACACCGACGCCTACCGCGGCTGACCAAAAACGGACGGCACCGCACCGCCGGCGACCACGGCCCCGCCCCCACTCCGGGAGCGGGGCCGTCCGCATATCCGTAACGCTGCGTAACACGCGCGCCCTGTCGCCCCAACCCGCGCACCGGGCGACACACCGGCCGCGGCACCGCCGCGCCCACCACGTCCGATAGCCGGACGCGATACCGACACCCCGGTTCAGATTTACCCACGGAAGTGCAAGTTCATCCTCCGCGCCGCGTCCGCCCCGCCTGTAAGGAGCATGAGGGCGAAACGCTCGTAGCCGGTCATAACAAGAGCGTCACATCCTGGTCAGCGCCTCTGCCGACGCGACGAACACCGCTCTAGAGTCACCGCCAGTCACCGCGCCGCCGGGCTCCCTGTGAGGACGGACATCCCTGTACCACGTACAGCCCGGCGGGCGAATCGGCCACGCGACAGCCATGGCCGCGCCAGGGAAAGGACTGATCGTGCGTCACCGTTCCTTGCTCATCCTCACCACCGCAGTCACCGCAGGCGCCCTCACGCTCTCCGCGTGCGGCTCCCGCGGCGACAACAAGAGCGGCGACGGCTCCAAGACCACCGTCGTCATCGGCCTCGACGCCCCCACCACGGGCGAGCTCTCCGCGCTCGGCCTGGGCATACGCAACTCCGCCCAGCTCGCCGTCGACAACGCCAACAAGGCCGGCGAGGTCAAGGGCGTCACCTTCAAACTCGAAGCCCTCGACGACAAGGCCCTGCCCAACGTCGGCCAGCAGAACACCACCAAGCTCGCCGGCGACAAGGACGTCCTCGGCATCGTCGGCCCGCTCAATTCCGGCGTCGCCCAGTCCATGCAGCAGGTCTCCAAGCAGAACGACCTCACCCTGATATCCCCGGCGAACACCACGCCCGACCTCACCCAGGGCCCCGACTGGCGCAAGGACAAGCGCGCCCGCCAGTTCCCCACGTACTTCCGCACCGCCACCACCGACGAGGTGCAGGGCGCCTTCGACGGCCAGTACGCCTACGAGAAGATGAAGGTCAAGAAGGCCTACGTCATCGACGACCAGAAGACCTACGGCGTCGGCCTGGCCTCCTCCTTCAAGGACCAGTTCACCAAGCTCGGCGGCAAGATCGTCGGCACCGAGCACGTCAGCCCCGAAGACCGCGACTTCAAGGCCGTCGTCTCCAAGGTCAAGTCCGCCAAGCCCGACCTGGTCTTCTACGGCGGCGAGTACCCCGCCTCCGGCCCCCTCAGCCAGCAGCTCAAGGACGGCGGCGTCACCGTCCCCCTCATGGGCGGCGACGGCATGTACAGCGCCGACTACATCAAGCTCAACAAGAAGGCGCAGGGCGACTACGCCTCCTCCGTCGGCAAGCCCGTCGAAGAACTCCCCTCCGCCAAGAAGTTCATCGCCGACTACAAGGCAGCCGGCTTCAAGGAGGCCTACGAGGCCTACGGCGGCTCCACCTACGACGCCACCTGGGCCCTCATCCAGGCCGTCAAGGCCGTCGTCGACGGCAACGACGGCAAGCTCCCCGACGACGCCCGCAAGAAGGTGTCCGAAGCCATGAACAAGGTCAGCTTCGACGGCGTCACCGGCCCCGTCGCCTTCGACAAGTACGGCGACACCACCAACACCATGATCACCGCCTACCAGGTCGACAAGGGCAAGTGGGCCTCCCGCTTCAGCGCCGAATTCAAGAAGTTCGACAAGAGCTGAACCGACCTGACACACCGCTCCACCCCGGGCCGCGCCAGGACGCCACGAACGACCCTGGCGCGGCCCGTGGCACACCGGGACACCCCGGAATCCCCTCACTCCCACACAACGGAGGCCTGCGGTGAGCGAACTGCCGCAACAGCTGGCCAACGGACTCATCCTCGGCGCGATGTACGGACTCATCGCGATCGGCTACACGATGGTCTACGGAATCGTCCAGCTCATCAACTTCGCCCACGGCGAGATCTTCATGGTCGGCGGCTTCGGCGCACTCAGCGTCTACCTCGCACTGCCCGCCGGCACCTCACTCGCCCTCGCCCTGCCGATCATGCTCCTCGGCAGCATCGCCGTGTCCGTCCTCGTCGGCATCGCGGCCGAACGGTTCGCCTACCGACCGCTGCGCGGCGCACCCCGCCTCGCACCCCTCATCACCGCCATCGGCCTTTCCATAGCCCTCCAGCAAGCGATCTGGAAGTGGTACCCCGACGGCAAGCAGGCCCGCGTCTTCCCCCAGTTCAAGGGCCACTCCTTCGAGATCCTGGGCGCCACCGTCCAACGCGGCGACCTCTTCGTCCTCATCGCCGCCCCCGCCTGCATGATCGCCCTCGGCTTCTTCGTCGCCAAGACCCGCAGCGGCCGCGCCATGCAGGCCACCGCCCAGGACCCCGACACCGCCAAGCTCATGGGCATCAACACCGACCGGATCATCGTCCTCGCCTTCGCCATCGGCGCCGCCTTCGCCGGCGTCGCCGCCGTCGCCTACGGGCTGCGCACCGGCGAGGTCCAGTTCCGCATGGGCTTCATCATGGGCCTCAAGGCCTTCACCGCCGCCGTCCTCGGCGGCATCGGCAACATCTACGGAGCCATGCTCGGCGGCGTCGTCCTCGGCATCGCCGAAGCCCTCGCCACCGCCTACATCGAAGAGATCCCCGGCATGCAGCAATTCGGCGGCGGAGCCTGGAAGGACGTCTGGGCCTTCGTCCTCCTCATCCTCGTACTCCTCCTGAGACCGCAAGGTCTACTGGGCGAACGCGTCGCGGATCGGGCGTGATAGCGATGACCACGGACCTCACCAAGACCACCGCACCCGGCACCCCGGGCGTACTCCCGCTCCCCGAGCGCCCCGCCCGCCTCGCCACCGCGGCGGCCGCCCTGGCCACCGCCGTCACCACCGGCCTCGCCTGGACCTGGAGCAACGACTTCCCCGGCGAACTCACCTACTACGGATCCCCCGCCGGACTGCAGCTCCTCACCCTCGTCGGCGGCGTCCTCACCCTCCTCCTCGCCGCGGCGGGACTCGGCATCCGCGGCCTGCAATGGCTCACCCCCGGCGGCCGCAACGCCCCCGTGCTCCTGGCCGCCCTCGCCACCTTCGCCGCCACCTGGTTCACCCTCATCGCCATCGCCGTCCAACTCGGCGGCCTGGTCAACCTCGAACCAGGCGGCTTCCTCGCCGGCGTCACCTCCCTGGTCACCCTCCTCGCCGCGCTCGGCCTCCCCGCCGACCGCACCCCGGACACACCGCCCAAGGACGCCTGGCAGCGCTTCACCGCGGCCCTCGCCGCCTCCCCCGTCGCACGCCGCACCCGCGAGCTGCCCGGCTGGGCCGAAATCCTCGTCATCGCCGCCGCCTTCGCCGCCGGACTCCTCGCCTTCACCTACGGCATCGACACCGACGACGGCGCCCCCTTCGTCGGATACCTCCTCTTCATGGTGATCGCCATCCCCGCCCTCAACCGGGCAGGACTGATCAAACGACTCACCGAACTCACCCACGCACACCGCGGCCCGGCCCTGTGCGCCGCCTTCCTCGCCGCCGCCAGCTTCCCCTTCACCCAGGACACCGACCAGTACACGATCATCGGGGCCAACATCCTGATCTTCGCCACCGTCGCCCTGGGCCTCAACGTCGTCGTCGGCCTCGCCGGCCTCCTCGACCTCGGATACGTCGCCTTCCTCGGTGTCGGCGCCTACGCCGCGGCCCTCGTCTCCGGCTCCGCCGAATCCGCCCTCGGCATCCGCTTCCCCTTCTGGGCAGCCCTCCTGACCGGCGCCGCCGCCTCCCTCGTCTTCGGCGTCCTCATCGGTGCCCCCACCCTCCGCCTACGCGGCGACTACCTCGCCATCGTCACCCTCGGCTTCGGTGAGATCTTCCGCATCGCCATGCTCAACCTCAACGGCACCACCGGCCCCGACGTCACCAACGGCGCCATGGGCATCCCCAACATCCCCAACCTGGAAATCTTCGGCTTCAACTTCGGCGAACCCCACGACATCCTCGGCATCCCCATCGCCACCTACGGCAACTACTACCTGCTGATGATCCTCGTGACCGCCTTCGTCGTCATGGTCTTCCGACGCGCCGCGGCCTCCCGCATCGGCCGCGCCTGGATCGCCATCCGCGAAGACGAGACCGCCGCCATCGCCATGGGCATCAACAGCTTCCGGCTCCGGCTCCTCGCCTTCGCCCTCGGCGCCGCCCTCGCCGGACTCGCCGGCACCGTCCACGCACACGTGGTAACGACGGCCACGCCCGAGCAGTTCCAGTTCGCCGGGCCCCAACCGCCCAACTCCGCCTTCCTCCTCGCCGCCGTCATCCTCGGCGGCATGGGAACCCTCAGCGGACCCCTCGTCGGCGCCGCCCTGCTCTTCCTCATCCCGGCCAAGCTCGACTTCCTCCAGGACTACCAGCTGCTCCTCTTCGGCATCGCGCTCGTCCTGCTGATG
The DNA here is from genome assembly GCF_055576575.1 of Streptomyces sp. NPDC033270. Lineage (NCBI taxonomy): Bacteria > Bacillati > Actinomycetota > Actinomycetes > Kitasatosporales > Streptomycetaceae > Streptomyces > Streptomyces sp. NPDC033270. The sequence goes on from NZ_JBVIRA010000019.1 coordinate 53,903, forward strand.
CGCTTCCGCCCCGAAGGCCTCATCGCCGACCGCAGGAAGCAGCTCGAATTCCACGAGACCGGCCAGCTCGACGTGCCCGATCAACAGCGCCTGCCCGACGCAGACGCGACCATCGGCGTCACCAAGGCAAAGGCGTGACGACACCATGACCACACCCACCATCACCGCCACCGACACCCTCCTCGAAGCATCCGGTGTCACCATGCGCTTCGGCGGACTCACCGCCGTACGCGGCGTCGACCTCACCGTCAACAGCGGCGAGATCGTCGGCCTCATCGGCCCCAACGGCGCCGGCAAGACCACCTTCTTCAACTGCCTCACCGGCCTCTACACCCCCACCGAGGGCACGGTCAGCTACCGAGGCACCCGCCTCTCCCGCAAACCCCACCTCGTCACCCAGGCCGGCATAGCCCGCACCTTCCAGAACATCCGCCTCTTCGCCAACATGACCGTCCTGGAGAACGTCCTCGTAGGCCGTCATACGCGCACAAAAGAAGGCCTCTGGTCGGCACTGCTCAGAGGCCCCGGCTTCAAAAAGGCCGAACTCGGCAGCGAAGAACGCGCCATGGAACTCCTCGAATTCACCGGACTCGCCCACAAACGCGACCACCTCGCCCGCAACCTCCCCTACGGCGAACAACGCAAGCTCGAAATCGCCCGCGCCCTCGCCAGCGAGCCCGGACTCCTCCTGCTCGACGAACCCACCGCGGGCATGAACCCCCAGGAAACCCGCGCCACCCAGGAACTCGTCTTCGCCATCCGCGACCAGGGCACCGCCGTACTCGTCATCGAGCACGACATGCGGTTCATCTTCAACCTCTGCGACCGCGTCGCCGTGCTCGTCCAAGGCCAAAAACTCATCGAAGGAACCGCGGACGTCGTCCAGGCCGACGAACGCGTCATCGCCGCATACCTCGGGGAACCCGTGGCACCGGACACCACCAGCGACACCGCGGAGCCGGCCCACCAGCCGGCCGAGGAGCAGACCGGAGACACCCCATGACCGCACTTCTCGAGGTCGAGGACCTCCGCGTCGCCTACGGCAAGATCGAAGCCGTCAAGGGCATCTCGTTCTCCGTCGAAGCAGGTCAGGCGGTCACCCTCATCGGCACCAACGGCGCCGGAAAGACCACCACCCTGCGCACCCTCTCCGGCCTCCTCAAGCCGCTCGCCGGAAAGATCACCTTCGACGGACAGCCGCTCAACGGCGTGCCCGCCCACAAGATCGTCGAACTCGGCCTCGCCCACTCCCCCGAAGGCCGCCGGCTCTTCCCCCGCCTCACCATCGCCGAGAACCTCCAGCTCGGCGCCTTCCTCCGCAAGGACGCCGGCGGCATCGAATCCGACATCCAGCGGATCTACGACCTCTTCCCCATCCTCGGGGAACGCCGCAAACAAGCCTCCGGAACCCTCTCCGGCGGCGAACAGCAAATGCTCGCCATGGGCCGCGCCCTGATGTCCCGCCCCAAACTCCTCATGCTCGACGAACCCTCCATGGGCCTTTCGCCGATCATGATGCAGAAAATCATGGAGACCATCCGCGAACTCCGCTCCGAAGGCACCACCATCCTGCTGGTGGAACAGAACGCCCAGGCCGCCCTCTCCCTCGCCGACCACGCCCACGTCATGGAAATCGGCCGCATCGCCCTCTCCGGCACCGGCGAATCGCTCCTCCACGACGAATCCGTCCGCAAGGCGTACCTGGGCGAGGACTGACCACCCCACTCCCCCAAACAAGCGGCCCCGCACCGGTGTCCACCGGTACGGGGCCGCCCACGCACAACGCGCGACTACTGGTCCTTCTTCTGCTTCTTCTCCTCGGCGTCCTCGATGACCGCCTCGGCGACCTGCTGCATCGACAGCCGGCGGTCCATCGACGTCTTCTGGATCCAGCGGAAGGCGGCCGGCTCCGTCAGCCCGTACTGCGTCTGCAGAATGCTCTTCGCCCGGTCCACCAGCTTGCGCGTCTCCAGCCGCTGCGTGAGGTCCGCGACCTCCTTCTCCAGCGTCTTCAGCTCGGTGAACCGGCTCACCGCCATCTCGATCGCCGGCACGACATCGCTCTTGGAGAACGGCTTCACCAGATACGCCATCGCGCCCGCGTCCCGCGCCCGCTCCACCAGCTCACGCTGCGAGAACGCGGTCAGCATCAGCACCGGCGCGATGCTCTCCTCGGCGATCTTCTCGGCCGCCGAGATACCGTCCAGAACCGGCATCTTCACGTCCAGGATCACCAGGTCGGGGCGGTGCTCCCGGGCCAGGTCCACGGCGGTCTGCCCGTCCCCGGCCTCGCCGACGACGGTGTAGCCCTCCTCCTCCAGCATCTCTTTGAGATCGAGACGGATGAGAGCCTCGTCCTCGGCGATCACGACGCGCGTGGTCAGCGGCGGGACATGCGACTGATCGTCATCGGCGACGGGCTGCTCGGGCTCGGCGGCGCTCACGGGACTCCTCGTTCCAGGCAGGTGGTGCCATTGCAGCCTACCTAGAGGCGGCCGCCGTGATGCACACGGTAGGGTGTCTCTCGCAACCGGCCCGGTTGGTGGAACTGGTCAGACACGCGGCTCTCAAACAGCCGTGCCCTTGGGCATGTGGGTTCGAATCCCACACCGGGCACCTCAAACAAGCGGAATCGCACCTTCGCGTGATTCGCACGCACTTTCGTTCCGTCCTCGCAATTCGTCACGCACAGTGATGTCATGAGATTCCACGGCACAGACGTGCGGCACAAGGCAATCACCCAGCTCCGCGCGGGGGCAAGGAACGCGGATGTGGCCCGCGCACTGGGCATCCCCCTCGGCACCATCGGCTACTGGCTGCACATGGACCGCGCCGAGCGCGGCGAGTGTCCAGGAGCCCACGATCCGAAATGCCCACGGTGTGACGGGCGTGAGCTCGACGCAGCCGCGTACTCCTACCTCCTCGCCCTCTACCTGGGCGACGGCCACATCATCCAGTACTCGGCACACCGCGTACCGAGTCTCATGATCACATGCGGCGACGACTGGCCAGGCCTCATGGACGCCTGCGAAGCCGCGATGCGCGCGGTCTTCCCGGAGAACTCCGTGTGCCGCGTCAGCAGGACCGGCTGTCACAACGTGAAGGTCTACTCCAAGCACTTATGGTGCATGTTCCCTCAGCACGGCGAGGGAAAGAAGCACGAGCGGCCGATCGTCCTCGAAGCGTGGCAGCAGCAGATCGTGGACGAGTACCCCTGGGAGTTCCTCCGCGGGCTCATCCACTCCGACGGCTGTCGGATCACCAACTGGACCACCAGGACGGTCGGCGGGCAGCGCAAGCGCTACGAATACCCGCGGTACTTCTTCAGCAACAAGTCCGACGACATTCGCAGGCTCTGCTCGGACACCCTCACGAAGGTCGGGGTCGAGTGGACGACCCTCGCCCGCGGCAGCGACCCGTTCAACATCTCCGTGGCCCGGCGCGCCTCCGTCGCCCTCATGGACCAACACATCGGGCCGAAGTACTGACAGGGACGGCAGTCAGTTCCTTCGGCCCAGCGGGTTCAAGTGTGGTGCCGGTGGGGCTACTTCGGGGCGTCGTCCTCGCCGATGTGGTGGACGCGGACGAGGTTGGTGGAGCCGGGGACGCCGGGCGGGGAGCCGGCGGTGATGATGACGACGTCGCCCTTCTGGCAGCGGCCGATCTTCAGCAGCTGCTCGTCGACCTGGGCGACCATCTCGTCGGTGGAGTCGACGGTCGGGCCGAGGAAGGTCTCCACGCCCCAGCTGACGTTGAGCTGGGAGCGGGTGGCCGGGTCGGGGGTGAAGGCCAGGAGCGGGATCGGCGATCGGTAGCGGGAGAGGCGGCGGACGGTGTCGCCGGACTGGGTGAAGGCGACGAGGAACTTGGCGCCGAGGAAGTCGCCCATGTCGGCGGCGGCGCGGGCGACGGCGCCGCCCTGGGTGCGGGGCTTGTTGGCCTCGGTGAGCGGCGGGAGGCCCTTGGCGAGGAGGTCTTCCTCGGCGGCTTCGACGATACGGCTCATCGTCTTGACCGTTTCGGTGGGGTATTTGCCGACGCTGGTTTCGCCGGAGAGCATGACGGCGTCGGTGCCGTCGATGACGGCGTTGGCGACGTCGGAGGCTTCGGCGCGGGTGGGGCGGGAGTTGTCGATCATCGAGTCGAGCATCTGGGTGGCGACGATGACCGGTTTGGCGTTGCGCTTGGCGAGTTTGATGGCGCGCTTTTGGACGATCGGCACGGTTTCGAGGGGCATTTCGACGCCGAGGTCGCCGCGGGCGACCATGATGCCGTCGAAGGCGGCGACGATGTCGTCGATGTTGTCGACGGCCTGGGGCTTTTCGACCTTGGCGATGACGGGGAGGAAGCGCTCTTCTTCGCGCATGATGCGGTGGACGTCTTCGATGTCGCGGCCGCTGCGGACGAAGGAGAGGGCGATGATGTCGGCGCCGTAGCGCAGGGCCCAGCGGAGGTCGTCCTCGTCCTTTTCGGACAGGGCGGGGACGGAGACGGCGACGCCGGGGAGGTTCAGGCCCTTGTGGTCGGAGACCATGCCGCCTTCGATGACCTTGGTGTGGACGCGGGGGCCGGTGACTCCCGTGACCTCCAGGGTCACCTTGCCGTCGTCGACGAGGATGCGTTCGCCGGTGGTGACGTCGTCGGCGAGGCCGGGGTAGGTGGTGCCGCAGAGGTGGCGGTCGCCTTCGGTGGACGGTTCGACGGTGATGGTGAACTCGTCGTCGCGTTCGAGAAGTACGGGGCCTTCCCGGAATCGACCCAGGCGAATCTTCGGGCCTTGAAGGTCGGCGAGGATGCCGACGCTGCGGCGGGTTTCTTCGGAGGCTTTGCGGACCCGGTCGAATCGCGCCTCGTGGTCGGCGTAGGTGCCGTGGCTGAGGTTGAAGCGGGCGATGTCCATTCCGGCCTCGACGAGGGCTTTGATCTGCTCGTACGAGTCGGTGGCGGGTCCCAGTGTGCAGACGATCTTTGCTCGGCGCATGTTTCGACTCTATGACTTACCGGGCGGTAGGGAACTGTGAAGAAGTGACTGCTCAACGAGCGCTGAGTGAAAGGCTGTTGACAAGTATTGGAATGCGCGCGGCGGCGCTCCGATGAGCAGATTTCCGCCCTCGCGCGGCGGCGTCTCACAGTGTGGTCATAGTGCGGGGCGGGTCATCGTAAAGCGTGCGTTGACATTGGCGTAGACGGTTTGACGCTGGGGTTCGAGGTCGAGGGCGGGGGCGGATTCCTGGACGGGGGCGCCGCCGTAGCCGGCGAAGGAGCGCATGGCGGGGGCGGCGGGGGCGGCGCCCTCGGCGCCGAGGTCGGCGAGTTCGACGATGGCGTCGAGGCGGGCGCCGAGGGCTTCGGCGTATTCGCGGGCGCGCTGGACGGCTTCGCGTACGGCTTGGGTGCGGGCGTCGCGGTGGGCGGGTGAGTCGTGGCGCAGGGCCCACCAGGGGCCGTCGACGCGGGTGAGGTCGAGGTCGGCGAGGCGGGTGGTGAGTTCCCCGAGGGTGGTGAAGTCGTTGAGGGTGGCGGTGTGGGTGACGCGTCCGTGGTAGGCGCGGATGCGTTCGTGGCGGCCCTTTTCGGTGAGTTGGGGGGTGAGGCTGAAGGCGCCGGTTTCGAGCTTTTCGATGGCGTCGCCGTAGCTCTTGATGAGGGTGAGGGCCTGTTCGTTGCGGCGGGTGAGGTCGGTGAGGGCGGCGGTGCGGTCGGTGCCGCGGGCACTGACGGTGACGGTGATGCGGGCGATCTCGGGGTCGACTTCGAGGCGGGCTTCGCCGCGTACGGCGAGGCGGGGGGTGTCGGGGGTGCCGTAGGGCAGGGCGGTGGGGGTGGCGGGGGTGGTGTCGATGGGGGTGTCTTCGATGGGGGCGTCGTGTGTGGGGTCGGTCATGGGGGCTCCTCGGGGTGTGGGTGGGCGAAGGGTTGCATATCGCGCAGGGGTGGGGTGGGAGTTTGGGCCGGTGGGGGTACGGCGGGCGTGGGTGCGCTGGGGCAGCCCTCACATCAAAGCCATGGGCATGACAATCGCCATCTCTGAGGGGCGGCGGCGGTGCCGGGGAGGCACCCGCCGCCGTGGGTCAGTGGCGTGGGACGAGGGTGGATCCCTGGCGGGGGACGGTGCCGGCCCGGCCCGTGGCGGGCTGGGGAAGGCCGAAGGTGGTGAAGGCGGTGCGGGTGGGGAGGGGGTAGGGGGTGGCCTGGGTGAGGGAGTTGAGGATGGTGGCGCTGCGCCAGGCGGCGAGGCCCAGGTCGGGGGCGCCGACGCCGTGTGTGTGGGTTTCGGCGTTCTGGACGTAGAGGGAGCCGGTGACGCCGGGGTCGAGGACCAGGCGGTGGTCGGCGTCGATGCGGGGGCGCTCGCCGGCGTCGCGGCGTACGTAGGGGTCGAGGGCGGCGAGGAGGGTGTCCAGGCGGCGTTCGCGGTAGCCGGTGGCGAGGACGACGGCGTCGGTGGTGAGGCGGGAGCGGGTGCCTTGCTGGGGGTGGTCGAGGTGGAGTTCGACTTTGGTGGTGCCGACGCGGCCGGCGGTGCGTACGGAGACGCCGGGGGTGAGGGTGGCGTCGGGCCATCCGCCGTCGAGGGTGCGGCGGTAGAGCTCGTCGTGGATGGCGGCGAGGGTGTCGTGGTCGATGCCCTTGTGGAGCTGCCATTGGCGGGGGACGAGGTCGTCGCGGACGCGTTCGGGGAGGGCGTGGAAGTAGCGGGTGTAGTCGGGGGTGAAGTGTTCGAGGCCGAGTTTGCTGTATTCCATGGGGGCGAAGGCGGGGGTGCGGGCGAGCCAGTGGATGCCTTCGCGGCCGGTGGGGCGGGCGCGGAGCTGGTCGAGGAAGATCTCGGCGCCTGACTGGCCGGCGCCGATGACGGTGATGTGGTCGGCGGCGAGCAGTTGCTCGCGGTGGTCGAGGTAGTCGGCGGAGTGGATGACGGGGACGGCGGGGGCGTCGGCGAGCGGGCGGAGCGGGACGGGGATGTGGGGGGTGGTGCCGATGCCGAGGACGAGGTTGCGGGCGTAGGTGCGGCCGAGTGCTTCGGCTTCGCCTTCGGTGCCGAGTTGGGTGAAGTCGACCTCGAAGGCTTCGTGTTCGGGGTTCCAGCGCACGGCGTCGATCTGGTGGCCGAAGTGGAGGCTGGGGAGGTTCTCGCTGACCCAGCGGCAGTAGGCGTCGTATTCGGCGCGGTGGATGTGGAAGCGCTCGGCGAAGTAGAAGGGGAAGAGGCGTTCGCGGGTCTTGAGGTAGTTGAGGAAGCTCCAGGGGCTGGCGGGGTCGGCGAGGGTGACGAGGTCGGCGAGGAAGGGGACTTGGAGGGTGGCGCCGTCGATGAGCAGGCCGGGGTGCCAGCGGAAGGCGGGGCGCTGGTCGTAGAAGGCGGTGCGCAGTTGGGTGAGGGGGTGGGCGAGGGCGGCGAGCGAGAGGTTGAAGGGGCCGATGCCGATGCCGGCGAGGTCGAGGGGTGCGTCGGGGCTCGCGGTGTGGGTGGTGATGGGGGTTTCGGGAGCGGTGCTCATCGGGGGATGTGGCCTTCCACGAGTTTGAGGAGGGTGGTGAGGTCTCCGGTTTGGGTGTGGGGGTTGAGGAGGGTGGCCTTGAGCCAGAGGCCGGTGGGGGTGGTGGCTCGGCCCAGGACGGCTTGTCCGTCGGTGAGGAGGGTGCGGCGGATGGTGGCGAGGGTGGTGTCGTCGGCGTTGGTGGGGCGGAAGAGGACGGTGCTGAGGGTGGGGCGGGAGTGGAGTTCGTAGTGGGGGTGGGCCTCGATGAGGTCGGCGAGGGCCTGGGCGGCGGCGAGGGTGCGGTCGACGAGTTCGCCGAGGCCGTGGCGGCCGAGGGCTTTGAGGGTGACGGCGATTTTGAGGATGTCGGGGCGGCGGGTGGTGCGCAGTGAGCGGCTGAGGAGGTCGGGGAGGCCGGCCTCGGTGTCGTCGTCGGCGTTGAGGTAGTCGGCCTGGTGGGTGAGGGGGGCGAGGGTGGCGGGGTCGGGGACGGCCAGGAGGCCGGCCGCGACCGGTTGCCAGCCGAGTTTGTGCAGGTCGAGGGCGACGGTGTGGGCGCGGGTGAGGCCTTCGAGGGCGGTGTGGTGGGTGTCGCTGAAGAGGAGGGGTCCGCCGTAGGCGGCGTCGATGTGGAAGCGGGCGCCGTGGTGTTCGGCGAGGTCGGCGAGGGCGGGGAGGGGGTCGATGGCGCCGGAGTCGGTGGTGCCTGCGGTGGCGGCGAGGAGGACGGGGCCGGTGTGTCCGGTGAGGTTGGCCAGGCAGGTGTGGACGGTGTCGGGGGCGAGGGTGCCGTCGGGGGTGGGGAGGGTGAGGGGTTGGGGGAGGCCGAGGAGCCAGGCGGAGCGGTGGATGGAGTGGTGGGCGTTGGCGCCGCAGACGATCTGGAGGGGGGCGTTGCCGGCGGCGCTCTCCCGGGCGAGGAGGATGCCGAGCTGGTTGGATTCGGTGCCGCCGGTGGTGACCAGGGCGTCGGGGGCGGTGGCCTGGGGGTAGACGAGCCCGGCGAGGGCGCGGCTGGCGAGGGCTTCGAGTGCGGAGGCGGCGGGGGCCTGGTCCCAGGAGTCCATCGAGGGGTTGAGGGCGCCGGCGGCGAGGTCCGCCGCGGTGGCGAGGGCCAGTGGCGGGCAGTGCAGATGGGCGGCGCAGTGGGGGTCGGCGGGGTCGGCAGCGCCGGCGGCGAGGGTGTGGACGAGGGTGCGCAGGGCGGCGTGCGGTCCGGTGCCGTGCTCGGGCAGCAGGGGGTGGCAGGCGTCGTGTACGGCGCGGGCGACGGCGTCGGGGCCGCCGGCCGGGAGGGGGCCGGCGCGGTCCTCGGCGCCGGTGGTGAGGGCGTCGAGGACGGTGTCGAGGAGGGGGCGCAGTGCGCGGGGGCCGTTGGTGCCGCCTGCGAGGGCGGTGCCGGCAGGGGGCACGGACATGGATGCGCTCTTCCGTGAGGGGCGTTCGGGCTGCGCCGCGAAGGCCGTCCGTTCGGACAGTCGTTAGGCGGCCCTAAGTTACTGCCCCGATACGCTGCGCATCCAGCGCTTGCGGTCATACCACCCGAAAGTGGTACGGGTGTACCGCAGTGTTCGGGTGCCGCCGGCTGCCGGTCCGGCGGCACCCGCTGTGCGGGGGGTGTGCGCTATGCGCCGCTGCCCGTGGCGGCGGCCCGTACCGCCAATGCCCGCCGCAGGTCGTCGAGTTGGTCGATGAGCTTGCGGCGGAGGGCGGGGGTGGGGTCGCCGTCGGCGAGGCAGGTCTCGCCGAGGCGGAGGGTGTCCTCCTCGACGACGACGGCGGGGAAGGCGTCGCGGCCGGCGGCAGCGGCGAGGGCGGGGCCGCGGGCGGCGGCGAGGGCGGGGACGTCGGTGAAGTAGCGGGCGACGTAGGGGCGGAGCAGGTCGTGGTGCTCGGGTGCCCAGAAGCCGGTGGCGGTGGCGGTGAAGAGGTAGTTGGACAGGACTGGTTTCTCGCCGGTCTCGTCGGTGGTGAACAGGGCGTCCCAGGCGGCCTGTTTGGCGGCGGGGTCGGGGAGGGCGGCGTGGCAGCGGGCGGCGCCCTCGCGGCCGGTGGCGCTGGGGTCGCGGGTGAGTTCGGCGTCGATCAGCGCGGGGGTGGCGGCGCCGAGGGTGGCGAGCCGGCCGAGGATGCGCCAGCGCAGTTCGGGGTCGAGGTGCGGGCCGCCGGGGACGCTGCCGTCGTCGAGCCAGTCCTGTATGCCCTCGGGGGTGGTGGCGCTGGAGATCAGGGCGCGGACGGCGACCAGCCGCAGTCCGGTGGCGGTGCCGTTCTCGGGGCCTTCGGTGCGGCGGAGTATGTCGCGGCTGAGGGCGGTGAGGGTGGTCAGGGCGGTGTGGCGCTCCTGGGCGGTCAGGTAGCGGTCGGCGATCTGGGTGCGGGCGAAGGCCAGGACGCCTTGGACGATGGCGAGGTCGGTCTCGTGCGGGAGGTGGGCGCGGGCGGCGTCGAGGTAGGCGGTGGGCGGCAGTTCGCCGTCGCGGACCATGTCGCGGGCGGCGTTCCACACGACGGCGCGGGTCAGCGGGTCGGGCAGGCCGGACAGGGCGGCGAGGGCGGTTTCCCAGGAGCGGGCGTCGAGGCGGACCTTGGCGTAGGTGAGGTCCTGGTCGTTGAGCAGGAGCAGGGCGGGGCGGCCGCCGGGCGCGGTGTGGTCGCCGGCGTGTGGCAGGTCCCAGGAGAGCGGGGCGCGCGGGAGGAGGCGGCCGGGGGTGTGCGGGTCGTGGTCGTAGAGGCCGACGGTGAGGTGGTGGGGGCGGGTGCCGTCGGAGCTTCCGGTCTGGTGGACGGCCAGGCTCCAGTGGCCGTCGGCGCCTTCGCGGACTTCGGGGGTGAGGGTGTCGACTCCGGTGGTGCGCAGCCAGCGCGCGGCCCAGGCGTGGACGTCGCGGTCGGTGGCGCGGGCGAGGGAGTCGATGAAGTCGGCGAGGGTGGCGTTGCCGAAGCGGTGCCGGGCGAAGTGGTCGTTGATGCCGGTGAGGAAGTCCTTGTTGCCCATCCAGGCGACGAGCTGGCGCAGGGCGGAGGCGCCCTTGGCGTAGGAGATTCCGTCGAAGTTGAGGAGGGCGGAGGCGGTGTCGGGGACGTCCTCGGGGGTGGGGGCCACGGGGTGGGTGGAGGGGCGCTGGTCGGCGTCGTAGCCCCAGCCCTTGCGGGCGACGGCGAAGTCGGTCCAGGTGTCGGTGAAGCGGGTCGCTTCGGCCAGGACCTGGTAGCCCATGTACTCGGCGAAGGACTCGTTGAGCCAGATGTCGTCCCACCACTGGAGGGTGACCAGGTCGCCGAACCACATGTGGGCCATCTCGTGGGAGATGACCATGCCGCGGGTCTGGCGCTCGGTGTCGGTGACGGCGGAGCGGAAGACGAACTCGTCGCGGAAGGTGACCAGGCCCGGGTTCTCCATGGCGCCGGCGTTGAATTCGGGGACGAAGGCCTGGTCGTAGGAGTCGAAGGGGTAGGGCTCCTCGAAGATCTCGTGGTAGCGGTCGAAGCAGCGGCGGGTGAGGTCGAGGAGCTCCTCGGCGTCGGCGTCCAGGTGGGGCGCGAGGGAGCGGCGGCAGTGGATGCCGAAGGGCAGTCCGGCGTGTTCGGTGCGTACGGAGTGCCAGGGGCCGGCGGCGACGGCGACGAGGTAGGTGGAGATCAGCGGGGTGGGGGCGGCCTTCCAGCGGCCCTGGCCGAGGTGCTCGGTGATGCCGTTGGCGAGGACGCTCCAGCCTTCGGGGGCGGTGACGGACAGCTCGAAGACGGCTTTGAGGTCGGGCTGGTCGAAGGCGGCGAAGACGCGCTGGACGTCGTCCATGAACAGCTGGGTGTAGACGTAGGCCTCGCCGTCGGCGGGGTCGGTGAAGCGGTGCATGCCCTCGCCGGTGCGGGAGTAGCGCATGGTGGCGTCCAGGCGCAGTTCGTGGTCCCCGGGGGCCAGGCCGGTGAGCGGGAGGCGGTTGTCGTCGAGCGTCTTGGGGTCGAGCGGGTGGCCGTCGAGGGTGGCGGAGTGCAGCTCGGCGGGCTTGAGCTCGACGAAGGTGTCGCCGGCCGCTCGTGCGGTGAAGTGGATCACCGTACGGGAGCCGAACCGCTCCTCACCGTGGGTGAGGTCGAGTTCGACGGCGTAGCGGTGGACGTCGATGAGTCGGGCTCGGGTCTGCGCCTCGTCGCGCTGCAGTGCGGGCATGGGGACATGCTGCCGTACGGCCGGTGGGCGGTGCACGGGGGTTTGACGGGCTCTGGGCGGGGCCGACGTGGTCGTGTCACGCGGCGGTCACTGGGGGTCGCGTGTCTCGCCGCGGGGGCTTGTGCGGTGCGGGGTTCGTCGGTGTCGCGGGGGCCGGAGGGGCCGCACGGGGGTCCGTCCTCGGCGCGGGCGCCTCTGGTACGCGGTGACGTCACCCCGTTGTTCGCTCCGGGTCCTGCGGGCGGACCCCCGTACGTCCCCTCCGGCCTGCGTGTGTCCCCGTCTGCCGCCCGGTGGCACCACCGGCAAGCGCTGACCGTCATCGGTACGGTCGGTCAGCCGCCCACGTGGACGGTCGGAGGGGATGCCCCGTGCCCCGCCCGCAGGACCGGAGCGGACGCCGGGGCGAGTTCTGCACGTACCAGAGGCGCCCGCGCCGAGGACGGGGTACGGGGTGTCCCCTCCGGCCCCCGCACAACGAAGCGAGCGCGCACCGGGCCGACAGCCAACCCGGGCTCAGCGCACCAGCGGTGGGTCGTCGGGGTCGGGGATCTGTGTGGACCAGCCGCCGGGGACGGAGCGGACCTGGCGGTCGCGGAAGCGGACCGGGGCGGTGCCGACGCGGCGGGTGAACAGGCGGCTGAAGTAGGCGGGGTCGTCGTAGCCGATCCGGCGGGCCACCGCGGCGACGGGGAGGTCGGTGCCGATGAGGAGTTCCTTGGCCCGGCCGAGCCGGATGCCGAGGAGGTAGTCCTTGGGGCTGCAGCCGGCGCCGCGCCGTACGGCGGTGCGCAGTTCGGCGGGGGTCATGCCGTGCCGGGCGGCGTGCTCGGCGACGGTGAGCGGCAGGAAGGCGTCCCGGGCCAGGGCGCCCAGGACGGGGTCGCCGTCGGCGTCGGTGTCGGCGCGGGCGCGGCGCAGGGCGACCAGGAGTTCGTGGACGGCGGCGGCGGTCTCCACCTCCAGCAGGGGGTTGCCGCGTCGCGCCGCGCGGGCGATGCGGCCGACCGCGGTCCGGGCCGGTCCGGTGTCGGCGAGCGGTACGAGGGGCCGGTCCGGCTCGATGTAGCCGAGTTCGGTGTAGGTCGCGGCGGCCGGGCCGGTGAAGTCGACGAAGCTCTCGTCCCAGCCGGTTTCGGCGTCGGCCCCGTAGTGGTGCGGTACGCCGGGGATGAGCCACATCAGGGCGGGGGCGGTGACCGGCCGGCGGCGGCCGTCGGGGGCGGTGTACCAGCCGCGGCCGGCGCTGATGACGAGGGCGACGTGGTGGTCGAGGGTGCGCGGGCCGACCGTGGGCAGGGTGCCGTGCTGCAGGCCGACGCCCAGGCACACCAGGCCGAGCCGGTGGTGGACCGGGCTCGGGGTGAAGTACCGCATCCAGGTGTGGTACATGCCCGGACCTCCCGTCGTTTGACGCCGCTGCCGTAGTGGCGGAGTCCGCCGCCGTGCCCTCGCGGCGGGGCCGCCGTGCCGCTCCGTCGAACCGTCCAACGAGGGCCGATCTTTGTCCATGGACCGCCGCGCCGCCAGAGGGTGAGGCTGACCGATGACGCGGCAGAACGACACAGGGGCGGGGTGGCGTGGCGCAATTCGCGGTGGGTGAGCGGGACTTCACGCTGGACGGGCGGCCGGTGCGGCTGCTGTCCGGGGCGTTGCACTACTTCCGGGTGCACGAGGGGCAGTGGGGTCATCGGCTGGCGATGCTGAGGGCGATGGGCCTGAACTGCGTGGAGACGTATGTGCCGTGGAACCTGCACGAGCCGCGGCCCGGTGAGTTCGCCGACCCCGAGGCGCTGGGCCGGTTCCTGGACGCGGCGCGGGCCGCGGGGCTGTGGGCGATCGTCCGCCCGGGGCCGTACATCTGCGCGGAGTGGGAGAACGGCGGGCTGCCGCACTGGCTGACCGGGCCGCTGGGCCGGCGGGTGCGGACGCGGGACGCGGCGTTTCTGCGGGCCGTGGACGCCTGGTTCGCGCGGCTGCTGCCGCAGGTCGTGGCGCGGCAGTGCACGGCGGCGCCGGGGGACGGCGGCCCGGGCGGCGGTCCGGTGGTCATGGTGCAGGTGGAGAACGAGTACGGCTCGTACGGCAGCGACGCCCGCTATCTGGCGCACCTCGTGGAGCGGCTGCGCGAGCTGGGGGTGCGGGTGCCGCTGTTCACCTCGGACGGGCCCGAGGAGCACATGCTCAGCGGCGGGTCGGTGCCCGGCGTGCTCGCCACCGTCAACTTCGGTTCGGGGGCGCGGGAGGCGTTCGCGGCGCTGCGGCGCCGTCAGCCGGACGGGCCGCTGACGTGCATGGAGTTCTGGTGCGGGTGGTTCGCGCACTGGGGCCGGGCGGAGGCCCCGCGCGCCCCTGAGGACGCGGCGGCGGCGCTGCGCGAGGTGCTGGAGTGCGGTGCCTCGGTCAACATCTACATGGCGCACGGCGGCACCAGCTTCGGCGGGTGGGCGGGGGCCAACCGCGCGGGTGAGCTGCACGACGGGGAGCTGCGGGCGACCGTCACGTCGTACGACTACGGGGCGCCGGTCGATGAACGGGGGCGTCCGACGGAGAAGTTCTGGCGCTTTCGGGAGGTCCTCGCCCAGTGGGCGGACGGGCCGCTGCCCGAGGTGCCGGAGCCGCCGCCGGGGCTGGCGGCTCCGGCGGCGGTGGGGGTGGAGCAGTGGGCGCCGGCCGGGGAGGTGATGGCGGCGCTGGGCGGCGACGAGGTCGAGGGGGCCGTCCCGGCGACGTTCGAGGAGCTGGGTGTGGACCGGGGGCTGGTCCGCTACCGGGTGGCGGTGCCGGGGCCGCGGGGCCGCTATCCGCTGCGGGTGAGCGGGCTGCGGGACCGGGCGGTGGTGTACGTCGACGGGGAGCGCCGGGCGGTGGTGGACACCGAGGACGCCGTGGTCGGGGAGGTGGCGGGGCCGGCGTCGGTGGAGCTGTGGGTGGCGTCGCTGGGGCGGGTCAATTACGGGCCGCGGCTGGCCGAGCCCAAGGGGATCGTGGGCGGGGTGCTGCACGAGCGGCAGTATCTGCACGGCGTACGGTCGCGGGGGCTGCGGCTGGACGCGCTGGAGGAGGCCGGGGCGGTGGCGAGGATCCCGTTCCGGGGGGTGGCGGGGGCCGGCGGGGATCCGGGGCTGTACCGGGGGACGGTGACGGTGACCGGGCGGGCCGGGGACGCCGATCTCGTGCTGCCGGGCTGGCGCCACGGGGTCGCCTGGATCAACGGGTTCTGCCTGGGCCGCTACCGTTCCGTGGGGCCGCAGCGCGCCCTGTTCGTGCCGGGCCCGGTGCTGCGCGAGGGCCGCAACGAGCTGCTGCTGTGGGAGTGGGAGGGCGCCCCGGCCCTGGTGGGGGAAGGGGCGGGGGCGCCCGGTCTGGGGCCCTGCGCGGCGCAGGGCTGAGGGGGCCGTGGGGGCGCACCGACCCGCCCCCACGGCCTACACCTCGCGCACCTCGAACGTGTCGAGGACGAACTCCGCCGTGCCGTCGTCGCCGGTCTTGCGCAGTCCGACCCAGGCCTCGCCGCGGTCGGGTGCGGTGAACTCGTAGGTGTGGGTGGTGGGTCGGGGGGCGACGGGCAGGGGGCTGCGGGCCAGTTCGCGGGGTGCGGGCTCGTCGACGGCGGTGATCCAGGCGTACTGGCCGGCCGTTTCGTTCTCGTAGCGGAAGGTGACCCGGTAGCGGCGGCCGGCGGTGAAGCGGACGGTGTGCGGGACGGTCCGGTAGACCAGGCCGGTGTTCTCGCCGCGTGACTTGAGCGACTGGTGGCCGTCGATGACGTCGTCGACGGCCTTGCCGTTCCAGCCGCGCTGGGTGAACGGGGCGTGCCGCTGGGCGATGTGGGTGCGGGGGTCGGTGCTGCCGCCCGCGTCGCCCTTGACGAAGACTCCCCAGCCCTGGGGGACGTGCTCGAAGTCCTCGTGGACCAGGGTGCCTTTTTTGGCGGTGGGCTCGGCGGGGACGACGCGGACGTTGTCGAACCGGACCCGGGCCCGGCCCGCCGCGGCGGTGAGGGCGAGGGTGACCGGGCCGCCGCCTTCGGGGACGGTGAAGCGGGTGAAGAGGCGCTGGAAGCGGGTGCCGGACTTGCGGTCGGCCGCCACGTAGTTGCCGGCGGTGGAGGTGTCGGTCCAGTTGGTGGCGGTGACGCCGTCGGCGGTGCGGACCTCCAGGGCGGCCCGCCGCCGCTCGCCCGGCTTGGCGCCGACCTCGATCTGCACGGAGGCGGCGTAGGTGCCGGGGGCGAGCCGGGTGAGTTTCTGGGCGACGGTGGCGGCGGCGCCCGCGTCGACGACCAGCTCGTAGTCGCCCAGGTCGGTGCGTCGCACCGAGGCCGGGCCGGTGGTCTGCCAGGCGTCGAGGGTTCCGGAGTGGAAGCCGGGGTCGGCCAGCGCGGTGCCCTCGCCCCAGCCGGGGTCGCCCTGGGCGGGGGCCCGGTCGCGGTAGAGGACGTAGGCGACGCCGGGCTGTGCGGTGAGGGTGATCCGGCCGCCGGTGACGGGGATCGGGGTCTCCTGGGTGCGGCCCTGGTCGGTGAGCCGGTAGGCGTGCACGGTGGCGGCCGACGACCAGCCGCGGGGCAGGGTCCAGCTGGTGGTGCCGCCGCGGGGGTTGTAGTGGTAGAGCTTGCCGGGGTCGGTGGCGCGGCGGGGCTCCCAGGGCAGCAGGTAGGTGCCGCCGTCGTAGACCAGGCGGCCGTCGGTGGTGATCTTGCGGGTGCCGCTGTCCGGCGCTCCGCCTCCGCTCTTCGACGAGTCCACCGAAGCGGAGCCGGCGTCGCTGACCGTGGTCCGGGTGGGGCCCTCGAAGGTGATCTCGTGTGCTCCCCAGGTCTTGATGGGGTACGCCTGGAGGTACTTGGCGGGCAGTGCCTCGGTCCAGATGATCGTGTGGAAGGCGTGCCAGTCGGTCTTGCCGACCCAGCCCTCGAAGTTGCCCATCCGGCCGTTGCCCAGCAGCGTGGGCCACTTGTCGGCGAAGACGTCCTTGTGGTGGTTGCGCAGGAAGCGGATCAGCTGGGAGTTGATGCCGCGGGAGGTGTCGGGACCGTAGTCGGTCTCGGTGGCCCAGTGCGACCACAGGGCGGAGCGTTCCAGGCCGTGGCCCCATTCGGTGGTGAGGTGCCAGCCCTGGTCGCGCAGATGGCGCTGGAGGCGGTCGGAGTTCCAGCCGGATTCGCGGAAGACGTCGATGTAGAGGGTGGTGAGGGCCGGATCGGTCTCCCGGCGCAGTTGCGCGAAGCGCCGGGCGATGTCGCCGGAGACCAGGTCGCGGCGGGCGTCGATGCGGTAGGACTGGTCGAGCCAGTCCCACTGCTTGTCGTCCTTGTCGACCAGCGTCTCGGAGAAGGCGTGCGCGACGGGGTAGGACTCGGTGGCGTTGACGTGCACCGCGAAGTCGCTGTTCCACTTCTTGCCGGCGCGGACCAGGGCGTTGAGGTCGGCGAGGCCGCCGGCCCGCTCGTTGTAGTTGCCGCCGTAGTCGGGGTGGGCGGAGTCGTGGCCTTCGGACTGGTAGCCCTTGAGGAGGGTGAACTGCCGCAGTCCGTCGGTGGCCAGCGCGATCCGTTTGACGTTGTCGAGGGTGGCGAGGAACGGGTTGGTGGCCTGGCTGGCGAAGTTGAACGGGATGTGTGCGACCACCCGTAGGTGCTGTTCGTCGGCGCCCAGCGGCATGACCATGATGTCGCGCAGCGCGATGGCGGCGTCCTGCCAGTCGGTGCGGCCGTCGCCGTTGCGGTCGCGGGTGACGATGACGGTGGCCTGCGGCAGCGGGTCGGTGGCGGCCGCTGGCTGCCCGGCCGCCCGGTGGGTCCACTGGCCGGGGACCAGTTGTGCCTTGACGAAGCCGTCGCCCTGGAGGGTCTGCCGCGTCAGCCGGCCGTTCTCCCAGGTGGTGGCGCCGGTGGGGGTGTCGTGAACGCTGTTGGTCTCGATGCCGGCGGCCAGCTGGTCGGTGGCGACGACGGCGTAGGCGCAGCCGGTGGGTGCGGCCTCGGCGGGGGTGGTGTCCAAGACCTTGATCAGGGTGTCGCCGCTCTTGGCCTTGTCCAGTTCGATGCGGGCGGCCAGCAGGGCGGCTCCGGGCTGGTCGCTGCGGACGCTGAGCAGGGCGAGGCCGGGGATCTCCAGGGTGCCGACGCGCAGCGCGGGGGTGTCGGCGACCTCGGTGACGCGCCAGGTGGTCTGCCACCCCTGGACGGCGATCTCGACGGTGATCTCGGTGCCGCCGTCGAAGGTGAGGGTGTAGGTGGCGCGGTCGGCGCGGGCCCGGTGGGTGACGTGGGGGGTGCGGGCGGTGCCGTCGACGAGTACCTGGGTGAGCGCGGTCTCCTGGCCGTGCAGCACGGCGCCGGTGCCGCGGTCGGTGTAGGAGACGATGCGCGGGAAGGCGGTGTCGACCCGGACCTCCAGTGCGTCGGACCGCAGCACCCGTTCGCCCGCGCGCGGTGCGGCCGCGGCGGAGGACGCGCCGAGCGGCAGGGCGCCGGCGACCGAGGCGAGCGCGGTGGCGGCGACGAGCTTTCTGCGGCTGGGCCCGCGCGGGGCACCTGTCTGTGGGTTCACGCGCGCTGTCCTCCCCTTCGGCGTGCACTGGCTGTCGGCGGACAGCGTGCTGCCGGGGCGGGGGGTGCGCCTATGGACAAAGGAGGGGCAGGTGTTGGACAGATGTCGCCGCCGGGGTCAGCCGGGCCGGTCACCGTCCAGGGGCAGTACGGCGATCAGCTCCCAGCCGCCCTCCGCGGCGGGGCCCGCGGCGAGCCGGCCGCCCATCGCCTCGGCCCGTTCGGTCAGTCCGGCCGGCCCGAAGCCACCGCCGAGCGCCTGGAACTGGCCCGTGCCAGCGCAGGATCATCGAGTAGGCGGCGACGACCACGGTGAGCACGCCGTAGACGACGGTGAAGGCGCCCAGCCGGATGTCGCGCATCGGGGCGAGGACGCAGGACAGGCCGAGCATCGGGCCCGGGAGGGCGGCGGTGCGGCCGGGGGCGCGGTGGACCACGGCGGTCAGCAGGACCAGCAGCGCGATCCCCTCCCCCAGGCCCCACACCTTCAGGGCGTGCTGCCCGGCGATCAGCACCGCCGAAGCGGCCAGCGAGACGGCGGCCGCCGTCCAGGCCCGTACGGTCGCCGGGATCCGGGCGAACGGCACCGCGCACAGGCAGACGACGACGGCGGTGGCCACGACGAGGGCGTGCGGGCGGGTGGGCCGTCGCGGGCCAGGCGGGACTCTGCGACCGCCCCCTAGGGGGTGGCCGAGCCCGGCCCATCGGACAGGCCCTGGCCCAGGACGGTGTGGGCGGGGCCGTCGGCGGTCGACTCCGACTCGACGGGGCCGTGGTCGTGGCCGCCCAGCAGGACGTAGGCCAGGGTCGCGGCGCAGGCGGCGAGGAGCAGGACGGCGGCGACCGTCACGCGGTGGTCGCGGTCGCGCGCCGGGGGCCGGGTGCGGGGCTCGGTGGACATGCCGTTCACGCTAGGGAGGGGCACGCGGGTGCGGCCATGGGCCCTAGGGCCGTCGTCGGCGCCACAGGGCCCGGCCGGATGGGTGCGTTTGGTCCCCGGCGCGGGCGGACCGACGTCCCGCGGGCGGGGGACCAAAGTCCCGGGCCCGGGGTCGGGAGCGGGGCACGGCGACGGCCCGGGGAGCCGCTGCTCCCCGGGCCGTGGTGTGCGGGGGTGGTGCGGTCAGCCGCCCAGTTCGCCCGCGGCCTTCTTGATGTCCGCGGCGAAGGTGCTCACCTCGCTGTAGACACCGGGCTTGCCGGGCCGCGCGCAGCCCTCGCCCCAGGAGACGATGCCGACCTGGAGCCACTCGCCGGCGTCGTCCTTGCGGAACATCGGGCCGCCGGAGTCCCCCTGGCAGGTGTCGACGCCGCCGGTGTCCAGCTTGCCGGCGCAGATCTCGTCGCCGGGCGTGAGCTGGTCGCCGTAGGCCTTCTTGCAGGTGGCGTCGTCCACAAACGGCACGGTCGCCTTGAGGAGGTAGCGCTGCTGGTCGCCGCCCTCCTTGTCGGCGCCCCAGCCGGCGATCTCGAAGTCGCCGTTGTTGAGCTTGTCGTTCTCGGCGATCTTCAGGGTCGGCTGGTCGATCGGCTTGGCGAGCTTGATCAGCGCCCAGTCCTTGCCCTTGCCGTTGTAGCCGGGGGCCTGGAGGACCTTGGTGGAGTTCACCTTGACGGCGCCGGAGTCCTCCAGGTCGACCACACCGGCGGTGGCGGTGATGGAGGTGTTGTCGCCGCTGCCGTCGACGCAGTGCGCCGCGGTGAGCACGATGTCCTTGGCGTAGAGGGCGCCGCCGCAGCCCATCGACAGCCGGACCATGAAGGGGTATTCACCCTGTTCGGCCTTGGTGCCGCCGACGACCTTGGTGTGGGACCCGGACGGGTCGGGGGCGGGGGCCGCGGAGGCCGAGCCGGGCTGGAGGCTGAAGGCGGCCAGGGCGATCGCGCCGAGGGCGGTGGTTCTTTTGAGGAGCTTCCGGTAGCTGCGCAACGGGCTTCCTTTCGTGGGGGGTTGCACGTCGCTGACGAGCCCATGCCAACACCGGAGCCGGACGTACCCGCCGAAAAGAGTGCGTGGAGGACGGCGGCACGCCGTAAGGCGTCCGGACCCAGTGGGGGATGAGTCCGTGAAGCGCCCTTGGATTATGTGGAGTGGGCGATCAGGGTGACAAGGGTGCGCATCCAGCCAACTCCCTTACTACCCACGCCCCGTACGGTCCATACCGGACGAACCAGGACAGTCGTAGAGTGGGCCGGGTGACCACTGGTGGCAGCGGTATCGAGCACGGATTCCCTCATCTCGACACGGTGCGTGCGGCCGTCCACGCCGTGTTCCAACGCCTGTCGTACGACACAGTGAGCACCTTTGCCACCAGCGTGCTTCCGGTCGACGTCGCCTTCGACGACACCGAGGACCTGTACCTGGGCGCGCAGCGCGTCGCGCACGCCCTGGTGCGGCAGCTGCGACTGCCGGACGCGCGGATGGTGGTCGGCTTCCGCGAGATGGAACACGCCGCGAACGTCGAACTCACCGCGGGACCGGAGTACTTCATCGAGCTCAACGACCGCTTCAAGAAGCACCGCAGGGACATCGGCGCCGCGCTGGCCCATGAGGTGATGCATGTCTACCTGCACCGCCTGGACCTGTCGTTCCCCGGCACCCGCGACAACGAGATCCTCACCGACACCGCGGCCGCCTACCTCGGCACCGGCTGGCTGCTGCTGGACGCCTACCGCGAGCACGGCCCGTTCTCCCAGAAGCTCGGCTATCTGACGCCGGAGGAGTTCGGCTATGTCCTCGCCAAGCGGGCGGAGTTCTTCGGTGAGGACCCGGCGCCGTGGTTCACCAGCCCGCAGGCCTGCGACGCGTATGCGGCGGGCGCGGCGCGGGCCCGCCAGGACGCGCGCCGGCCGCCGCTCGCCGGCGCCGGATGGGCCGCCCGGCTCCGCTACGCCAAGGACCGCCGGGCGGCGCGGGACCCGCGGCGCGCCGGCCGCCCGCCGGGCCCGGACGACGGCTACGACTTCGAGGGGCCGACGCCGCTGCGGGTGTCGTTCCGCTGCCCGGTGTGCGATCAGCGGATCCGGGTGCCGGTGCGCGGACGGCTCCAGGCGCGCTGCGGACTGTGCAAGTCCCTGCTGGACTGCGACACCTGAGCGGGCGCCGGCCCGTGGCGGGGCGGCGGGTCAGCGTCCGGGCAGGTGCCGGGCGAAGAACGACCGTATGTGGTGGCGCACCAGGGGCACCGAGACGGCCGGATCGATCGCGCCGACCAGCCGGACCCGGTCCTCGGGCGGCATCAGTCCGGCGGCCTGCAACTGGGGCGCCAGCGCGGCGTAGTCGGTGAACACCGCGTGCGCGGCGTGGTCGAGCTGCCGCCGGCGGGTGTGTCCGCGCGGGTGGGCGAGCATCGCCGACCAGGACCGCGCCAGCTCCGCGCGGCCGGGGAAGCCGTCGGTTCCCAGCAGGAGCAGCGGACGGTCCACCCCGTGACGGGCGACCGGAAACAGCTCCCCCTCCCGGCCGGGGCCGGGCGCCGGGTGGTCGAGATGGCCCTCCAGGTTGACCGCCGCGTCGATGCGGCGGTCCTCGTACATCGCCTCGGTCACGGCGGTGCCGCCGGCCGAGTGGCCGTAGGCGCCCACCCGCCGCAGATCCAGCGCTCGGCCGAGGCCTGGCGGCAGCGGGCGGCCGGCCGCGTCGGGGTTGCCGCCGGCCGCCAGGACCTCCAACTGGTCCAGCACGAAGCGGAGGTCCGCGATCCGGGTGCCGATCGCGGTGCGGAAGATCTCCGGAGAGGTCCGGGGATCGCCCCGGAAGACGGTCGGGCGGACCCGCTCGCGGCCCGCCCTCGCGGTGGGGAAGGCGACCTCACCGGCGTCGCCGGGGTGATCGACGGCCACCACCACACTGCCGTGGCTGGCCAGTTCCTCGGCGACCCCGGTGCCCAGGGTCCGCGGATCACCGCCTCCCGGGCTGTAGAGCAGCACCGGGCGCCGTACGGCCTGGGCGGGCGCGCCCCCGTGCGCGTGCGTCATGGTGGCCGCCCAGTTCACACCGGACTTGGGGAGGTGGTGGATCTCGGCGTCGATCTGCGCGAACAGCGCCGCGGCGTCCGCGGTCATCTGCGGTGCGACCGGGTGGCCGTGGACGGCGCGGGCCGGATACCACACCGTGGCCATCACCTCCCGTACGGCGAGGGCGGGTTCCCACGGATCGCGCCGGGCGGGGTCGGCCAGATACAGCGTGGTGTGGCCGATGCGGTGCGGACCGGTCGGCGCGGGCAGCCGCAGGGTGCGGCCGCCGGCGGGCGGCGCCGCCGCGGGCCGTGCCGGTGCGCGGCCGCCACCGGTGAGCAGCAGCGCGGCGGCCAGTGCGGCCGAGGTGGTGACGGTCCGCCGGGTCACCGCGCCGGCGCCATGAGTGAATGAGGAGGACATGACCTGAATGCTGGCGTCCGGCCGCGGCACGGGCGAACGTTGAGGGCCAGGCCGAAACGATGGCGCGGTGCCGCGGAGGAGAGTAGTGATCCGGATCCGTTTCACGGCCGCCGACTTCGCCCGGGTCCGCCTCGCGCCCCGGCCGGCCCCGCTGCAGGAGCTGAACGTGGCCCTGCTGCGGATGTGCCGACCCGACGACGCGGTGCTCTTCGGCCGCTGGCGGCAACGGCTGCTCCGGTCGCTGCCGGCCGCCGCCGAGCCCCTGGCAGACCTGGTCCCCGCCGGCGAAGCCCCCCAGTTCCTCGATGTGTTCAGTGACAGCCTGACCGAGGGGCTGGATACGGTACGGGCCGGCCGCCCGGAAGTGCTCCGCGCCGAGATCGAGCGGGTCTACGCCCGGCACCCGGCCCCGGTTCCGCCGTGGATCCACGCTCTGCACCGGGGCGACGCCGAGGCCTTTGAGCTCCTTCGCCGCGCACAGCGCGCGGCCTTCGAAACGGCCGTGCGCCCCGTGTGGCCCGTGGTGCAGGACCTGCACCGGGCGGAGTTCACCCGTTACGCGCTGACGGTGGCCGAGCACGGTGTCGGTGCCGCGCTCGAACGACTCGTGCCCGGCGGCCGACTCCGCGGGGACGTCTGGGAGTTCGCGGCACCCGGCGAGTCGGACCGCGCACTGCGCGGGCGCGGCCTGGTGCTCCAGCCCACCTTCCACTGGAGTGGCCCGCCCCTGATCGCCGACCTGCCCGGCCGCCCCCTGTACCTGACCTACCCGGCCGGTCCGGGCCTGCCGCTCACCCCGGCCGGGGCGGACGGCACTGCCGAGGCGCTGGCCGAGGTGCTGGGACGCACCCGCCTGGACATCCTGCTGCTGCTCGCGGCGGAGCACTCCACCACCGGGCTCGCCCGGCGACTGGGAGTCAGCAACGCCACCGCCTCCGCCCACACCGCCGCACTGCGCGGCGCGGGCCTGATCACCACGGTCCGCGCGGGCCGGTCCGTACGGCACCGGCGCACCGCCCTGGGAACGCTGCTGGTCCGGCGGCACGGCGCGGAATGAGGCAAGACCGGTGGCCATGGCCCATCGGACGGGCCCTGAGGGCCGCCCCCTACACCCACCCCTCCAGCCCCGTCAGGAAGCCGTCGAAGTCGTCGCGGTGGATGGTGTGGCCCGCGCCGGGCACCGTACGGACCTCGAAGCCCCGGTCGGTCAGGTCGGCGGTGGCCGCCGCCCCGTCCGGGAAGAGGAAGCCCTCCCCCGCGATCTGGACCAGCGAGCGGACGACCGGCTTCTCGGGCGTCCGGTCCTGGAACCGCTCGGCGGACAGCGCCAGTGCGGTCCCGGTGTCCCAGTCCGCGACCGTGGCGAGTTCGATGTCGACGTCGATGTCCTCCCAGCGCGGGTTGAAGCTCCGCACCATCGTGCGGTCGGCGGTCTTGAAGGTGGCGAACACGGCCGGGTCGACGGGCTGTTCGAGCCTGCCGAGCGACCACGCCGGTTCGCTGTAGACCGCGCGCCGCGGCTGCAGCCGCTCCACCGCCAGGGAGAGCGCCAGGCCGCCCAGGGAGTGCCCGATGGCGACTTCGGGGGCGGCCGGCAGGGTCTCGACCAGGTCGTCGGCGTACAACTCGACGCCGTAGTCGCCGCGCGGGCTGCGGCCGTGGCCGCGCAGATCGACGGCGATGACGCGGTAGCCCCGCTCGGCGAGCGCCGGGCCGACCCGGCGCCAGGTGCGGTGGTCGGACATTATGCCGTGGACCAGCACCGCGATCCGTTCGCCGGCGCCCCATTCATGGGTGTGCAGCTGCATGCCCGTGCCCTCCCTCTCCCGCAGGTCCGCTCCGGTCTCCCGGTGGTCCCGGACCCGGAGTTGCCCGGGGCCGGACCGCACCCGCCGACGTTACACGTGTCAGCACCCGTGCGGAATGTGCCGCGCCCCGCCCCGCCGGGCAAAACCGCTGTGCGAGGATGCGCAGCAGCATGACTGACCCAGCGGGCCCACGGGCCACCCCAACGCCCCCGACCAGCGCGGCCGTTGCCCGGCGCGCCGGGGTTTCCCGCGCGACGGTCTCGTACGTCCTGAACGGGCAGGCCGCCGGGCGGGTCGGCGAGCGCACCCAGGCGAGGGTGCGGGCGGCCGCCGAGGAGCTGGGGTATGTACCGCACGCCGCGGCCCGGAGTCTGCGGGCCGGCCGGGGCAGCATCGTGCTGCTGGCCGCGCGCGCCGACACGGTGCCGGTCTTCGGCCCGCTCTTCGCCCGGTTCCTGGCCAGCTTCCAGACCGCGCTGCACCGCCTCGGCTACACCGGCGTGCTGCACGGCGCGCCCGCCGCCTCCCCGGTGGCGGCCGCCCGCGCCTGGGCCGAACTGCGGCCGGCCGCCGTGCTGACGCTGCACGGCCCGCCGCTGGACGCGGCCGCCGTCGAGCTGCTGCACCGCTCCGGTACGGCCGCGGTCCTCACCCACGGTCCGGCGGCGCCCCCCGGCGCCCACACCCTCCTGCTCGACCAGCGGGAGGCCGGCCTGCGGGCGGGTGAGCATCTGCTGGCCGGCGGCCGGCGCCGGATCGGGGTGGTGCGCCCCGTCGAGCCGGAGCTCGCCGCCTTCGCCGAGCCCCGGCTGGCCGGCGTACGGGCCGCGGCCGCCGCCCGCCCCGGCGCCCAGGTGCGGCCGCTGGACCTCGCGCTCACCGAGGAGTCCGCGGCGCGGCTCGCCGCCGACTGGCCGCGGTGGGGCCTGGACGCGGTGTTCGCCTACAACGACGAGTACGCGATGCTGCTGATGCGTGCCCTCCAGGACGCCGGCCACACGATCGGTGCCGGCTCCCCCGACCACATCGCGGTGGTCGGGGCAGACGATCTGCTGCTGGCCCGGCTGCTGCGCCCCCGGCTGACCAGCGTCCGCGCCGAGATCACCGCACCGGACCGGATCGCGGAACTGGTCGACGCCCTCATCCGCGCCCCCGGCACCGCGCCCACGACCCACCGGCTGGGCACCTTCCACGTCCAGGCCCGCGACTCCGGCTGAGCCGACCGGCCGCCCGGGACGCCGAGCCGGGCGCACAGGTCACCGCCAGTCCG
Source organism: Streptomyces sp. NPDC033270 (assembly GCF_055576575.1). Taxonomy (NCBI): domain Bacteria; kingdom Bacillati; phylum Actinomycetota; class Actinomycetes; order Kitasatosporales; family Streptomycetaceae; genus Streptomyces; species Streptomyces sp. NPDC033270. The sequence continues at coordinate 79,575 of NZ_JBVIRA010000019.1, forward strand.
CCTCCGGGCGCGCCGCCGCGAGCACCTCCCGGGCGCCGGTGCGGATCGGCCGGCCGTGCGCCACGCACACCGTGTCGACGTCGTCGAGGGCGGCCAGCCGCCGGAAGGACGCGACGGCCGCCTCGCGCGCGACGTTGAACGGGCCGAGGACCGCACGGCCGCCGTCGGGGCCGGTGCCGATGACGTCGCCGGGGAACAGCATCCTGCTCCCGGGCAGGTGCAGCGCGATCCCGCCCGGCGTGTGGCCGGGGACATGGAGCACCCGGACCGGCTCCGGCCAGCCGTCGAGAGTGTCGCCGTCGTGCAGTTCGACATCGACCGCGCTATGGCGCAGCGGCGGGACCCCGGCGGCCGCGAACCCCGCCACGACCCCTTCGTGCAGCGTGCGTTCGGCGGCGGTGAGGACGGGCGCGGGCTCCGGGGCGGTCCCGCGGATGGAGGGGGCGTCCAGCGCGCCGGCCAGGACGCGGGCGCCGGTGGCGGCGACGAGGTCGGCGGCGGAGCCCATGTGGTCCAGGTGGGAGTGGGTGAGCACGATCTGCCGCAGTTGCTGCGGACGGCCGCCGATTCGGGCCAGCGCGTCGAGGATGGCGGGGGCCGAGCCCGGAACACCGGTGTCGACCAGCGCGTATCCGTCGTCGGGGAGGGCGACGGCGTACACGTGCCCCACGGGGAAGGGGAGCTGCCAGACGGTGGCGGTGATCCGGGTGGGGGTGGTCCGGGTGAGTGCGTCCATGGTCCGGACGCTAACGGGCGGCCGGGCCGCTGCGAACGGCTTGCGCCGTCGGCGGATTGCGCGCACCGCGAACACTCCCGGATCCGGCTGGAACCTGTCTTGCCTCCGGCACGTCACACAGCCGAACCAAGGAGGCATGTCATGCGAGGATCCCACCTCTCCCGCACCCGTTCGCTCGCCGCCGTGCTCGCGCTGGCGGCGTCCGGCGCCGTCGCCCTGTCCGGCTGCGGCCAGAAGCAGCAGACCGTGGGCAGCGCGCCCCCGCCGAAGAAGCCGGACGCCTTCGAGCGCCGGGCGGACCAGATAGTGCGGGACTGGCCGAAGGTCTCGCCGGTGCCGGGGCGGCAGGAGGCACTGCTGCCGCTGGTCGGCGCGGAGGGCCCCAAGGGCTCCGGGAGCAAGGACATACGGGAGATCACGGTGACCGTCGGGCACAGCGCCTGCGACGCCCGCTTCGGTGCGCGCAGCCACGAGTCCAAGGGGCTGGTGGTGGTGACCGGCTGGGGCAAGAAGAAGAGCGCCAAGGGGATGTGCACCGAGATGCTGGCCACCGACAAGGTGAAGATCAAGCTCAAGGGCGCGCTGGGCGACCGCAAGGTCGTGGACGCGGCCACCGGCAAGGAGCTGCTCAAGGGCTGACCGCCGCCGGCCGGGCGCGACGCGGCGGGGCCGGTCGCCAGTTGCGTTCACCTGCGAGCGCGCTCCACGCCCTACGCTCGGCCGTATGAGCCCTTCCATCGCCACCACGAACCGCGTCGAGCTGCCCGAGCTGCTGGAGTTCGTCCGCCCCCGTCACCGTGCGATCCTGCTCACCCGCCGCAGCGACGGCACCCCGCAGGGCTCGCCGCTGACCTGCGGGGTGGACGACTCCGGGCGGCTGGTGATGTCGACGTATCCGGAGCGGGCCAAGGTCCGCAACGCCCGGCGGGTCTCGTCGGTCAGCGTCATCGTGCTGTCCGACGAGTGGAACGGCCCGTGGGTGCAGATCGACGGCGAGGCCGAGGTGATCGACGCTCCGGATTCGATCGAGCCGCTCGTCGAGTACTACCGCAACATCGCCGGCGAGCACCCGGACTGGGACGAGTACCGTGCGGCGATGCGCAAGCAGGGCAAGTCGCTGATCCGGGTGGTGCCGAGGCGCTGGGGCCCGGTCGCGACCGGCGGCTTCCCGGCCCGTCTGGTGGAGGGCGGGGGCGACGCCTGAAGCGTGCGGCAGAGCGTCAACGGGTCGTGCGGGTGCCGCCGTTGACGTTGAGCACCTGGCCGGTGAGGTGCCGGGCCGCCGGTGAGGCCAGGAAGGCGACCGTCCCCGCGACGTCGTCCGGGGAGCCCGCGCGGCCCACGGCCGAGGCGGTCACCAGGCTCTCGCGGCGCTCGGCGGTGAGCCGGTCGCGGAAGAAGTCGGTGTCGGCGATGTAGCCGGGCGCGACGACGTTCGCGGTGATGCCGCGGGGACCGAGTGTCCGCGACAGCTCGACGTTCCAGGAGGCGAGTCCGGCCTTGGCCGCTCCGTAGGAGCCCGCCCCCTGGTCGGCGGCGATCGACCCGATGTGGACGACGGCGCCGCCGGCCGCCAGCCGGTCCTGCACCGCCTTGGTGGTCAGCGCGGCGCTGAGCAGGTTCGCGTCGAGGTTGGCGCGGAAGTCGCGGGCGTAGGCGGCGAGGTCGCCGGCGCCGTCGCCCGCGGTGTCGAAGTCGGTGTTGCCGCCGGCGTTGTTGACCAGGACGTCGATCCGGGCGGGGAGTTGGGCCAGCAGCGCGATGAGCGCCTGGGGGTCGGTGTGGTCGCAGACCAGGGGGCGGATGCCCGGGTGGCCGGCGGCCGTCTCCTGGAGGGGGCCGGGGCGGCGGCCGGTGACGACGACCTCGTCGCCCTGGGCCGCGAAGTGGTGGGCGACGGCGCGCCCGATGCCGGTTCCGCCGCCGGTGACCAGGATGGTGCGTGACATACGCTGAGCTCCGTCCATCATGTTCAGCCCTAAATCCAGATCACGGATCACGGACCAGGACTCCGTTTAGGTCTATATTTAGAGCTGAACATAACATCACCGGGAGGGCCAGTGGCAAGGGATTTCGAGGCGAAGGGCGGCCACGACCGCCCCGCGGCGCACACCACCCCCTACCCCGTCGAGGAGATCGCCGCCGCCTGGGAGCGCGAACGCCCGGGCACTCCGGTGTCCTCCATCGGGATCGTGACGCCCATCTGGCAGCTGGCCAAGCTCCTGGGCGACGACCGGCGGCGGGTGCTGGCCGCCGCCGGGGTGGACACCGCCACCCTCGACCTGCTCAGCGTGCTGCGCCGCAGCGGCGAGCCGTACACCCTGACGACCCGCGAGCTGAGCCGGCGCTCGATGGTCACCGCGGGGGCGATCTCCCAGCGGGTGGCGCGCGCCGAGCGCGAGGGGCTGGTGGCCCGGCGGGCGGGCGCGGGCCGGACGCGTACGGTCCTGGTCGAACTCACCCCGGCCGGCCATGAGCTGGTCGAGGCCACCGTCGACCGAGTGCTGTGCCGCGAGGCCGAGTTGGTCGGCGGGCTGACGCCCGACCAGCAGGAGCAGCTCACCGGGCTGCTGCGGATCCTGCTCCAGGACACCCAGCACAGGCTCGGCGACGACCGGATCCGCCACGTCGGCGAGGACTGAAGGACCCGTCCGGGCCCCGCGGCGGTCAGGTGCGGGGAGGCGTGAGCGGGAGGGACGGCAGAAGCGCCTCGTCGGGCAGGCCGAGCAGCTCGCGGAAGGCCGTACGGCCCGCTTCGGTGACGCCGAGGATGCGGGTGGTGGGCGATTTGACGATCCACGTACGGTCCACGGCGTGGCGGTAGAGGGCGGCGCCGACCGCGCCGGAGAGGTGCTGGCGGCGCACCGTCCAGTCGAAGCAGGTGCGCACATGGGCGCGGTGGGCGGCGGAGGGGCCGGTGTCGGGGATGCCGAGGGCGGTCAGCCACTGGGCGCCGGCGGCGGTCAGCACCAGGCCGTACTCCCGGGCGAGCAGGCCGCGTTCGGTCATCGCCTCGGCGAGGGCGACACCGAGAGCGCCGGCGATGTGGTCGTAGCACGTACGGGCGTGGTGCAGGGCTCTGCGCTGGTTGGCCTCGGCCAGGGAGCGGATGGGGACATGGCGGTAGGGGGCCAGGCCGGCGAGGTTCTCCAGGATCTCCGCGGTGCCCGGCCCGGCCAGGCGCACATAGCGCCGCCGGCCCTGGCGCTCCTCGGCGAGGAGGCCGCCGGAGACCAGGAGGTTGAGGTGCTCGGTGGTCGTGGAGGGCGCCACACCGGCGTATTCGGCGAGTTCACCGGCGGTCCAGGTGCCGCCGTCGAGCAGGGCCATGCAGATGGCGGCGCGGGTGCGGTCCGCGAGCAGCGCCGCGAGAGCGGCGAGGTCGGGCGTCTCCGCGAGGCTTTCCTGATCGGCGTCCCATCGGTTCATGTACACAGAGTAACCTCTGATAACATTTCGGTGAGTACCGAATCATCTGGCTTCTATTCTCGACGGCATGAAAGGCGCGCTGGAGAAGAGCAGTTCGGTCACCCCGGCGCTGCTGTCCACGGAGAACGACGACGGAACATTCGTGCTGGTCGAGCTGCGGATCCGGTGGGAGCTCGGCCCGGTCGTGAGCCTCTGGCTGCCGACCCGTGGGCGCACCGCCAAGAACCTCGCGGTACGCCCGGACGTGGTGTTCAATCTGCCGCCGGACGCGACGGGGACCGAGGAAGGGACCGGCGCCATGGCGCCGTCGACGGACGCACCATGGACGGAGCCGTCCGAGCTGGTACGGCCGCCCCGACTGGTGCACTGTCCGGTGCAGTTGGAGGCGCGCCGGGTCGGTGAGCGCACGGTGACCGACGGGGCATGGACGCAGATCGAGGCGCAGGTGCTGCGGGTGCACGCCGACCCGCGGTGGGTGCTGCCGCTGAGCGACCGCCGGATCGACCTGGGGGCGTGGCATCCACCGGTGCACGACTTCCGGCCGCCGGCCGCTCCCCCCGCACAGGCCGTACCGGCCCCGGCCCAGGAGCTGGCGCGGCAGTTGGGGCGGCGATTCCCCGCGGAGCGCAGCGGCTCGTAGGGGCTCGTAGCGGCTCGTAGCGGCTCGTAGGGGGCGGGCGAACGGATTCCCTAGGGGATGCGAGCGCCCCCTGTGGGGCCACAACAGGGGCGGGGCGGGGGGTATTCCCCACAGAAAGACCCGCGGCGCCTGCCCTCCGGTCGGGGAAGGAGACAGGCGCCGCGGTCGGGATCGGGGTCGCCCCCGGTCCCCATGCCTCCGTACGACGTTGTACGGGACACTCAGGGACGGTCGCTCACACTGCCGGTCACACGGTCAGTGCGCGATCCGTCGGCTTGATGGGAGCCGGCAGGGCGCTGGCTCCGGTCAGGAAGCGGTCCACACCGCGGGCGGCGGAGCGGCCCTCGGCGATGGCCCACACGATCAACGACTGGCCGCGGCCGGCGTCACCGGCGACGAACACCCCGGGGACGTTGGTGGCGAAGTCACCGTCACGGGCGACGTTGCCGCGCTGGTCGAGCTCCAGGCCGAACTGCTCGACCAGGCCGTTCTCCTGGTCGGTGCCGGTGAAGCCCATCGCGAGGGTGACCAGCTGGGCCGGGATCTTCCGCTCGGTGCCCGGCTTCTGCTCCAGCTTGCCGTCCTTGAACTCCACCTCGATCAGGTGCAGCCACTGGACGTTGCCGTCCTCGTCGCCCTCGAAGTGGGTGGTGGAGACGGAGTAGACCCGCTCACCGCCCTCCTCGTGCGCGGAGGTGACCTTGTAGAGCATCGGGAAGGTCGGCCAGGGCTGGCCGGCGCTGCGCTCCTCGCCCGGCTTGGGCATGATCTCCAGCTGGGTGACGGAGGCCGCGCCCTGGCGGTGGGCGGTGCCGACGCAGTCCGCGCCGGTGTCGCCGCCGCCGATGACCACGACGTGCTTGCCCTCGGCGGTGATCGGGGTGACCGTCAGATCGCCCTCCTGCACCTTGTTGGCGAGCGGGAGGTACTCCATCGCGAAGTGGATGCCCTTGAGGTCACGGCCGGGCACCGGCAGATCGCGGGAGGTGGTGGCACCGGCGGCGATGACGACGGCGTCGTAGCGCTTGCGCAGCTTCTTGGCGTCGATGTCGCGGCCGATCTCCACCTCCGTACGGAACTTGGTGCCCTCCGCGCGCATCTGCTCGATGCGGCGGTTGATGTGGCGCTTCTCCATCTTGAACTCGGGGATGCCGTAGCGCAGGAGACCGCCGATGCGGTCCGCGCGCTCGTACACCGCCACCGTGTGGCCGGCCCGGGTCAGCTGCTGGGCGGCGGCCAGACCGGCCGGGCCGGAGCCGATGACGGCGACGGTCTTGCCGGAGAGGCGCTCGGGCGGCTGCGGGGTGACGTCGCCGCTGTCCCACGCCTTGTCGATGATGGAGACCTCGACGTTCTTGATGGTCACCGGCGGCTGGTTGATGCCCAGCACACAGGCGGCCTCGCAGGGGGCGGGGCAGAGGCGACCGGTGAACTCCGGGAAGTTGTTGGTCGCGTGCAGCCGCTCGCTGGCCTCGGTCCAGTCCTCGCGGTAGGCGTAGTCGTTCCACTCGGGGATGAGGTTTCCGAGCGGGCAGCCGTTGTGGCAGAACGGGATGCCGCAGTCCATGCAGCGCGAGGCCTGCTTGCTGATGATCGGCAGCAGGGATCCGGGCTGGTAGACCTCGTTCCAGTCCTTGACGCGCTCCTCGACGGGGCGGGTCTTGGCGATCTCGCGCTCGTGGGTCAGGAAGCCCTTGGGGTCAGCCATTGGTCGCCGCCTCCATCATCTTCTCGTGGGTCTCGGACTCGGAGAGTCCGGCCTGCTCAGCGGCGTCCTTGGCGGCGAGCACTGCCTTGTACGTGGGCGGGATGACCTTGCTGAAGCGGGCAGCGGCGGCATCCCAGTCGGCCAGGAGCTTGGCGGCGACGGTGGAGCCGGTCTCCTCCTGGTGGCGGCGCACGACCTCGTGCAGCCACTGCTTGTCGGCGTCGTCCAGCGCGTGGACCGCCTCGACAAGCTCCTTGTTGACGTTGTCCTTGTCCAGGTCGATGACGTACGCGAAACCGCCGGACATACCGGCCGCGAAGTTGCGGCCCGTCTCCCCGAGCACGACCGCGTTGCCGCCGGTCATGTACTCGCAGCCGTGGTCGCCGACGCCCTCGGAGACCACCGTGGCACCGGAGTTGCGGACGCAGAAGCGCTCGCCGACCCGGCCGCGCAGGAACAGCTCGCCGCCGGTGGCGCCGTAGGCGAGGGTGTTGCCCGCGATGGTGGAGTACTCCGCGAGGTGGTCGGCGCCGCGGTCCGGGCGGACGATGACCCGGCCGCCGGAGAGGCCCTTGCCGACGTAGTCGTTGGCGTCGCCCTCCAGGCGCAGCGTGATGCCGCGCGGCAGGAACGCGCCGAAGGACTGGCCGGCCGAGCCGGTGAAGGTGATGTCGATGGTGTCGTCGGGCAGGCCCGCGCCACCGAACTTCTTGGTCACCTCGTGGCCGAGCATGGTGCCGACCGTGCGGTTGATGTTCCGGACGGCGACCTGGGCGCGCACGGGCTGCGCGGCCTCGGCGGTGTCGGCGGCCAGCGCGTCGGCGGCGAGCTTGATCAGCTCGTTGTCGAGCGCCTTCTCCAGGCCGTGGTCCTGGACGGTGACCTGGTGGCGGACCGCGCCTTCGGGCAGCTCGGGGACGTGCAGCAGCGGGGCCAGGTCCAGGCCCTGCGCCTTCCAGTGGTCCACGGCCTGGGTGGTGTCCAGCAGCTCGGCGTGGCCGACGGCCTCTTCGAGGGTCCTGAAGCCCAGCTCGGCGAGGAGCTCGCGGACCTCTTCGGCGATGAACTCGAAGAAGTTGACGACGTACTCGGCCTTGCCGCTGAACCGCTCGCGCAGCGTCGGGTTCTGGGTGGCGATGCCGACCGGGCAGGTGTCCAGGTGGCAGACGCGCATCATGACGCAGCCGGAGACGACCAGCGGGGCGGTCGCGAAGCCGTACTCCTCGGCGCCCAGCAGGGCGGCGATGACGACGTCGCGGCCGGTCTTGAGCTGGCCGTCGGTCTGCACGACGATCCGGTCGCGCAGGCCGTTGAGCAGCAGGGTCTGCTGGGTCTCGGCCAGGCCCAGCTCCCAGGGGCCGCCCGCGTGCTTGAGCGAGGTGAGCGGGGAGGCGCCCGTGCCGCCGTCGTGGCCGGAGATCAGGACCACGTCCGCGTGCGCCTTGGAGACGCCCGCGGCGACCGTGCCGACGCCGACCTCGGAGACCAGCTTCACGTGGATGCGGGCGGCCGGGTTGGCGTTCTTGAGGTCGTGGATCAGCTGAGCCAGGTCCTCGATGGAGTAGATGTCGTGGTGCGGCGGCGGGGAGATCAGGCCCACGCCGGGGGTGGAGTGCCGGGTCTTGGCGACCCAGGGGTAGACCTTGTGGCCGGGCAGCTGGCCGCCCTCGCCGGGCTTGGCGCCCTGCGCCATCTTGATCTGGATGTCGTCGGAGTTGACCAGGTACTCGCTGGTCACACCGAAGCGGCCGGAGGCGACCTGCTTGATGGACGAGCGGCGCGCCGGGTCGTAGAGGCGCTCGGGGTCCTCGCCGCCCTCACCGGTGTTGGACTTGCCGCCCAGCCGGTTCATGGCGATGGCGAGGGTCTCGTGCGCCTCCTGGGAGATGGAGCCGTACGACATGGCGCCGGTGGAGAAGCGCTTGACGATCTCGGACGCCGGCTCGACCTCGTCGAGGGGGATCGGCTGCCGGTCGGACTTGAAGCCGAACAGGCCGCGCAGCGTCATCAGCCGCTCGGACTGCTCGTTCACCCGCTCGGTGTACTGCTTGAAGATGTCGTAGCGGCGCGAGCGGGTGGAGTGCTGGAGCCGGAAGACGGTGTCCGGGTCGAAGAGGTGCGGTTCGCCCTCGCGGCGCCACTGGTACTCGCCGCCGATCTCCAGCGCACGGTGCGTGGCGGCGATGCCGGTGGCCGGGTAGGCCTTGGCGTGCCGGGCGGCGACCTCCTGGGCGATGACGTCCAGGCCGGCGCCGCCGATCTTGGTGGCGGTGCCGTGGAAGTACTGCGCGACGAACTCGTCGTCCAGGCCGACGGCCTCGAAGACCTGCGCGCCCCGGTAGGAGGCGACGGTGGAGATGCCCATCTTGGACATGACCTTCAAAACGCCCTTGCCGAGCGCCTTGATGAGGTTCTTGATGGCCTGCTCGGGCTCGATGCCGGGCAGGAAGGTGCCGGCCCGGACCAGGTCCTCGACGGACTCCATCGCCAGGTAGGGGTTGACCGCGGCCGCGCCGTAGCCGATGAGCAGCGCGACGTGGTGCACCTCGCGCACATCGCCGGCCTCGACGAGCAGGCCGACCTGGGTGCGCTCCTTGGTGGCGATGAGGTGGTGGTGGACCGCGGCGGTCAGCAGCAGCGAGGGGATCGGCGCGTGCTCGGCGTCGGAGTGGCGGTCGGAGAGCACGATCAGCCGGGCGCCGTCGTCGATGGCGGCGTCGGCCTCGGCGCAGATCTGCTCGATCCGGGCGGCCAGCGACTCGCCGCCGCCGGAGACCCGGTAGAGGCCGGAGAGCGTGACGGCCTTCATGCCGGGCATGTCGCCGTCGGCGTTGATGTGGATGAGCTTGGCCAGCTCGTCGTTGTCGATGACCGGGAAGGGCAGGGTCACGCTGCGGCAGGAGGCCGCGGTGGGCTCCAGGAGGTTGCCCTGCGGGCCGAGCGAGGAGATCAGCGAGGTGACCAGTTCCTCGCGGATGGCGTCCAGCGGCGGGTTCGTGACCTGCGCGAAGAGCTGGGTGAAGTAGTCGAAGAGCAGCCGGGGGCGCTCGGAGAGCGCGGCGATCGGCGAGTCGGTGCCCATCGAGCCGATGGGCTCGGCGCCGGCCTTGGCCATCGGGGCGAGGAGGACCCGCAGCTCCTCCTCGGTGTAGCCGAAGGTCTGCTGGCGGCGGGTGACCGAGGCGTGGGTGTGCACGATGTGCTCACGCTCGGGCAGGTCGGCGAGCTCGATCAGGCCGGAGTCCAGCCAGTCCTGGTAGGGGTGCTCGGCGGCGAGCTGCGCCTTGATCTCGTCGTCCTCGATGATGCGGTGCTCGGCGGTGTCGACGAGGAACATGCGGCCGGGCTGCAGGCGGCCCTTGCGGACGACCTTGGACGGGTCGATGTCCAGGACGCCGACCTCGGAGGAGAGCACGACCAGGCCGTCGTCGGTGACCCAGTAGCGACCGGGGCGCAGGCCGTTGCGGTCGAGGACCGCGCCGACCTGGGTGCCGTCGGTGAAGGTGACACAGGCCGGGCCGTCCCAGGGCTCCATCATCGTGGAGTGGTACTGGTAGAAGGCGCGCCGGGCCGGGTCCATGGAGGTGGAGTTCTCCCAGGCCTCCGGGACCATCATCAGCACGGAGTGCGGCAGCGAGCGGCCGCCGAGGTGGAGCAGCTCCAGGACCTCGTCGAAGGAGGCGGAGTCGGAGGCGTCCGGGGTGCAGACCGGGAACAGCCGGTCCAGCTGCTCGGCGTTGTCCGCGCCGAAGAGCTTCGACGCCAGCTGGGACTCGCGGGCGCGCATCCAGTTGCGGTTGCCCTTGACCGTGTTGATCTCGCCGTTGTGCGCGACGAAGCGGTAGGGGTGGGCCAGCGGCCAGCTCGGGAAGGTGTTGGTGGAGAACCGCGAGTGGACCAGGGCGATGGCCGTGGCGAAGCGGCGGTCGGACAGGTCCGGGAAGAAGGGCTCCAGCTGGCCGGTGGTCAGCATGCCCTTGTAGACGATGGTCCGGGCGGACAGCGAGGGGAAGTAGACCCCCGCCTCGCGCTCGGCGCGCTTGCGCAGCGCGAAGGCCTTGCGGTCCAGGGCCAGGCCGGTGTGCTCGCCGTCGCCCACGAAGAGCTGGGAGAAGGCCGGCATGGTGGCGCGGGCGCCGTTGCCGAGCAGCTGCGGGGCGACGGGGACGACCCGCCAGCCGATGACGTCCAGGCCCTCCTCGACGGCGATCGTCTCGATGCGTGAGACGGCTGCGGCCGCTTCCTGGGCATCGGACGGCAGGAAGGCGATACCGACGGCGTAGCCGCCGGCCTCGGGGAGCTCGAAGGTGACGTTCTCGCGGAGGAACGCGTCCGGGACCTGGAGCAGGATGCCGGCGCCGTCGCCCGAGTCGGGCTCCGATCCCGTGGCACCGCGGTGCTCCAGATTCGTCAGGACGGTGAGCGCCTGCTCGACCAGTGCGTGGCTGGCCTCGCCGGTGAGGGTGGCCACAAAGCCGACGCCGCAGGCGTCGTGCTCGTTGCGCGGGTCGTACATCCCCTGCTGGGCGGGGCGCCCGTCCATGGGCGACCAGGCGGCACCGGAGGTGCTGCCGGGGGTCGCGGAGTGCGTGGACGCGAAGCGCATCGGCTCTCCCATACGTCGTCGTGGCATAGGCATTGCCGAGGGACGACGTTGGCCCTCCGCGAAATTTCGTGCAGGTTACAGGATGACTCCCTTCTCGAAAAGCGAAAAGGGGCTTCCAACATGCGGACACCGCTGTGCGGTGATGTCAGGACGCGGACGGAATCGAGGCCGTCTCACAAGGCGGCGTTCGGCGAGCGACATTGCCCGCGACGCCAGGGCCTTATGCCCGGTCGTCAACAAACCGAAACCGTTGGGTAACAGAGTAATTATGCCGTCACCCGTATGACACATCACTCGCCCGTCAGCTTACGACGGTTCCGAACGCCGCTCCCAGGACGTACGTCACACCCGCGGCCGCACCACCGAGGGCGAGTTGCCGCAGTCCGCTGAACCACCAGGATCGCGCCGTCACCCGCGCCACGACGGCACCGCAGGCGAAGAGCCCGACCAGCGCCAGCAGCACCGCGGGCCAGATGGCGGAAGCCCCCAACAAGTAAGGAAGGACAGGCAGAAGGGCGCCCAGCGCAAACGATCCAAAGGACGACAGGGCGGCGACGGCGGGCGAAGGAAGGTCAGACGGGTCGATGCCCAACTCCTCCCGGGCGTGGATCTCCAGGGCCTGCTCGGGGTCCGCGGAGAGCTGCTCGGCGACCTTGCGGGCGAGCTCCGGCTCGACGCCGCGCGACTCGTACAGGGCCGCCAGCTCCGCCAGCTCGTCCTTGGGGTGCTTGCGCAGCTCGGCCCGCTCGATGTCCAGCTCGGCCTGCACCAGCTCACGCTGCGAGGCGACCGAGGTGTACTCCCCCGCGGCCATGGAGAAGGCCCCGGCGGCCAGGCCCGCCAGTCCGGTGATGATGATCGTCTGCTGCGACAGTGCGCCGCCGGCGACGCCCGTCATCAGGGCGAGGTTCGAGACCAGACCGTCCATCGCACCGAAGACGGCGGGGCGCAGCCAGCCGCCGTTGACGTCGCGGTGGGTGTGGTTGTCGCGGTGGGCCGCATGCGTCGGTGCCGCGGCATCCATGATCTCCATGACGGACATATCGGGACCTACTCCCTTCAGCGAGGTGTGGGCCGATGGCGGCGCTTCCCCCTCCAACACCTCGAAGCTATGCGCGAATTACCCTCCCGCGCTAGCAAGGAAGGCCGAACTTACCGCGCTGACCTGCGGTTTTTCCGCGAGAGGGGCGCTGAGATCCCGGTCACAGGCGCTGCGGGGCCCACTTCCGCGGTGGCGTCCGGGCGCGTCGACCGGGTGACCGTGGCGCCGGTGGCAGGAGAGGCGGCCCGCCGCGTGGCACGGATACGGCGTGAGCGAGCGCAGCGAGCGAGCCATGGAGAGGTGCGCGCCGCGCGAATGCGGGGCCGAGCGAAGCGAGGTTTCGGCATGAGCGAGCGCAGCGAGCGAGCCATGGAGAGGTGCGCGCCGCGCGAATGCGGGGCCGAGCGAAGCGAGGTTTCGGCATGAGCGAGCGCAGCGAGCG
>NZ_JBVIRA010000019.1:92274-149331 GCF_055576575.1 Streptomyces sp. NPDC033270
GCGAACCGTGGACCCCACGCACCCGGAGCCGGCGTCCCCCGCCGCCCCCGGTTCCCTGCGCGACCGGGCCCGCGGGGCGCTGCTCGGGCTGGCCGTCGGCGATGCGCTCGGCGCCCCCGCGGAGAACATGAAGCCCTCTCAGATCCGGTGCCGCTGGGGCCGGATCGAGGGCTACGTCGAGGACGACCCGGTCGGCACCGACGACACCGAGTACGCCCTCTTCTCGGGGCTGCTGCTGGCGGCGCACGGTTCGGCGCTGACCGTCGCCCATGTGGAGGCCGCCTGGCACCAGTGGATCGCCGACCGCGACGAGGGGCCGTTCCGCGGCGCGGGCTTCAGCGAACGCGGCACGCTGGAGAACCTGCGCCGCGGGCTGGCCGCGCCGATCTCGGCGCAGCACCGGCACGCCTGGAGCGACGGGCTGGCGATGCGCGCCGCGCCGTTCGGGGTGTTCGCCGCCGGCCGGCCCGCCGAGGCGGCCCGGCTGGTCGCCATCGACGGCACGGTCAGTCACGACGGCGAGGGGATCTACGGCGGACGGGCGGTGGCCGCCGGGGTCGCCGCCGCCATGGTCGCCCTCCCCCAAGGGCCTTCGACGCCCGGGGGCGCCCCCCTGGGCCCAGGGGGGACGCCCAGCACCGACGTGGTGATCGCCGCCGCGCTCTCGGTGGTGCCGGAGGACTCCTGGACCGCCCGCTCACTGCGCCGCGCGGTCGGCGCCGCGCAGCGCTCCCGGCACGATCCGGGCATCACCCAGCTCGGGACCGAGCGCGCGGTGCGCTCCGCCGTCGTGATCGGCGGCTACCCCTGGACGGATCTCGCGCCCGAGGCCGTCGGGCTGGCCTTCGGCGCCTTCGCGGCGGCCCACGGCGACTTCTCCGCCTCGGTGCTGACCGCGGTGAACATGGGCCGGGACGCCGACACCACGGCGGCGGTGGCCGGCGCGCTGGCCGGTGCGCTGTGCGGGGCCGCGGCGATCCCCGCGGCGTGGGCGGCCGCCATCGGCCCGGCGCGCGGCAGCTGTCTGCCCTCGATGGCCGGCTATCACGTCCTGGACGTCGCCGACCTGCTGGCGCCGGCCGCTGCGGGCCCGGGGGCCGCCGCGGAACCCGCGACGGGCTCCCCCGCCGGGGCGGTCGCCGGATGAGCCGGGACAGCGCCGCCACCGCCTCGACCGCGGCCGGCCCCGAGGGCGCCGCCGACGCCGGGAGCCGTATCGAGGGCCTGCTGCTGGGGCTCGCCGCGGGCGATGCCGCCGGGTGGCCGGCGGCCCGGCACCGGGCGGCGCGGATGCCGGAGTGGACCCGGCGGCTGACCCGCGAGCTGGACACCTTCGCCGAGCAGAACGCCACCACCACGCTGCCCGTGCCGATCGCCCTCAACCAGCCGCCGGAGCCGCTGCGGCTCGGCCCCTCCGACGACGCCGAGTGGGCGGCCTTCACCGCCGAGTCGGTGCTCACCGCGGCCGGTGCGCTGCTCAGCGGCCTGGGCCGGGACCGCCGGATGCGCGCGGCCCTCGACCTCGCCTGGAACGCGCTGGCCAACGAGGTCGCCGCGGCCGCCGACCGGGCGCCCGAGGTGGAGTCCGCCGTACTTCCGCTGCGCGCCCGGATCTCCGTACGGGCCGGGCTCGGCAACCTCGCCGCCGGACTGCGGCCGCCCGCCACCGGGCACGACAATCCGCACTTCTTCGACGACGCGGCGTGCGTCCGGGCCGCCGTGCTGGCCGTGGTGCACCCCGGTGAGCCCGCCGCGGCGGCCGACCTCGCCGAGTACGACGCGCGCTACACCCAGGACGGCGACGGGGTGCACGGCGCCCGCGCGATGGCCGCCGCGATCGCCGCCGCGGTCGGCGGGGCCCCGGCCGGCGACTGTGTGGACACCGCGCTCGGCCAGCTCCCCGAGGGCACCGAGATCCGCCGCAACGCGCTGCACGCGGTCCACCTCGCGCGGTCCTTCGCCGCCGACCGGCCCGGCCGGCCGGGCACCGCCTTCGCGCTGGTCCCCGTGCTGGAGCACGAGATCGTCGACCACGTCTACAGCTACGGCATCGCCGCGGCCGAGACCGTCCCGGTCGCGCTGGCGCTCGCCCTGGCGACGGACGGGCTGGTCGCCGAGGCGGTACCGGCCGCCGCCTGCCTCTCCCGGGTCGCCGACTCCGCGCCCGCCCTCGCCGGCGCGCTCACCGGCGCCCTGGGCGGCGCCCGGGCCCTGCCGCGCACCTGGCGCGACGCCTGCCGGGTGTTGTCCGGCTGTGTGCTGCCGCGGCTGGCCGGCACGGATCTGGTCGAGCTGGCCGGGCGGCTCGCCGGTACGCAGCCGCCCGCCCCGGACACCGCCGCCCGGGCCGGGCCGGAGGCCGTCTCCTCCGCCGCCCCCCGAGCCGGGGTGGAGGCCGCCCCGGCCCTGCCCCTCACCCCCACCGTGGAAGGACTCATCCGCAGATGACGTACACCAGCGAGACGACGTCGAGCGCGCCGGCCGTCCCCGCTACCCAGGTCACCCAGGTCACCCAGGTCCTGCCGGTCGCGCCCGGCGCACCGGCGGTTTCGGCCCCGCCGTCGTTGGAGGACCGGGCCGCCGGGTGCCTGATCGGCGCCGCGGTCGGCGACGCGCTCGGCGGGGCGGTGGAGGGCCGGACGCCGGAGGAGATCGTCAAGCGGCACGGCGGGCCGGTCGAGGGCATCGTCGGCCCGTTCCACGACGACTGGCGCACCGCCCGCCCGATCGCCCCGTACCACAAGGGAAACGGGCATGTCACCGACGACACCCTGATGACCCATGCGCTGGTGCGGGTCTACGAGTCGGTGCGCGACCACCTCGACGCCTACGACATCGCCGACCACCTCGTCCCGGACCTGATCGGCACCCCGCGCTGGATCCCGGAGCTGGAGACCGAGGCGCTGCCGCTGCAGCGGATCTTCCTCGCCGAGAAGTGGATCGTGGCGCGGCTGCACTACGGGCACGCCGACCCGCGCGAGGCGGGCGTCGGCAACATCGTCAACTGCGGTGCGGCGATGTACATGGCGCCGGTCGGCGTCGTCAACGCCGGTAACCCGGACCGGGCCTACACCGAGGCGCTGGACATCTCCGGTACCCACCAGTCCTCCTACGGGCGGGAGGCGGCCGGGGTGTTCGCCGCGGCCGTCGCCGCCGCGTTCGCCCCCGAGGCCACCGCCTCCTCCGTCGTCGTCCAGGCGCTGCGGCTCGCCAAGGACGGCACCCGCGCCGCCATCGAGGCGGTCTGCGAGGCCGCGGCGTCGGTCACCGACCGCGCCTCGGCGGCGGGCGCGCTGCGCGCCGCGGTCGCCCCCTTCGACACCGTCGGCCCGGACTACCGCAACCCCTCGCTCGGCGCCCGCCGCCCCTCCCGGCTGCACTCCATCGAGGAACTCCCCGTCGCCCTGGGCATGTTGCTGATCGGCGGCGGCGACTTCCGGACCACCGTCCTGGGTTCGGTCAACTACGGGCGCGACTGCGACTCGATCGCCACGATGAGCGGCGCGCTGGCCGGCGCCCTGCGCGGCGCCTCGGCGGTACCGGCCGAGTGGGCCGCCGAGGTCGCCCGCGCCAGCCGGCTGGACCTGCAGGCGCCGGGGGCCGCGCTGGCCACCGTCGCCCGCGAGGTCTTCACCCGCGACCGGGCCCGCGCCCGCACCCACGAGCAGGCCTTCACCGCGATCTCGGCCATCCCGGCGATGACGGAGGCGGGCGGACGGTGACGACCACGCCGGTGGCCGCCGCCCACCCGGCGCGCCCCGCGCCCGGGGAGCCGCTGCGGGTGACCTGGGTGCAGCCCGAGGACCTGATCGGGCACGAGCTGCGGCAGGCGGAGGAGGACGGCCGGGACGCCGGCGCCGTCGCGCGCCGCTGGCGGGCGGCGGGCGGGGCGCCGGCACCCGGCCGGGCGGGCGCCTCACCGGGACCGGGCGCGCCGGCGCTGCGCGCCCTGGCCCGGGAGCTGCTCGACGAACTGGCCGCGCTGCCCTGCCCGTCGGCGGCCGACGAGCCCACGGAGCTGCCCGAGATCCGGGCGGCGTGCCCACCTCGGCCGGCGGGGGCGGCGACACGGCGGGGCGGCACCGTGCCCACGGCCCGACTGGAGGCCGCCTGGCTCGGGCGGGCGGCCGGCTGCCTGCTCGGCAAGCCGGTGGAGAAGGTGCCGCTGAGCGGCCTGCGCCAACTCGCCCGCTCGACCGGGAACTGGCCGCTGGCCTCGTACTTCACCGAGATCGGGCTCGACCCGGTGGTGGCCGCGCGCTACCCCTGGAACCGCCGCAGCCGCGCCACCTCGCTCGCCGAGCACATCGACCGGATGCCCGAGGACGACGACCTCGACTTCCCGCTGCTGGGCCTGCTGCTCCTCGAACGCCACGGCCCCGGCTTCCGTACCGGCGACGTCGCGCGGCTGTGGCTGGACGAGCTGCCGGCCGGGCGGACGTTCACCGCCGAGCGGGTCGCCTACCGCAACCTGCTGGACGGCGTCGAGCCGCCGCACACCGCCCGGCACCACAACCCGTTCCGGGAGTGGATCGGTGCGCTGATCCGCGCGGACGTGCACGGCTGGACGCACCCCGGCGACCCGGCGGCCGCCGCGGCACAGGCCTGGCGGGACGCCGTGCTCAGCCACACCGCGAACGGGGTGTACGGCGCGATGTTCGCGGCCGGCGCGCTCGCCGAGGCGGCCGGCGGCACCGCCGATGTGCACGGCGCGCTGCGGGCCGGGCTCGCCGTGGTCCCCCCGCGCTCCCGGCTCGCGCGGGCCGTCCGCTTCGGCATCGAGGCGGCACGCGAGGAGCCGACCGGCACCCCGGACGGCTTCACCGCCGTCGTCGACCGGCTGCACGCCGCGTACGGCCACCACCACTGGGTGCACGTCGTGCCGAACGCCGCGCTGCTGGCCGCCGCGCTCACCCATGCCGACGGCGACTTCACCGGCTCCATCTGCCGTGCGGTGTCCGGCGGCTGGGACACCGATTCCAACGGCGCGACGGCCGGTTCGCTGGCCGGGCTGCTCGCCGGGTCGCCCGCCGCCCTGCCCGAGCGCTGGACGCGGCCGCTGCGCAACCGGCTCGCCACCAGCGTCGCGGGGCTGGACGGCATCGGCTTCGACGCCCTCGCCGCGCGCACCGCCGCGCTCGTCGTACCACCCCCGACCGACCGGAGGCCTGACGCATCATGCCCGACCCGTCCCTGACCGGCAGGACCGAGCCCGGCGCCGGCCCCGCCGCGCCGGAGCCCGGGCGCCGCCCCGGCCCGCTCGCCGGGCTGCGGGTGCTCGATCTCGCCACGCTGTTCGCCGGGCCGCTCGCCGCCACCCTGCTCGGGGACTTCGGCGCCGAGGTGATCAAGGTGGAGCATCCCCGGCGGCCCGACCCCGCGCGGGGCCACGGGCCCGCCAAGGACGGCGTCGGGCTGTGGTGGAAGCTGCTGGGCCGCAACAAGCGCACCATGACGCTCGATCTGTCCCACCCCGGCGGCCGGGACGTCCTGCTGCGGCTCGCCGCCGACGCGGACGTCGTCGTCGAGAACTTCCGGCCCGGGACCCTGGAGAAGTGGGGCCTGGGCTGGGAGGAGCTGTCCGCCGCCAACCCCGGCCTGGTGCTGGCCCGGGTCACCGGCTTCGGGCAGTTCGGCCCGTACTCCCGGCGTCCCGGGTTCGGCACCCTCGCCGAGGCCATGAGCGGATTCGCCGCGATCACCGGGGAGCCGGACGGCCCGCCGACCCTGCCGCCGTTCGGCCTCGCCGACGCGATCGCCGCGCTGACCACGGCGTACGCCGTGATGACCGCGCTGCACGGACGACACTCCACGGGCCGCGGCCAGGTCGTCGATCTGGCGCTGATCGAGCCGATGCTGACCGTCCTCGGCCCGCAGCCCCTCTGGTACGACCAGCTGGGCCACGTCCAGCCGCGGACCGGCAACCGCTCCGCCAACGTCGCGCCGCGCAACACCTACCGCACCGCCGACGGCTCGTGGGTGGCCGTCTCCACCTCCGCGGAGTCCGTCGCCGAGCGGGTGATGCGGCTGGTCGGCCGGCCGGAGGTGATCGACGAGCCCTGGTTCGGCACCGGCGCGGGACGCGCGCGGCACGCCGACGAGCTCGATGCGGCGGTCGGCGGCTGGATCGCCCGGCACGACCGGGCCGAGGTCCTGGCCGCCTTCGAGAAGGCCGAGGCGGCCGTCGCGCCGGTCTACGACATCCGCGATGTGCTGGCGGATCCGCAGTACCAGGCGCTGGGGACGATCACCGAGGTCCCGGACGACGAGCTGGGCACGCTGCGGATGCAGAACGTGCTCTTCCGGCTCTCCGAGACCCCGGGGGCGATCCAGTGGGCCGGCCGCCCGCACGGCGCCGACACCGACCGGGTGCTGGCCGGGCTCGGCATGGCCCCTGAGGAGATCGCCGGGCTGCGGGCGGCGGGCGCGCTATGACGTGGGCGCCCGGCGAAACCTCCCTTGGCACCCCGCTGACCTGGCTGTACGTGCCCGGCGACCGCCCCGGCGTGGTCGCCAAGGCGCTCGGCTGCGGGGCGGATGTGGTGGTGGTCGACCTGGAGGACGCGGTCGCCCCGGACCGCAAGGGCTACGCGCTGCGCGCCACCGCCGAACTGCTCAGCGACCCGGTCCCGGGCCCGTCCCCCGTCCACGTCCGGGTCAACGCGCTGGACGGCCCGCTCGCCGAGACCGAGATCCGCACCCTGGCCGCGCTGCCGGGCCTGGCCGGCCTGCGGCTGCCCAAGGTGCAGGGACCGGCCGACATCCACCGGGCGGCCGGGTGGGCGACGACTCGGCCGCCCGCCGCGCCCGCCCTCGCCGGGCGTCCGGCCGCCGGGCGCAGGTGCTCTCCGGTGCCCGGCGCCGCCGCGTCCGGTACGGCCGCCCCGCAGCGCGCCACCAGCGTGCTCACCCCCGCGGCCGCCCCCGCCGCCGGCGCGCTGCCCGCCACCCCGGCGCTCTACGCCCTGCTCGAATCCGCGCTCGGCATCGAGCACGCCTTCGCCATCGCCACCGCGCACCCGGCGCTGCGCGGCATCGCGGTCGGCGAGGCCGATCTGAGCGCGGAGCTGGGTGTACGGGACGATGCGGGGCTGGCCTGGCCGCGCAGCCGGACCGTGGTCGCGGCCCGCGCGGCCGGGCTGCCCCCGCCGCCGCAGTCGGTCTACCCGGACGTACGCGACCTGGAGGGGCTCGCCCGCTCCAGCGCGCGGGGCCGGGCGCTGGGTTTCCTGGGCCGGGCCGCGATCCATCCGCGCCAGCTCCCCGTCATCGAGGCGGCGCATCTGCCGTCGTCGCAGGAGGTCGAGGCGGCGCAGCGGATCGTGCGGGCGGCCGCGGCACAGGGCGGGGCGCAGGCGCTGCCGGAGGGGCGCTTCGTGGACGCGGCGGTGGTCGCCGGGGCCCGGCGGGTGCTGGCGCTGGCCGAGCGGCGGGGCCGCTGAGGCACGGGGACGAAAAGAGCGCCGGCCGGATCCGATCACTCGAATCCGGCCGGCGCCGACGGCAGCCGTGGGCTGCCTCAGGGCTTCTTGTTGCTGCCGCTCCCGGCGGGCTTGGCGTCGGTGTCGGTGTCGGCGTCGGTGTCGGCGGTGTCCGACGGGTCCTTCCCCGCACCCGGCTCGTCCTCGGCGGAGTCCTCGACCTTCGCGGTCTTCGCGGACTTCGCGGACTTCGCGGCTTCCTTGGACGCAGGGTCCTCGGAGTCCTCGGGGTCCTCGGAGTCCGTCTTCGCGGCGGGCTTCTCCCCCGCCTTCTCGACCGAGACCTTGCCGCGGTCGCCGTCGGTGCCCTCCGCGTCCTCGCCGCCGTCGGCGGCCTCGCGCTGTGCGCGCTCCTCCAGTGCCCCGGGCTCGACGACCTCTTCCCGGCCGGGTGCCCGCTTGGCGGAGACGACGAAGTAGACGACGGCCAGGACGAAGACGATCAGCGCGGTCCAGACGTTCAGCCGCAGGCCCAGGATGTGGTGGGCCTCGTCGACCCGCATGTACTCGATCCAGGCGCGGCCCGCGCAGTAGGCGGCGACGTACAGCGCGAAGGCCCGTCCGTGGCCGAGCCGGAAGCGCCTGTCGGCCCAGATCACCAGCGCCGCGACGCCGATGCACCACAGGCTCTCGTAGAGGAAGGTCGGGTGGTAGGTGCCGCCGATGCGTCCGATGGCCGGGTCGGAGCTGATCTCCAACGCCCACGGCAGGTCGGTCGGCTTGCCGTACAGCTCCTGGTTGAACCAGTTGCCCCAGCGGCCGATCGCCTGGCCGAGGGCCAGACCGGGCGCCAGCGCGTCCGCGTAGGCCGGCAGCGGGATGCCGCGGCGGCGGCAGCCGATCCAGGCGCCCACCGCGCCGAGCGCGACCGCACCCCAGATGCCGAGGCCGCCCTCCCACACCTTGAGGGCGTCGATCGGATGGCCGTTCTTGCCGAAGTACGGCTCGTACGTCGTGATGACGTGGTAGAGGCGGCCGCCGACCAGTCCGAAGGGCACGGCCCACACGGCGATGTCCGCGACGGTTCCGGAGCGGCCGCCGCGCTGGATCCAGCGCTTGTTGCCGAGCCAGACGCCGACGAAGACGCCGATGATGATGCAGAACGCGTAGCCGCGCAACGGGATCGGGCCGAGATGTACGACGCCGACCGACGGGCTGGGAATGAATGCGAGGTCCATGGCAGGGACGACGCTACCGCGCCGGGCGGGGTCGGCGACAACCCGCCCGGCAACGGCTGCGTAACGACGCCCTCGGCGCAGCGTGACGCCGCGGGTCCTAGGGCGAGGGCACCGCGCCGGTCCGCGGCGAGGCGCTCGCCGCCCCGGCGTGCTTCCGGTGGGGCGAGGCGCTCGCCCCCGCCCCCGCGCCCCGGCCCGGCGCGGCGGGTGTGCTCGCGCTCGGGGCGACGCTCCCCGGCTTCTTGCCCTTGTTGGCGGCCCGGACCAGCTTCTTGAGGACCGCGGGGGTGACCCGGCCGCTCTGCTCCTTGGCGAGGTCCTTGCCGTTGAGCAGGACGGTCGGGGTGCCCCGGTAGCCGGACTTGGTGAAGGCGTCGTTGGACTTGCGCACGAAGCCGTTGTACCTGCCGTCGTTGACGCACTTGGTGAAGGCGGGCGAGGTCAGGCCGTCGACCTTGCCGGCCAGCCGGAGGAGGTACTGCTTGTCGGCGAACTTGTCCTGCGACTCGGGCGGCTGGTGGGAGTAGAGCACGTCGTGGTAGTCGCGGAACCGCCCGGCGTCCTGGGCGCACAGGGCGGCGTTGGCGGCGTTGAGGGAGCCCTGGCCGCCCATGTTGCCGTCGATGATCGTCACGAGGTGGTACTCGCTCTTGAGCTGGCCGGAGTCCTCCAGCTCATGGGTCACCTTGCGGAATCCGGTCTCGAACTGCTGGCAGGCGGGGCAGCGGAAGTCCTCCCACACCGTCAGGGTGGAGGGGGCGTCGGGCGCACCGACGGGGACGGCGGGCCGATCACCCCCGCCGGCCTGCTTCGGGCGGGCCGTCTCGTTGTCGGTGCCGCCCTGGCCGTTGCCGGCCGCGGTGACCCACACGGCGACACCGCCGGCCATCCCCAGCACCGCCAGCAGCGACCCGGCCACGATCACCTGGCGGCCGCGCCGGGCGCGTGCCTGCTCCTTCGCCCGCTGTGCCTGAATGCGCTCGCGGGCGCTTTTGCGACCCTCATGATTCGTCTGGTTCACGCTCGTGCACAACGAGGCGGAGGGGTGCCGCCGCACCCCTCCGCACCGATGTTCGCCCTATCGAGGGACCGCGCATCGGACCGCCGTGGACGGCCCGGCCGCTCTCTAGCGGCGGTTGCGGACGCCCTCGGCCAGCTCGCCCGCCAGGGCGCGGACCCCGGCGAGGCCGGCCGCCAGGTCACCGTCCGCCGACAGCAGTCGCTTGACGAACGCCGAGCCGACGATCACCCCGTCCGCGAACTGCGCCACCTCGGCGGCCTGCTCGGGGTTGGAGACGCCGAGGCCGACGCAGACGGGGAGCCCACGGCGGGCACCGGCGGTGGCACGGGTGCGGGCCACCAGCTCCTGGGCCTCTCGGCCGACGGACTCGCGGGTTCCGGTGACCCCCATCAGCGAGGCGGCGTAGACGAAGCCGCTGCCGGCCTCGGTGATCTTGGCGAGCCGCTCGTCCCGGCTGCTGGGCGCGACCACGAAGACCGTGGCGAGGCCGTGCTGCTCGGCGGCCTTGCGCCAGACCTCGGACTCCTCGACCGGGAGGTCCGGCAGGATGCAGCCGGCGCCGCCGGCCTCGGCCAGGTCGGCGGCGAAGCGCTCCACGCCGTAGCGGTCGACGGGGTTCCAGTACGTCATGCACAGCACCGGCGCGCCGGTGGCGGCGTGCACCTCGCGGACCGTGCGGATCACGTCGACGATCTTGACGCCGCCGCGCAGCGCGATGTCGTCGGCGGTCTGGATGACCGGGCCGTCCAGGACCGGGTCGCTGTGCGGCAGGCCGACCTCGACGATGTCGCAGCCGCCGTCCAGCATCTCGGTCATCGCCCGTACGCCGCCGTCCACGGTCGGGAAGCCGGCCGGGAGGTAGCCGACGAGCGCGGCGCGGTTCTCGGTGCGGGCCTGCGCCAGCACCGCGTTCAGCAGCTCGATGTTGCCCGCCATCACTTCTCCCCCTGCTCTGCCGCGTGGGCGGCGTCCGCCGCGCCCTCGCCGTCGTACAGCCCGAAGTAGCGGGCGGCGGTGTCCATGTCCTTGTCGCCGCGGCCGGAGAGGTTGACCAGCAGCAGGCCCTCGGGGCCCAGCTCGCGGCCGATCTCCAGGGCGCCGGCCAGCGCGTGGGCGCTCTCGATCGCCGGGATGATGCCCTCGGTCCGCGACAGCAGCCGCAGCGCCTGCATCGCCGCGTCGTCGGTGACGGCGCGGTACTCGGCGCGGCCGGCGTCCTTGAGGTAGGCGTGCTCGGGGCCGATGCCGGGGTAGTCCAGGCCGGCGGAGATCGAGTACGGCTCGGTGATCTGGCCGTCCTCGTCCTGCAGGACGTAGCTGCGCGAGCCGTGCAGGATGCCGGGGGTGCCCTCGGTGAGGGTGGCGGCGTGCTCGCCGGTCTCCACGCCGTGGCCGCCCGGCTCGCAGCCGATCAGGCGGACGCCGGTGTCGGGGAGGAAGGCGTGGAAGAGGCCGATGGCGTTGGAGCCGCCGCCGACGCAGGCCAGGGCGGCGTCCGGCAGGCGGCCCGCGCGCTGGAGGATCTGGCGGCGGGCCTCGACGCCGATGACCCGGTGGAAG
This sequence comes from Streptomyces sp. NPDC033270, assembly GCF_055576575.1. Lineage (NCBI taxonomy): Bacteria > Bacillati > Actinomycetota > Actinomycetes > Kitasatosporales > Streptomycetaceae > Streptomyces > Streptomyces sp. NPDC033270. The sequence continues at coordinate 103,515 of NZ_JBVIRA010000019.1, forward strand.
TCGCGGACCAGGGCCGGGAAGGGGTGCGGCCCGGCGACCGTGCCGAAGAGGTAGTGGGTGCGGTCGACGTTGGCGACCCAGTCGCGGAAGGCCTCGTTGATGGCGTCCTTGAGGGTGCGGCTGCCGGACTTCACGGCGATGACCTCGGCGCCGAGCATCCGCATCCGGGCGACGTTGAGGGCCTGGCGCTCGGTGTCGATCTCGCCCATGTAGATGGTGCAGTCGAGGCCGAAGAGGGCGCAGGCGGTGGCGGTGGCGACGCCGTGCTGGCCGGCGCCGGTCTCGGCGATGACCCGGGTCTTGCCCATCCGCTTGGTGAGCAGCGCCTGGCCCAGCACGTTGTTGATCTTGTGTGAGCCGGTGTGGTTGAGGTCCTCGCGCTTGAGGAACACCCGGGCCCCGCCGGCGTGTTCGGCGAACCGCGGCACCTCGGTGAGCGCGCTGGGGCGCCCGGTGTAGTTGACCATCAGGTCGTCGAGCTCGGCCGCGAACGCGGGGTCCGCCTTGGCCTTCTCGTACTCGGCGGCGACCTCGTCGACCGCGGCGACCAGCGCTTCGGGGATGAACTTGCCGCCGAAGGCGCCGAAGTAGCCCTCGGGGCTGGGCACGCGCCCCTCGGGGTCGGGAAGGAAGAAATCGGAGGACATCTGACGCACTCCTAGGCCGGGGCGTTGGCCCCGGAAAGTCCGGTTATATCGGGAGAGGGCAGCTCACGGTATGCGGCGCGCGGCACGGTGGCCCGCTGCCACCGCACGGTGGTTCAGCGCCACCGCGGCGCCGGCAGGGGGCCGACGCGTCAGCGCGCGGCGGCCGTGCGCCATCGGCGCCCGTTGATCTGTCCCGGCTCCGAACCGATGTGGTAGCGCACCCGTCGTCCGCGGACCCGGCGTGCCGGTGCCCGGCATCCGCGCGGCCGGCACCCGCGTCCCAGCGCCGCGTGCCGCCCGTCCCCGGCGGCCGCGGCGAGCAGCACGGCGGGGCCGGAGCGGTGGCTCGGGCGGCGGATGCGGGAGGCGGCGGTCATGTCGGCGATCCGGGCGGTCAGGCCCGCCCGTGGCGGATCGCCGGGTGGGAGCCCGCGGCGACCAGGTCGGCGACCGCGGTCTTGGGGTCCTTGCCGGTGACCAGCGACTCGCCGACCAGCACCGCGTCCGCGCCGTCGTTGGCGTAGGCGATCAGGTCGTGCGGTCCGCGGACACCGGACTCGGCGATCTTGACGATGTGGTCGGGGATCTCGGGGGCGACCCGGGCGAAGTTGCCGCGGTCGACCTCCAGGGTCTTGAGGTTGCGGGCGTTGACGCCGATGATCCGGGCGCCGGCGTCCACCGCGCGGGCGACCTCTTCCTCGTCGTGCACCTCGACCAGCGGCGTCAGCCCGATCGACTCGGCCCGCTCGATCAGCGAGACCAGGGCCTCCTGCTCCAGCGCGGAGACGATCAGCAGGGCGAGGTCGGCGCCGTAGGCCCGGGCCTCCCACAGCTGGTAGGCGGTGACGATGAAGTCCTTGCGCAGCACGGGGATGTCGACCCGGGCGCGGACGGCCTCCAGGTCGGCCAGCGAGCCGCCGAAGCGGCGCTGCTCGGTGAGGACGGAGATGACCGCGGCGCCGCCCGCCTCGTAGTCGGCGGCCAGAGCGGCCGGGTCGGCGATCGCGGCGAGCGCGCCCTTCGACGGGCTGGAGCGCTTCACCTCGCAGATCACCGTGACGCTCTCGCCCTTGAGTGCCGCGACACCGTCCATCACGGGGCGTGCCTTGCGGGCCCGCTCCTTGAGCTCGTCGAGGGAGACGCGCGCCTGCCGCTCAGCGAGGTCGGCGCGGACCCCGTCGATGATCTCGTCGAGCACACTCACGCGAGCGGCCTCCTTCTTGAGCGGCGGCGGTGGACAGCGGCCTGTGGGACGAGCTGTCCCATCCGGCTCTCCGATGGTATCCGCCATGGGATGCAGGTCTCGCATCCGGTTGACGGCGGTCCCACCAGCTGGACATCTCCGGGGCCCCGGGTCACGGTGCCAGACCGCTGCCGAAGGGGAGGTTGCGGACGACCGTGAAGGCCAGCAGCAGCCCGCCCAGGGCCCACCAGTGGACGGCGCGCGGGCGGGGGCCCGGCGTACGGCGGCCCCGCGCGGCACGGCCGAGCCAGACCGCCCAGAAGACCGCGCAGACCGCGAAGCCGGCCACCGCGAGCGCATTGGCGCCCAGGGCGGCGGCCAGGTCGCCGTGCGCGAGGGCGTGGGCGCTGCGCAGGCCGCCGCAGGCCGGGCAGTACACGCCGGTGAGGTGCAGCAGCGGGCAGACGGGGTAGTGGCCGGGCTCGTTCGGGTCGACGGCTCCGACGGCGGCGAAGGCGGCGGCGACGGCCGCGAGGGCGCCCAGGGGCGCCGCGAGACGGCGGGGCACGCCGCCCGCCGGCCGGGCTTCCGGCCGGGCCTGCGCCAGGGGATCGCTCACGTGCCGATTGTGCTGCCATGCGCGCGAAGGCGCAGCTTCTCGGCCGCCGTACGGGGTGTGCACGGACGGCGGGCACGGCACCCGCGGGTGCGTACGGGCCGGGAAGCGGCGCCTTCGGGGGGAGGTGCGAGGTGGCGCCGGGACCCGGCGCCACGGGAGCGTGGTCAGCTCTCCTGCGGCTGTGCCTGGACGGCCGGCTTCGCCGAGCGCTTGGGCTCCTGGCCCAGGCCGGCCGCGCGCATCAGCCCACCCACCACGGCACCGGCGGCGATCAGCACCATGCCGGCCCAGAAGCCCGGCACGCTGTTCAGCACGATGAAGGCTCCGGCGACACAGAAGCCGATGAACGAGATGATGACGCCGGTCCAGGCGGCGGGGGTGTGTCCGTGGCCACTGCTCGACATTGACTGCTCCTCGTTGCTCTCTCGCGCCTGGGTCGGGGCGCGGTGATCCTCGCGGTCCATTGTCACCGATGCCGGGGCGGCCCCCCTTACCGGGTGGGGTCCTCGCCGCGGTCCAGGGACTTCCAGATCTCCTCCGGACGGTCCGGATCCGGGGCGGCCGCGGCGCGCCGCGGACCCCGGGCGCCGCCGGGGGTGCGCTCGTAACGGCCCGACATCGCAGGCCAGTGGCGCCCGTACACCAGCGCCAGCAGCCCGGCGATCAGCAGCAGCAGGCCGCCGGCCGCGGCCACCCACGGCCAGCCGGTGTGCGTGACGTGATGCACATCGGCGCCGGTCAGGCCGACCGCGGTGGCGGCCTTCTCGCGCAGCGCCGAGGTGTCGGCGTTGCCCAGCACCGCGGCGGCGACGACGCCGGCGCCGCTGAGCGCGAGCAGCGCGGCCACCGCGATCCGGCCGGCCCGGCGGACCGCGAAGACCGCGACCAGCGCGGCCAGGCCGACGACGGCCAGCGCGCCGGGTACGCCGGTGACGTCCGCGCCGGTCACGGTGCGCGGCAGCTCGCCCTGGGCCAGCACCGCGGAGCCCCGGGCCCAGATGCGGCCGGAGGCCAGCAGCGCCAGGCCCGCGCCGGCCGCGCCGGCCAGCAGGGCCAGGGCCAGGCTGCGCTTGGCGTTGCGGGGCCCGGGGGCGGGCGCGGCGTCTGTGGGGGTCTGGGGTGCGGCACTCACGCGTACCACTATCGCGCACCGGCCGGCACGGCCCGGCGCGCGGGGTGGCACCGGACGGCGCGGCCGGCTACTTGCCCAGGTGATTGGCCGTGTGCACCGCGCGCAGCACGGCGGCCGCCTTGTTACGGCACTCGGTGTCCTCGGCCACCGGGTCGGAGTCGGCAACCACGCCGGCGCCCGCCTGGACGTAGGCGGTGCCGCCGCGCAGCAGCGCCGTGCGGATCGCGATGGCGGTGTCGGAGTCCCCCGCGAAGTCGAGGTAGCCCACACAGCCGCCGTACAGACCGCGCCGGGTCGGCTCCAGCTCCTCGATGATCTGCATGGCGCGCGGCTTGGGGGCGCCGGAGAGGGTGCCGGCCGGGAAGCAGGCGGTGAGCACGTCGAAGGCGGTACGGCCCTCGGCCACCGTTCCGGTGACCGTGGAGACGATGTGCATCACATGGCTGTAGCGCTCGACGGACATGAAGTCGACGACCTCGACGCTGCCCGGCTCGCAGACCCGGCCCAGGTCGTTGCGGCCCAGGTCGACCAGCATCAGATGCTCGGCGCGCTCCTTGGGGTCGGCCATCAGCTCGTCCGCCAGGGCCTGGTCCTCGGGGACGGATGAGCCGCGCGGGCGGGTGCCGGCGATGGGGTGGACCATGGCGCGGCCGGCCTCGACCTTCACCAGCGCCTCGGGGCTGGAGCCGACCACGTCGAAGGCGCTGTCCGGGCCGTCGCCGCCCTCGAAGCGGAAGAGGTACATGTACGGGCTGGGGTTGGTGGCCCGCAGCACCCTGTAGACGTCCAACGCGCTTGCCGTGCAGGGGGTTTCGAAGCGCTGGGAGGGCACGACCTGGAAGGCCTCGCCGGCCCGGATGCGCTCTTTGACGTCCTCGACGGCGTCCTGGTAGGCGGCGCCGCCCCATGCGACGGTGAACGGCGGGACCTGCGACGGCGGCAGCGCCGCGGCACTGGCGTGCGCGGGCCGGGCGAGGTCGTCGGCCATGGTGTCCAGGCGGGCCACGGCGTCCGCGTAGGCCTCGTCGATGCCGGTGTCGAGGTCGTTGTGGTTGATCGCGTTGGCGATCAGCAGGACCGTGCCGCTCCAGTGGTCGAGGACGGCGAGGTCGGAGGTGAGCAGCATGCTCAGCTCGGGCAGCCGGAGGTCGTCGGTGGTGCTGTCGCCGATCTTCTCCAGGCGGCGCACGACGTCGTAGCCGAGGTAGCCGACCATGCCGCCGGTGAACGGCGGCAGCCCCGCGTCCTCGATGAGGTCGCGGGGGGTGTGCAGCGCCTCGACGGTGGCGCGCAGCGCGTCGAGCGGGTCGCCGTCGGTGGGGACGCCGACCGGCGGGGTGCCGAGCCAGTGCGCCTGTCCGTCGCGGGTGGTCAGGGTGGCGGCGCTGCGGACGCCGATGAAGGAGTAGCGCGACCACGTGCGGCCGTTCTCGGCGGACTCCAGCAGGAAGGTGCCGGGGCGCTCGGCGGCGAGTTTGCGGTAGAGCCCGACCGGCGTGTCGCCGTCCGCGAGCAGGCGCCGGGTGACGGGGATGACCCGCCGGTCCTTGGCGAGGGTGCGGAAGGTGTCGAGGTCCGGATTGGCGGTGCCGGTGGTTCCCGTGGTCATGGCAGCGGAGCCTACTGGTCCCGGTCGGCCTCGGTGGCCAGTACGTCCGCGTCGAAGCAGGTGCGCGCGCCGGTGTGGCAGGCGGCGCCGACCTGGTCGACCTTGACCAGAACGGTGTCCGCGTCGCAGTCCAGCGCCACCGATTTCACGTACTGGAAGTGGCCGGAGGTGTCGCCCTTGACCCAGTACTCCTGGCGGCTGCGGCTCCAGTACGTGCAGCGCCCGGTGGTCAGGGTGCGGTGCAGCGCCTCGTCGTCCATCCACCCCATCATCAGCACCTCGCCGGTGTCGTACTGCTGGGCGATGGCGGGGACCAGGCCGTCGGCGCCGCGCTTGAGGCGGGCGGCGACGGCGGGGTCCAACAGGGAGTCGGCGGCGGTGGTGCGGCTGCTGGTCATGGGTCCATTGTGCCGTGCGGCATCCTGCAGACATGCCTCCTTCGCCGCCCGTGCCGCCACCGCCGCCGGATCCGGACCGCGCCGCGCGGGTGGCGGCGCTGGTGCTGGCGGCGGTGTTCGTGGCGGCGGTGGTGGTGGCCGTGGTGGTGGCGGTGGTGGTGCTGCGGATCTAGGGCCAGGGGGTTTCACCCAGGGGGTTTCCGCGACGTCGCTCAGATCCCCAGCTTCGCCGCCATCAGCCGCTCGATCGCCTCCTTGTCCCCCTCCAGCTCCACGTCTGCGGCCTGCTGCCGGCCGAAGGCGAACATGGTCAGCTCGCCCGGCTCCCCGACGACGGTGACCACCGGGGTGCCGCGGTGCGCCACCGCGGTCCGCCCGTCCGGCCGCCGCAACACGAGCCCCACCGGCGACTTGCGGCCGAGCAGCCGGGCCATCCGCTCGATCCTCGACCACAGGGCGTCGGCGAAGACCGGGTCCGGCTCCCGCGGGCCGAAGTCCGGCTGCGCCCGCCGCACGTCCTCGGCGTGGACGTAGAACTCGACCGTGTTGGAGGCCTCGTCGACCTGCTTCAACGAGAACGGCGAGAACCGCGGCGGCCCGGTCCTGATCAGCTGGATCAGCTCCTCGTACGGCTTGGCGGCGAACTCCGCCTGTACCCGCTCCAGCCGGGCCGCCAGCGGCTTGACCAGGAGCCCGCCGGCCGCGTCGGCGCGCCGCTCGCGCACCACCACGTGCGCGGCCAGGTCGCGCGCGGTCCAGTTCTCACACAGGGTCGGCGCCTCGGGTCCCGCGCTCTCCAACAGGTCGGCGAGGAGGAGCCGTTCACGCTTGGCATGGGTCGACATGCCGCCAGCCTACGACCGGCCCGGATCACCCGCCACGGCGCCGCGCGCCCCGGCCGTCAAGGCTCCCGGCTCCAGGCGCTGCCGGAGGATCCGCTCCAGCTCGCGGGCGGCGCGCGGCGGGGAGACGTCGCCGCGGTGGGCGACGGAGACCACGCGGTGCATGCCGGGGGTCGCGAAGCGGGTGACGCGCAGCCCGGAGCGCTCGGCGACCATGCTGGGGACGACGGCGATGCCGAGGCCGGCCCGTACGAAGCCGAGGACGGCGTCCATCTCGCCGCCCTCGACGGTGAAGGTGGGTTCGAAGCCGGCCGCGCGGCATGCGGCGGTGGTGAATTCCCGCAGGTCGTAGCCTCGGCGGAACATCGCCAGCGGGCGGCCGCGGAGGTCCTCGACCTGGATGCGGGTGCGGCGGCCGCCCGGTGGGGCGGGCCGGTCCGGCGCGGAGACCACGACGAGTTCCTCGCGCAGCAGGTCGGAGGTGGCCAGGGCCGGGGCCTGGTCCGGGAGCGGGGTGATGATCAGGGCCAGGTCCAGTTCGCCGTCGGCCAGCGCGCGGACGAGGTCCTGCGAGCCGTCCTCGGTGACGAGCAGGTCGACGCCGGGGTAGGTGGCGTGGAAGACGCTCAGGACGTCGGGGACGAGGCTGGCGCAGAGGCTGGGCGGGGCGCCGAGGCGGAGCCGGCCGCGGCGCAGCTGGGCGACCTCCTGCACCTCGCGGCGGGCGGTCTCGGTGTCGGCGAGGATCCGCCGGGCGAGCGGCAGCAGGGTCTCGCCGGCGTCGGTGAGGCTGATGTGGCCGCGGGCGCGGTGGAACAGCTCGGCGCCCAACTCCCTTTCCAGAGAGCGGATTTGCTGGGAGAGGGAGGGCTGGGCGACATGCTCGCGCTCGGCGGCGCGGGTGAAGTGGCGGGTGTCGGCCACGGCGGTGAAGTAGCGGAGCTGCTGCAGCTGCATAAGGCGAATGTAAAGCATCGATAGGCCTGGCCTATGGAGATGAGCCGGACCATGTCTTGGACTGATGGGTAGCTCGGTCCTTACCGTCGGGACCCATGGCACTGGACACACGGGCAGAACGACGGCCTGCGAAGGAGAAACCGCGAGAGCGCTCCGTGAGGGGCGGTGGTCGGGCGACGGGTGGGCGCGCGTTCTGGGACTCGTCCGTCGGCAAGAAGACGGTGATGGCCGTCAGCGGCCTGATCATGCTGCTCTACTTGGTCGTCCACATGATCGGCAACCTGAAGATCTTCTTCGGGTCGGGCGAGTTCAACCACTACGCGCACTGGCTGCGCACGGTCGGCGAGCCCTTCATGCACTACGAGTGGACGCTGTGGCTGATCCGCGTCGTCCTCGTGGCCGCCGTCGTCGCCCACGCCACGTCCGCGTACCAGCTCAGCCGCCGCGGCATCAAGGCGCGCCCCGGCAAGTACGTGCACAAGCGGCCGCGCGCCGGCTACGCCACCCGCACCATGCGCTGGGGCGGGATCATCCTCGGCCTGTTCATCGTGTGGCACGTCCTGGACCTGACGACCGGCACGGTGCACCCGAACGGCTTCCAGGCCGGGCACCCGTACCAGAACGTCGTCGACACCTTCTCGACCTGGTACGGCAACGTCGTCTACATCGTCGCGATGGTCGCCCTCGGCTTCCACATCCAGCACGGGTTCTGGAGTGCCGCGCAGACCCTCGGCGTCGGCAGCCGCGCCCGCGACCGCGCCCTGAAGACCGCCGGCAACGTCCTCGCCGTACTGCTCACGCTCGGCTTCGTCGCCGTGCCCGTGGGCGTCATGAGCGGATTGGTGAGCTGAATCCATGACCTCGTACCCCCAGTACGCGACCGGGGAGCCGGTCGTCGACACCAAGGCCCCGGCCGGTCCCGTCAACGAGCGCTGGGACACCCGCCGCTTCGAAGCGAAGCTGGTCAACCCCGCCAACCGCCGCAAGCACACCGTCATCGTCGTCGGCACCGGTCTCGCGGGCGGCTCGGCTGGCGCCACGCTCGCCGAGCAGGGCTACCACGTCGTGCAGTTCTGCTACCAGGACTCGCCGCGCCGGGCGCACTCCATCGCCGCGCAGGGCGGCATCAACGCGGCGAAGAACTACCGCAACGACGGCGACTCGGTGCACCGGCTGTTCTACGACACCGTCAAGGGCGGCGACTTCCGGGCGCGGGAGTCCAACGTGCACCGGCTCGCGCAGATATCGGTCGAGATCATCGACCAGTGCGTGGCCCAGGGCGTGCCGTTCGCCCGTGAGTACGGCGGTCTGCTCGACACCCGGTCGTTCGGCGGGGTGCAGGTGTCCCGGACGTTCTACGCCCGGGGCCAGACGGGGCAGCAGCTGCTGCTCGGCGCCTACCAGGCGCTGTCCCGGCAGATCGCCGCGGGCAACATCGAGATGCACCCCCGTACCGAGATGCTCGACCTCGTCGTCGTGGACGGCAAGGCGCGCGGCATCGTCGCCCGCGACCTGGTCACCGGCAGGATCGACACCTACTTCGCGGACGCCGTCGTGCTCGCGTCCGGCGGCTACGGCAACGTCTTCTACCTCTCGACGAACGCCATGAACTCCAACGCCACCGCCGTGTGGCGGGCGCACCGCCGCGGCGCCTACTTCGCCAACCCGTGCTTCACCCAGATCCACCCGACCTGCATCCCGCGCACCGGCGACCACCAGTCGAAGCTGACGCTGATGAGCGAGTCGCTGCGCAACGACGGACGGATCTGGGTGCCCAAGGCCAAGGGCGACACCCGTCCGGCGCACGAGATCCCCGAGGACGAGCGCGACTACTACCTGGAGCGCATCTACCCGTCGTTCGGCAACCTCGTGCCCCGTGACATCGCCTCGCGGGCCGCGAAGAACGTGTGCGACGAGGGCCGGGGCGTCGGGCCCGGCGGGCAGGGGGTCTACCTCGACTTCGCCGACGCCATCACGCGCCTGGGCCGCAAGGCCGTCGAGGCCAAGTACGGCAACCTCTTCGACATGTACCAGCGGATCACCGACGAGGATCCGTACCAGGTGCCCATGCGGATCTACCCGGCCGTGCACTACACGATGGGCGGGCTGTGGGTCGACTACGACCTGCAGACCACCGTCCCCGGCCTGTTCGCGATCGGCGAGGCCAACTTCTCCGACCACGGCGCCAACCGGCTCGGCGCGTCCGCCCTCATGCAGGGCCTGGCCGACGGCTACTTCGTGCTGCCGGCCACCATCAACGACTACCTCGCGAGGAACCCGCACAAGGACGAGGTGAACGCCGAGCACCCCGCCACCGTCGAGGTCGTGCGGGAGACCGAGGAGCGGCTCGCGCGGCTGCTCGCCGTCGACGGCGACCGCACCCCGGACTCCTTCCACCGCGAACTCGGCGAACTCATGTGGGAGTTCTGCGGTATGGCCCGCACCGACGAGGGCCTGCGCAAGGCCCTGGACCGTATCCCGCAGATCCGCGAGGAGTTCTGGCGCCGCATCAAGGTGCCCGGGACCGGCGAGGAGTTCAACCAGTCCCTGGAGAAGGCCAACCGCATCGTCGACTACCTGGAGCTGGCCGAGCTGATGTGCCTCGACGCGCTGCACCGCGCCGAGTCCTGCGGCGGCCACTTCCGCGAGGAGTCGCAGACCCCCGACGGCGAGGCCGCCCGCCAGGACGAGGAGTTCTCCTACGCGGCCGCCTGGGAGTTCACCGCCACCGGCGACGCCCCCGTCCTGCACAAGGAAGACCTGGTCTTCGAGTACGTCCACCCCACCCAGCGGAGCTACGCATGAGGCTCACCCTGCGCGTCTGGCGCCAGAAGAACACCGACGCCCCCGGCGCCATGTCCACGTACGAGGTGGACGGCATCTCGCAGGACATGTCGTTCCTGGAGATGCTCGACACCCTCAACGAGGAGCTGATCCTCAAGGGCGACGACCCGGTCGCCTTCGACCACGACTGCCGCGAGGGCATCTGCGGCGCCTGCTCGCTGGTCATCAACGGCGACGCGCACGGCCCGGAGCGCACCACCACCTGCCAGCTGCACATGCGGTCCTTCGAGGACGGCGACACCATCGACGTCGAGCCGTGGCGCGCCTCGGCCTTCCCCGTCGTCAAGGACCTGGTCGTCGACCGCACGGCGTTCGACCGCATCATCCAGGCCGGCGGCTACATCACCGCGCCGACCGGCGCCGCGCCCGAGGCGCACGCGACGCCCGTGCCCAAGCCGGACGCCGACTTCGCCTTCGAGCACGCCGAGTGCATCGGCTGCGGCGCGTGCGTGGCGGCCTGCCCGAACGGCGCGGCGATGCTGTTCACCTCCGCGAAGGTCAACCACCTCAACGTGCTGCCGCAGGGGTCGCCCGAGCGGGAGAGCCGGGTGCTGGACATGGTGGCGCAGATGGACGAGGAGGGTTTTGGCGGCTGCACCCTCGCCGGCGAGTGCGCCACGGCCTGCCCCAAGGGCATCCCGCTGTTCAGCATCACCAGGATGAACCGCGAGTTCGTCCGGGCGGCGCGCAAGGGGCGCTGAGCGGTACGGGGCGCGGCCGGGGCTCTCCTCCGGCCGCGCCGCGCGCGCTTCAGCGGACCGGGTGGCCCGCCTCCCGCAGCGCGTCCTTGACCTGGGGGATGCGCAGGTCGCCGAAGTGGAAGACGGAGGCGGCCAGTACGGCGTCGGCGCCGGCGGCGACGGCCGGGGCGAAGTCCGCGAGCTTCCCGGCGCCGCCCGACGCGATCACCGGGACGGTGACGTGCCTGCGGACGGCCTCGATCATCTCGACGTCGTAGCCGTCCTTGGTGCCGTCGGCGTCCATGGAGTTCAGCAGGATCTCGCCGGCGCCCAGATCGGCGGCGCGGTGGGCCCATTCGACGGCGTCGATGCCGGTGCCGCGGCGGCCGCCGTGGGTGGTGACCTCGAATCCGGACGGGGTGCCGGCGTCGGTGCGGCGGGCGTCGACGGACAGCACCAGGACCTGGCGTCCGAAGCGCTCGGCGATCTCGCGGATCACCTCGGGGCGGGCGATGGCCGCGGTGTTGACGCCGACCTTGTCGGCGCCTGCGCGCAGCAGCTTGTCGACGTCCTCGGGGGTGCGGACGCCGCCGCCGACGGTGAGCGGGATGAAGACCTGCTCGGCGGTGCGGCGGACCACGTCGTAGGTGGTCTCGCGGTTGCCGGAGGAGGCGGTGATGTCGAGGAAGGTCAGCTCGTCGGCGCCCTCCTCACCGTAGATCTTCGCCATCTCGACGGGGTCGCCGGCGTCCCTGAGGTTCTGGAAGTTGACACCCTTGACGACCCGGCCGTTGTCGACGTCCAGGCAGGGGATGACTCGTACGGCCAGGGTCATGACGCGGGGGCCTCTCTGTACGCCTCCAGCTCGACCTCGACAACCAGGCGCGGGTCGACGAAGCCGGAGACGATGATCATGGATGCGGCGGGGCGGACGGGGTCGAACAGCTCCTTGTGAGCGCGTCCGACCTCGTCCACGTCCCGGGCGTGGGTCAGGTACATACGGGTGCGTACGACGTCGTCACGACCGAGACCGACCTGCTCCAGCGCCGACAGCGCGCCCTGGAAGGAGGTGACCGCCTGCTCGTAGGGGTCGGCGGCGACGACCTGCCCGTCGATGACGGAGGCGCAGCCGGAGACCAGCACCAGGCCGTTGGGCAGCTCCACCGCCCGGGAGCGGGCGAAGACGTCCGCCCAGGGGTCCTCGGTCCGCGGGTCGCCGGCCGTGAAGCGGCGTACGCCACTCATGACGCCACGGCCTCCAGGGCCTGCTCCAGCGTGAACGCCTTGGCGTAGAGCGCCTTTCCGACGATCGCGCCCTCCACGCCCTCGGGGACCAGCGAGGCGATCGCCCGCAGGTCGTCGAGGGAGGACACGCCGCCGGAGGCGACGACCGGGCGGTCGGTGGCGGCGCACACGTTGCGCAGCAGGTCGAGGTTGGGGCCCTGGAGGGTGCCGTCCTTGTTGATGTCGGTGACGACGTAGCGGGCACAGCCCTCGGAGTCCAGGCGGGCCAGCGTCTCGTAGAGGTCACCGCCGTCGCGGGTCCAGCCGCGGCCGCGCAGCGTCGTACCGCGCACGTCCAGGCCGACCGCGATCCGGTCGCCGTACTCGGCGATGATCTTGGCGACCCACTCGGGGTTCTCCAGGGCCGCGGTGCCGATGTTGACGCGGGTGCAGCCGGTGGCCAGGGCCGCGGCCAGCGAGTCGTCGTCGCGGATGCCGCCGGACAGCTCGACCTTGATGTCCATGGAGCGGGCGACCTCGGCGATCTGCGCGCGGTTGTCGCCGGTGCCGAAGGCCGCGTCGAGGTCGACGAGGTGCAGCCACTCGGCGCCGGCCCGCTGCCAGGCGAGGGCTGCCTGGAGCGGGTCGCCGTAGGAGGTCTCGGAGCCGGACTCGCCGTGGACGAGGCGGACGGCCTGGCCGTCGCGGACGTCGACGGCGGGGAGGAGTTCAAGCTTCGGCATCTGGGGGCTCACAGGGTGTTGATCCAGTTGGTCAGGAGCTGGGCGCCGGCGTCGCCGGACTTCTCGGGGTGGAACTGGGTGGCCCACAGCGGGCCGTTCTCGACGGCGGCCACGAACGGCTCGCCGTGCGTGGCCCAGGTGACCTTCGGAGCGGCGATGTGCGGGTTGCCGACCTCCAGCTCCCAGTCGTGCACCGCGTAGGAGTGCACGAAGTAGTAGCGGGCGTCGGTGGGCAGACCGGCGAAGAGCCGCGTGCCCTCGGGGGCGTCGACGGTGTTCCAGCCCATGTGCGGGACGACGTCGGCCTTCAGCGGGCCGACCGTGCCGGGCCACTCGTCCAGGCCCTCGGTCTCCACGCCGTGCTCGATGCCCCGGCCGAAGAGGATCTGCATGCCGACGCAGATGCCCATCACCGGGCGGCCGCCGGAGAGCCTGCGGCCGACGACCCAGTCGCCGCGGGCCTCGCGCAGTCCGCGCATGCAGGCGGCGAACGCGCCGACGCCGGGGACCAGCAGCCCCTCGGCGTTCATCGCCCGGTCGTAGTCCCGGGTGATCTCCACATCGGCGCCGACGTGCGCCAGGGCGCGCTCGGCGGAGCGGACGTTGCCGAAGCCGTAGTCGAAGACGACGACCTTCTTACGGGGTGCGACGGCGGTCAATTCCACACCTCCAGCCGCAGCACGCCGGCTACCAGGCACATCGCCGAGCCGATGGACAGCAGCACGATCAGGCTCTTGGGCAGCTGCTGCTTCCAGAAGGAGTAGACGCCGCCGAGGAGGAACAGGCCGACGAGGATGAAGACGGTGGACAGTCCGTTCACGGGACTACAGCGCTCCCTTGGTGGACGGAATGATGCCCGCGGCGCGCGGGTCGCGCTCGCTGGCATAGCGCAGGGCCCGGGCGAGCGCCTTGAACTGGCACTCCACGATGTGGTGGGCGTTGCGGCCGTAGGGCACGTGGATGTGCAGCGCTATCTGGGCCTGCGCGACGAAGGACTCGAAGATGTGCCGGGTCATCGTCGTGTCGTAGCTGCCGATCATCGGCGCCATGTTCTCCGGCTCGGTGTGTACCAGGTACGGGCGGCCGGAGAGGTCGACGGTCACCTGGGCGAGCGACTCGTCCAGCGGGACGGTGCAGTTGCCGAAGCGGTAGATGCCGGACTTGTCGCCGAGGGCCTGCTTGAAGGCGGCACCCAGCGCGAGGGCGGTGTCCTCGATGGTGTGGTGGGTGTCGATGTGCAGATCGCCGTCGGTCTTGACCTTGAGGTCGAACAGGCCGTGCCGGCCGAGCTGGTCGAGCATGTGGTCGTAGAAGCCGACACCTGTCGCCACTTCGACGTCCCCCCTGCCGTCGAGGTCGATCTCGACGAGCACGGACGTTTCCTTCGTTGTGCGCTCCACGCGTCCTACGCGGGTCATCGCTCGTTCTCCTTCAAGCTGCGTTCTTTGAACAGCGTGCGAACCGCGTCGAGGAACGCGTCGTTCTCGGCCGGGGTGCCGGCGGTGACCCGCAGCCAGCCCGGTACGCCGTTGTCACGGACCAGTACGCCCTGATCGAGGATCGCCCGCCAGGCGGCGTGGGCGCCGCCCTCGCCGTCGAATCGGCCGAACTGCACGAAGTTGGCGTCGGAGGCGGTGACCTCGCAGCCGATCGTCCGCAGCTCGGTGACCAGGCGGTCCCGTTCGGCCTTGAGCTGCTCGACGTACTTCAGGAGCGTATCGGTGTGCTCCAGCGCGGCCAGGGCGGTGGCCTGGGTGACCGACGAGAGGTGGTACGGCAGCCGGACGAGTTGGACGGCGTCGACCACGGCCCGGTCGGCGGCGAGGTACCCCAGCCGCAGGCCGGCCGCCCCGAACGCCTTGGACATGGTCCGCGAGACCACCAGATTCGGCCGGCCCTCGATCAGCGGGAGCAGCGAGGGACGGTGGCTGAACTCGCCGTAGGCCTCGTCGATCACCACCAGCGCCCCGGCCGTGTCGGCCTTGGCGGCCTGCGCCGCCTCGTACAGCGCGAGCACCGTCTCCGCCTCGACGGCGGTGCCGGTGGGGTTGTTGGGCGAGCAGATGAAGACCACGTCGGGCCGGCGCTCGGCGATGGTCTGCCGGGCCGCCGCCACGTCGATGGTGAAGTCGTCGTGGCGCGGGCCGGAGATCCACTCCGTGCCCGTGCCGCGCGAGATCAGGCCGTGCATGGAGTACGAGGGCTCGAAGCCGATGGCCGAGCGGCCCGGGCCGCCGAAGGTCTGCAGCAGCTGCTGGATGATCTCGTTCGATCCGTTGGCCGCCCAGACCTGGTCCATGGTGACCTCGTGGCCGCCGGTGCGGGTGAGGTAGCGGGCCAGTTCGGTGCGCAGCTCGACGGCGTCGCGGTCGGGGTAGCGGTTGAGCTGCCGGGCGGCCTCGGTCACCCGCTCGGCGATCCGGGCGACCAGCGGCTCGGGCAGCGGATAGGGGTTCTCGTTGGTGTTCAGGCGTACCGGCACGTCCAGCTGCGGGGCGCCGTAGGGGGACTTGCCGCGCAGCTCGTCCCGGATGGGGAGATCGTCGATGCGGGTCACGTGCCTGCTCACTTGCTCTGGGGGACCTTCCAGCCGAACCTTGCCTTGATCGCCGCGCCGTGGGCCGGGAGGTCCTCGGCCTCGGCGAGGGTCACCACGTGGTGGGCGACCTCGGCCAGTGCGTCGCGGGTGTAGTCCACGACATGGATGCCGCGCAGGAAGGACTGCACGGAGAGCCCCGAGGAGTGGCAGGCGCAGCCGCCGGTGGGAAGGACGTGGTTGGAGCCGGCGCAGTAGTCGCCGAGCGAGACCGGGGCGTACGGGCCGACGAAGATCGCGCCGGCGTTGCGGACCCGGGCCGCCACGGCGGCGGCGTCGGCGGTCTGGACCTCCAGGTGCTCGGCGCCGTACGCGTCGACGATCCGCAGGCCCTCGTCGATGCCGTCGACCAGGACGATGGCGGACTGCCGGCCGGCCAGGGCCGGGGCGATCCGGTCCTCGACGTGCCGGGTCGCCGCGATCTGCGGTGCGAGCTCCTGCTCGGTCTTCTCCGCCAGCGCGACGGAGTCGGTGACCAGGACGGCGGCGGCCATCGGGTCGTGCTCGGCCTGGCTGATCAGGTCGGCGGCGACGTGCGCCGGGTCGGCGGTGTCGTCCGCGAGGATCGCGATCTCGGTGGGCCCGGCCTCGGAGTCGATGCCGATCCGGCCCTTGAGCAGGCGCTTGGCCGCGGCGACGTAGATGTTGCCGGGGCCGGTGACGAGGTTGGCGGGCGGGCACTCGTCGGTGCCGTAGGCGAACATCGCGATGGCCTGGGCGCCGCCGGCGGCGTAGACCTCGTCCACGCCGAGCAGTGCGCAGGTCGCCAGGATCGTCGGGTGCGGCAGGCCGCCGAAGTCCGCCTGCGGGGGCGAGGTCACGGCCAGGGACTCGACGCCGGCCTCCTGCGCGGGGACCACGTTCATCACGACGGACGAGGGGTAGACCGAGCGGCCGCCCGGTACGTACAGCCCCACCCGCTCGACGGGGACCCAGCGCTCGGTGACCGTGCCGCCGGGGACGACCTTGGTGGTGACGTCGCTGCGGCGCTGCTCGCGGTGGACGATCCGGGCGCGCCGGATGGACTCCTCCAGGGCGGCGCGGACGGCCGGATCCAGCTCCTCCAGGGCGGCCTTGAGGGCCTCGGCGGGAACCCGTACCCGCTCGATCTCGACACCGTCGAACCGCCGCGCGTACTCGATCAGCGCCGCGGTGCCGCGATGGCGTACGTCCTCGCAGATGGGCCGCACCTTCTCCAGGGCGGCTTCCACGTCGAACTCGGCACGGGGCAGCAGGTCGCGCAGGGCGCCACCCTCGGGGAGGGCGTCACCGCGCAGATCGATTCGGGAGATCACCTCCCCAGTGTCTCAGACCCGCTCCCTGGCCCGAGCCGCCGTATCACTCAGTGATACACAGCGACGCACGGCCCGGACGCCTGGTGACCCGGCCCCGTGAAGTTGACCGGAGTTGGCCCTGACCACGCGTGTTCAAGCAGTCACGGGGCGGGCAAGGGCCACGTAGCGGCGCACGGGGAGACCTGCGGGACGTGTGCGGTGCCGCGCGCAGACCACGCGCGAAGTGCGTCCGAACAGGTCGCGACACACCACGGGATGGCAAGGGGGACACAGTGACCGAGCCCAGGGACGGCGATGCGCCCGCCGACCTGCGACTGACGTCGGCGGAATGGAGCATGTGGCAGGCCTTCCGCAACGGCAGCACCTGCGATCTGCACATCGGCGACCCGGTGCGCGACGATCCGCACGGACAGCATCTGTGGGGTCCCGAGCGCCGGGTGCGGGCCCGGGTCGTGGCGCTGCTGCTGCTCGACGGGCCGCCCGCGCAGCCGGGCCGGGTGTCGGCGCTCAAGCTCACCGGGGCGTACATCACGGACACTCTCGACGTTGCGGGCGGCACGATCGAGCCATTCGTGGAGCTGCGGGACTGCCGCTTCGAGGCCGAGGTGGTGCTGCCGGAGAGCCGGTTCACCACGCTGCGGCTGGTGAACTGCGCGATACCCCGGCTGGAGGCGGCCCGGCTGCACACCGAGGGCGACCTCCACCTGCCCCGCTGCGTCGTCCAGTCCGGCATCCGCCTCACCGACGCGCACATCGGCACCGACCTGATGCTCAACCAGACGGTCGTCCACAAGGACCGCCAGGGCCGGTCGATCATGGCGGACGGGCTGACCGTCACCCAGGACCTCCAGGCCGAGATGCTGGAGTCCTACGGCGAGCTGTCGCTGCGCGGCGCCACCATCGGCGTCTCGCTGAGCCTGCGCGGCAGCCATCTGAGCAACCCCTTCGGCCGCCGGGCGCTGAACGCCCCCCAGCTCACCGTCGAGCGCACCCTCTATCTGACCGCCGCGGGCCTGGCCAACTCCCCCTTCTCCAGCAGCGCCACTCCCCCGTACGGCATCGCGCACACCCCCTCGCGGGGCACCCGTATGCAGCGCTTCGAGTGCGAGGGCGGGATGCGGCTGGACGACGGCCGGTTCGGCGACGCCGTGGACTTCGAGCACGCCCGCTTCATCATGGAGTCCGACCAGGAACTCTCGCTGCGCCGCATCCAGACCCCCGAGCTGCGCTTCCTCGGTGAACGGCCGCAGCGCGGACGGGTCATCCTCTCCGGCGCCCGGGTCGTCAACCTCGTCGACAAGTCGGCGAGCTGGCCGGGGCTGGGCGGACTGTGGATGGCCGGCTTCGCCTACGAGACGCTGATCCCGCGCGGCCACTTCCCGCTCTCGCAGCGGCTGCAGTGGGTGGCCGCGGCGACCCCCGAGTACGCGCCCGAGCCGTACGAGATGCTCGCCACCTCGCTGCGCCGCAGCGGTGAGGACTCCGACGCCCGGGAGGTGCTGCTGGCCAAGCAGCGGCGGCGCCGCGAGACGCTGCCGCTGGCGGCGAAGGCCTGGGGCTTTCTGCAGGACTGGACGGTGGCCTACGGCTACCGCCCCGGGCGGGCCGCGGTCTGGATGGCCATCCTGTGGGCGATCGGCACGGTCTACTTCTCGACGTCCCCGCCACCGCCCCTCAAACCGGGCGAGGCACCCCCCTGGAACCCCTACCTCTACGCCCTCGACCTGCTGCTTCCGGTGATCGACCTCAACCAGGGCGCCGCCTGGAAACCGGGCGGCACCGCCCAGTGGGCGGCGGCCGTACTGATCCTCGCCGGCTGGGTCCTGGCTACTACGGTGGCGGCCGGGGCGTCTCGCCTACTGCGGCGGGCCTAGTCCCACGTTTTCGGCTTTCCCGCCGTGGGGGTTTCGCTTTTTCGCCTGCGGCGCCTCCGCTGCGCTTTGCTGCGGCCGACTTGTCTGGCTTTCCCGCCGTTGCGCCTGCGGCGGGCTGGTTGCCGCTGCGCGGGGCGTTTCCGGCAGCGGGTGCGCCCCTCCGGACTCCGTCCTGCGGTCCGCCCCCTCCCGTGGGAGGGGGGAAGGAGACCGGTGGGCCTGAACGTCGGCGTTCGTGTGCCGGTAGTGGACAGATCAGGTGTGCCCCCACCGGCCTGTCTTCCCACCCACCCACGGGAGGGGACAGACCGTAGGACGGAGTCCGTAGGGCTGTCACCGCACCCGACAAACAACCGCCCGCCGCAGGCGCAACGGCGCGAAACCAGCACGGCGCCGCAGCCGACAACGTGGGAAGCCAGCCAAGCGCAGCGGAGGGGCCCGCCGCCAGGCGACCGGCGAAAACCCCCACGGCGGGAAAGCCGAAAGACGACAGCCCCACCACGTGGAATGCAAGCCAAGCGCAGCGTCTAGGCTTACGGGCTGTGACCTCCCTGCGCCTCCCCCTCTTCCCGTTGAACTCGGTGCTGTTCCCGGGACTCGTGCTCCCGCTGAACGTGTTCGAGGCGCGGTACCGGGCGATGATGCGCGATCTGAGCGCGGTGCCCGAGGACGACCGCCGCTTCGCGGTGATCGCGATCCGGGACGGCCGGGAGGTGGCGCCCACCGCCCAGGGCATGCCGGACGCCACGCTGCCCTCGGAGGGCGGCCCCGCGGCGGGCTTCGGGGACGACCCGATGCAGGCGTTCCACTCGGTGGGCTGCGTCGCGGACGCGGCGACCATCCGGGAGAAGTCCTCCGCCGACGACACCGGCTACGAGGTCCTGGCCACCGGCACCACCCGCTTCCGGCTGCTGTCGGTGGACGCCTCCGGGCCGTATCTGACCGGCGAGCTGGAGGAGCTGGAAGAGAGCCAGGGGGAGGGCGCGGGCGCGCTCGCCTCCGGGGTCGTACGGGCCTTCAGGACGTATCAGAAGCGGCTGGCCTGGGCGAACGAGCGGACGCTGTCGAGCGGGCAGGACCTGCCGGCCGATCCGTCGGTGCTGTCGTACCTCGTCGCGGCGGCGGCCGTGCTGGACGTCCCCGCCAAGCAGCTGCTGCTGGAGGCGCCCGACACCGCCACCCGGCTGGGGCAGGAGCTGAAACTCCTTCGTCAGGAGTCGGCGCTGCTCGGTAAGCTCCCGTCGCTGCCGGCCGTGGATCTGACCAGGCAGCCGACCAGCCCGAACTGACGCGAGGCCTGAAGACGTTGGCGAAGAAGTCCAGGAAATCCGGTGGGACGCCCGCGACGGTGGCGCTCACCGCGTCCGGCGTCCCGTTCACGGTGCACGCCTACGAGCACGATCCGGCCGCTGCCTCGTACGGCGAGGAGGCCGCCGAGGCCCTCGGCGTCCCCGCCGACCAGGTGTTCAAGACGCTGCTGGTCGATGTCGACGGCACCCTGACGGTCGCCGTGGTGCCGGTGTCGGGGTCCTTGGACCTCAAGGCGCTGGCGGCCGCGGTGGGCGGCAAACGGGCCACGATGGCCGATCCTGCGGCGGCCGAGCGCAGCACGGGCTATGTCCTCGGGGGGATCTCGCCGCTGGGGCAGCGCAAGCGGCTGCGCACGGTCGTGGACGCCTCGGCCGAGGGCCGCCCGACGGTGTGCGTCTCGGCGGGGCGCCGGGGGCTGGAGGTCGAGCTGGCGCCGGCGGACCTGGTGGCGCTGACCGGGGCCCGGGTGGCACCGATCGCGCGCGGCTGAGGACCTGCGGGGCGGCCGGTGGGCCCGGCCGCCGCTGGTACCGCCGCGCGCCGGTCAGGTCGCGGTCGGCGGCTGCTGCCCGTGGTGGCCGTGCGGTGCCTGCCGGTCGTCCGGTGCCTGGTGATCGTGCGGCCCGTGGAAGTCGTGGCTTTCGGACCAGTCCGGCGCCGGCGGCTCCGGGTCGCGGGGACCGAAGAGCCCGGTCAGCGCCAGCTGCGTCAGCATGGCGGCGAGCGGCCAGGCCAGCAGCGCGCCCTTCGACTGCAGCCGCAGCGGGCCCTCGAAGGCCACACCGGGACCGACCTGCTTGGCGTGCGCGACCACGTCCGGGGTGGGGCCCAGCCACATGCCGGTCACCCAGCCCACCGCCGCGCCCAGCAGCCCGCCCAGGACCAGCGCCACGACCAGCGGGATGCCGCCGCGCCGGCGGAAGAGGAAGACCACGGCCGCGGTGAGCACACCGAAGCCGAGCGAGAGCAGCACGAAGGTGCCGTCCGCGCCGATCGCCTCCTCGCCCTCGGTGTTCTTCAGATAGACGTTGCGGGCGTCCGCGATCAGCGGGACGTGCGGCGCGAGCCAGTTCCACAGCACGCCGAGCAGCACGCCGCTCACCGCGACCAGGATCGCGATCACCGCGCCCTCGCGCAGCTCGCGCGGCAGCTCGGGGTTGACCGGGCCGTCATGGCCGGCCGGGGCCGCGGGCGCGGCCCGGGGGTACTGCGGCTCTTCGGGCGGTTGGTTGTCGGATGGCGTCAGCGGTGCGGTCACCCCGTCATCGTGCCAGGTGGGGCCGTAGGGCCCGGCAGCAGGACGCCCGTTCGGGGCGCCGGCACCGGTCATCGGGCCGCCGCCCTGCGGTACGCCCAGGTCGCGATAGCCAGCGAGAGCACGCCGACGGCCGCGCAGACGCCCAGGTCGGCGGCGACCGCCACCCAGTCGGGGTGCGCGTCGAAGCTGCGGGCCAGCGCCTCCACACCGTAGGTCGAGGGCAGCAGATCGCGGGCCCAGCCGATCGCCTCGGGCATCCGCTCGGCCGGCAGCACCCCCAGCAGCAGCGCCGCAGACATGCCCAACTGGCCGCAGAGCGTGGCGAGTTCGGGGCGCGGGGCGAGCAGGCCGAGGGCCGCGCCGAGGCCGGCCAGCGCGGCTCCGGCGAGCGGGAGAACGGCGGCCAGCACCCAGAGGTTGGCCATCGGCAGCTGGAAGAGCACACAGCCGGTGACGGCGGTGACGATCGTCCCCGGGACGGTGAAGGAGGCATAGGCGCCGGCCGCGCCGAGCACCACGGCGGCGGGCGGGACCGGCAGCGTCGCGTAGTGGTCGAGCCCGCCGCCGGCCCGTAGCTGGCCGAAGTACTGGGCGAGCAGGTTGAGCGCCACGAAGGCGACGACCAGCACGCTGGAGCCGGAGACCACCGACCGCGCCGCCTCGCCGTCGTCGACCACCCCGCGCAGCAGGACCATGATCCCGATGGACTGGAAGGTCGCGACGAACAGCAGCGGAATCCGTGCGACCCGGGCCCGGGAGAGCTGGGCGCGGTAGACGGCGCCGAGCGCGGGCAGCAGGCGGGCGCGCGGGGCCAGCGGGGCGGCCCCGTCCTCGGACCACGCCCCACCGCCCGCTACCGCCCCGGCCACCGCCTGCGCGGGAACCACACTCACGCTGCCACCCGGCCTTCCTCGCTGCCCTCGCAGCACTTGATACGTCCGCAGCGCCCCCGCGTCTCACGCCACCCGCTCACGCCTTGACCAGCCCCTCGCCGCGCCCGCCCAGCGCCAGATACACGTCCTCCAGGCTCGGCGTGGCGAGGGTGAAGTCGTCGAGGGCCGCGAAGGCGGGACCGGCGGTGACCGCGGCCACCGCGGAGCGGGCCCGGTCGGCGGGAAGGCGGAGGGTCCAGCGGCGGCCGGAGACCCGGGCGCCGGCTTCGAGGGCGGCGACCTCGGGGACGTCCAGCGGCGGGCGGTCGCGCCAGACCAGCTCCAGCCGTACCTCGTCGCTGACCATGTCCTTCAGTCCGCCGGGCGTGTCGCAGGCGATCACCCGGCCCCGGTCGATCACCGCGACCCGGTCGAGCACGCTCTCGGCCTCCAGGACGTTGTGGGTCACCAGCACCACCGTGACGCCCCGCTCGGCCCGGCGCCGGTCGACCGCGGCCCATACGGCGCGCCGCGCCACCGGGTCCATGCCGGTGGTCGGCTCGTCCAGCACCAGTAGCGGCCGCTCACCGATCAGCGCGGTGGCGACGCAGGCCAGCCGGCGCTGACCGCCGGAGAGCTTCTTCAGCGCCCGGCCGGCGATGTCCGCCAGGCCCAGCTCGTCGGTCACCGCGTCCCGCTCGGCGCGCGCCTCGCGCGCCCCGAGGCCGCGCAGCCGGCCGGTGGTCTCCACGGCGAGGGCGACCGTCATCTCGTCCAGGGCGGTGGACTCCTGCCCCAGGTAGCCGAGCAGCCGGGCGGCCCGCTCCGGGTGGCGCACCAGGTCGTGGCCCAGTACGGCGATGCTGCCGGAGTCCGGGCGCAGCAGTCCGGTCAGCTGGCGGACCAGGGTGGACTTGCCGGCGCCGTTGGGGCCCAGCAGCCCGAAGATCTCGCCGCGGCGTACGTCCAGGGTGATGCCGTCGTTGGCCCGTACGGCGGGCGCCTGTGCCGCCCCGCGGCGCCCACGCACCGCGGGGTACGTCTTGACCAGGTCCCGCACGGCGCACACCGGCCCGCCGCGCTCCGCCTGTTTTGCGCCCGTCCTCACGAGCTACGAGGGTACGCGTCCCCGGCCCGCCACCGGCCCGCGGGGCTCCGGGGGCGAGCCGGGAAGCGGCGGGCGGGGGCGGTCAGTCACCGGCCGGGGCGTGCTCGGCGGCGGTGCGCAGATCGACCTCGCGCCAGAATCCGGCCCGGATGGCGTAGCGGTCGTGCTCGTCGATCTGGTCGTCCTTGTGGGCGAGCAGCCCGAACCGGGCGGCGTAGCGCAGCAGTTCGCCGTCGATGCGGTGCGGGATGCGGGGGTACTCCGTCGACAGCTGCTGCAGATGCGCCGTGTCGGAGAGCCGGTCGGTCCAGCGGCGGGCGAAGACCTGGCCGACCTCGAAGGGGTCGCCGCTGACGGCGGTGATGTCCTCCTCGCGGTCGGCCCAGCGCTGCTCGGCGCTGGTGAGCTGGGCGAGGGTGGGCAGGCCGGCGGTCTCGGAGGGTTCGCCGACCGGGCCGCCGCGCTCGACCCAGCCCTTGTCGGACGACCAGCGCAGGGTGGCGCCGGCGGCGGGCGGGGACTGCTGGCCGGCGGCGCGGTCCCGGCCGAGCCCGGCCAGGTCCTTGGGGGTGGGGACGCCGCCCCGCCCGGCGGCGGTGTCCGGCTCGTCGTCGGCCTGCGGGGCGGCGTCGGTGCCGGGCGCGGGCCGCGCCGCCCCGTTGGCCCCGTTGTGCTCGTGCGTGCGGTCGGCGGTCTCCGGGCACGCGGCGGCCGCGGCGGCCGCGACCGCGGACTCGGGCAGCGGCGCGGAGAGGATCGCGGCGATCTCGGGGCGGGGGACGGGCGGCGGTCCGGAGGGCCCGCCGAGTTCCTTGGCGCGCACGGCGCGGGTGATCCAGGTGCGGTCCAGCACCCGCCGCTCGTCGGCCTCGGCGACCAGGTCCTCGGACTGGTTGTAGTCGCCGTCGGCGGCCTGGACGGCCCACAGGTGGACGGCGACCCCGTGCTCCTTCGCCGACATCAGGCCGGGCAGCAGATCGCCGTCGCCGGTGACCAGGACGATGTCGGAGCAGGCGCGGTTGCGGGCCAGCTCGGTCAGCTCGGCGTGCATGGCGGCGTCCACGCCCTTCTGCGCCCAGCGGCCGTCGCTGCGGGTCAGGGCGCCCAGCCGGACGGTGACCCGGGACATCACGCGCAGCCTGCGGTGCTCGGGTTGCGGGACCCGGTCGGGGGCGCCGTCGAACCAGTAGATCCGCAGCAGCGGGCGCTCGGTGTCCGCCTCGGCGCGCTGGCGCAGGCCCTGGATGAGGGCGGCGTGATCGACGGTGATCCGTGAACGGACGGGCTCTCCGGCGAGCAGACTCGCGGCGGCGCCGAGCAAATACCCGGCGTCCACCAGCACGACGCAGCGATCCACGTTCCACCCTCTTCCCTGAGGTGCTGAAAGTCCGGTCGCCCCCCGGCTCGGCACGTGGCACGAGTCTTCCTTCGGCTTTCCCTCGAGTCTGCCCGACCGTACGGGGGTTATCAGCCCGAACTCGATCATCGGCGTGGCGGATTCGGCGGGGATCTTGGGTACAGCGCGTGATCGCGTCTTTTACACAGGGTAATTGCCCGAAATGCAGGCTTCTGTCCGGCATGTAAGTCTGGTCCCGGCCCCGATCCCAGATTCCCCCTCAGGAGGCAATGGTCATGGCCAAGGACAAGAAGCAGAACCGCGGTCAGCAGCAGAAGTCGGCATCCGCGGCCGAGCGCGGCCAGCAGCAAGCCCAGCAGTCGGCCATGGAGGCCCAGTCGAAGTCCACCTCGGCCACGCCCGGAGACCTGGCCCGCAAGAACCGCGAGCGGCGCTTCGGCCACAACTGACCTATGCCGCAGATGAGTTGAGGGGCGCGTCCACTGCGGACGCGCCCCTCGGGGCAGCGCGGAGGCTCGGCCCGCCGCGGGGTCAGCCCGCCAGGCAGGACGGACCGAGCAGGACCTTGAGGTCACCGAAGAGCGACGGGTCCGGCGTGACGCGGTGCCGGTCCAGTCGCAGCACCGTGGTCTTGCGCGCCCCTTGCAGCTTGATCCGCACCTCCGTGGAGCCGCGGTGACTGCTGAGCACCTCGCCGAGCTTCTCGACCATCGGCGGGGTCACCTTGACCGTAGGGATGGTGATCGTCACGGGGGCGTTGGTGCCCGCCTCCGACAGGTCGGGGACCATCATCTCCATGGCGACCAGCCGCGGGATGTCCTCGCGTTTGTCGAGCCGTCCCTTGACGAACACCACGGTGTCCTCGACGAGTTGGGTGGACACCAGCTGGTAGGTCGCGGGGAAGAACATGCAGTCGATGGAGCCGGCCAGGTCCTCGACGGTGGCGATCGCCCAGGCGTTGCCCTGCTTGGTCATCTTGCGCTGCAGGCCGGAGATGATGCCGCCGATGGTGACGATGGAGCCGTCGGAGTAGTCGCCGCCGGTGAGCTGGGCGATGGCGGCGTCGGCCTTGTCGGACAGCACGTGCTCCAGGCCGAAGAGCGGGTGGTCGGAGACGTAGAGACCGAGCATCTCGCGCTCCTGGGCGAGGAGGTAGGTCTTGTCCCACTCCACGTCCGAGAACTCCACGTCCAGGCCGAAGCCGGGACCGTCGGAAGAGCCGTCGGTGGAGTCGCCCATGCCGCCGAAGAGGTCGAACTGCCCCTCGGCCTCCTTGCGCTTGACCTGGACGACGTTGTCGATCATCGATTCGTAGTGCGCCATCAGGCCCTTGCGGGTGTGGCCCATCTCGTCGAACGCGCCGGCCTTGATCAGCGATTCGGTGGTGCGCTTGTTGCAGACCACCGCGTCGACCTTGTCGAGGTAGTCGGGGAAGGAGGAGAACTTCCCCTTCGTCTTGCGGGCCCGGACGATCGACTCGACCACGTTCGACCCGACGTTGCGGACCGCCTCCAGGCCGAAGAGGATCACGTCGTCGCCCTGGGCGGCGAAGTTGTGCACCGACTCGTTCACATCCGGCGGCAGCACCTTGATCTTCATGCGCCGGCACTCGTTCAGATAGACGGCCGACTTGTCCTTGTCGTCCTTGACCGAGGTGAGCAGCGCGGCCATGTACTCGGCCGGATAGTTCGCCTTCAGGTACGCGGTCCAGTAGGTGACCAGGCCGTACGCGGAGGAGTGCGCCTTGTTGAACGCGTAGCCGGCGAACGGGACCAGGACGTCCCACAGGGCCTGGATCGCCGCGTCGGAGAAGCCGTTCTTCTTCGCGCCCTCCTGGAACAGGACGAAGTTCTTCGCCAGTTCCTCGGGCTTCTTCTTGCCCATCACGCGGCGCAGGATGTCGGCCTCGCCGAGCGAGTACCCGGCGATGATCTGGGCGGCCTTCTGCACCTGCTCCTGGTACACGATGAGGCCGTAGGTGAGGCCCAGCGTCTCCTTCAGGGGCTCTTCGAGCTCCGGATGGATCGGCGTGATCTCCTGGCGGCCGTTCTTGCGCTCCGCGTAGTTCGTGTGCGAGTTCATGCCCATCGGGCCCGGCCGGTACAGGGCCGAGACGGCGGAAATGTCCTCGAAGTTGTCGGGCTGCATCTGGCGCAGGAGCGAGCGCATGGGGCCGCCGTCGAACTGGAAGACGCCGAGGGTGTCACCGCGGCAGAGCAGTTCGAAGGTCTTGGGGTCGTCCAGCGGGAGCGAGAGCATCTCCAGGTCGATGCCCTTGTTGGACTTCACCATCTTGACGGCGTCGTCCATGATCGTCAGGTTGCGCAGGCCCAGGAAGTCCATCTTCAGCAGGCCGAGCGACTCGCACTGCGGGTAGTCCCACTGCGTGATCGTGACGCCGTCGGTGTGCCGGGTCCACAGCGGGGCGTGGTCGACGATCGGCTCGCTGGACATGATGACGCCGGCGGCGTGCACGCCCATCTGCCGGACCAGGCCCTCGACGCCCTTGGCGGTGTCGATGACCTTCTTGACGTCCGGCTCGTTCTCGTACATCCCCCGGATCTCGCCCGCCTCGCTGTAGCGCGGGTGCTTGGGGTCGGTGATGCCGGAGAGGTCGATGCCCTTGCCGAGGACGTCGGCGGGCATCGCCTTGGTGAGGCGGTCGCCCATCGCGTACGGGTAGCCGAGCACGCGCGCGGAGTCCTTGATCGCGTTCTTGGCCTTGATCTTGCCGTAGGTGCCGATCATGGCCACCTTGTCGGCGCCGTACTTCTCGGTCACGTACCTGATCACTTCGACGCGCCTGCGCTCGTCGAAGTCGATGTCGACGTCGGGCATGGAGACGCGCTCGGGGTTGAGGAACCGCTCGAAGATCAGGCCGTGCGTGATCGGGTCGAGGTCGGTGATGCCCATGGCGTACGCGACGATCGAGCCGGCCGCGGAGCCACGGCCCGGTCCCACGGCGATGCCGTTGTTCTTGGCCCACATGATGAAGTCGGCGACGACCAGGAAGTACCCCGGGAACCCCATCTGGATGATGATGTCCATCTCGTACTCGGCCTGCTTCTGCCGGTCCTCGGGGACGCCGCCCGGATAGCGGCGCTCCATGCCGGCCCGGACCTCCTCCTGGAACCAGGTGACCTCGGTAAAGCCGTCCGGGATCTCGAACTTCGGCATGAGGTCGCGCTTCTCGAACATGCCGGTGGTGTCGACCTGCTCGGCCACCAGCAGCGTGTTGCGGCAGCCCTCCTGCCAGGCGTCCG
Organism: Streptomyces sp. NPDC033270; assembly: GCF_055576575.1. NCBI lineage: Bacteria > Bacillati > Actinomycetota > Actinomycetes > Kitasatosporales > Streptomycetaceae > Streptomyces > Streptomyces sp. NPDC033270. The sequence goes on from NZ_JBVIRA010000019.1 coordinate 131,327, forward strand.
AGGAGTCGATGGCGTACATCTCCTCCGTGGACTTCAGGTAGTAGCCCGTGCCGTCGAAGCGGAAGCGGTCCGGGTCGGAGAGGTTCTTGCCGGTCTGGATGCACAGCAGCGCGTCGTGCGCCGTGGACTCATGGGCGTAGGTGTAGTGCGAGTCGTTGGTGACCAGCGGCGGGATGCCGAGCTCCTTGCCGATCTTCAACAGGTCGTCGCGGACCCGGCGCTCGATCTCGATGCCGTGGTCCATCAGCTCAAGGAAGTACCGGTCCTTGCCGAAGATGTCCTGATACTCGCCCGCGGCCTTGCGGGCCTCGTCGTACTGCCCCAGCCGCAGCCGGGTCTGCAGCTCTCCCGACGGGCAGCCGGTGGAGGCGATCAGGCCCTCGGACCACTGGGCGATGGTCTCCTTGTCCATCCGCGGCCACTTCTGCAGCCAGCCCTCCGCATACGCGTCCGAGGAGAGCCGGAAGAGGTTGTGCAGACCGGTCTTGTTCGCCGCCCAGATCGTCTTGTGGGTGTAACCACCCGAACCCGAGACGTCGTCGCGCTTCTGGTGCGGCTGGCCCCACTGGATCTTGCGCTTGTTGCGCCGCGACTCGGGGGCGACATACGCCTCGATGCCGATGATCGGCGTCACCCCGGCCTTCTGCGCCGAGTGGAAGAAGTCGTACGCGCCGTGGAGGTTGCCGTGGTCGGACATCGCGATGTGCGTCATGCCCATCTCGTTGGCCGCCTTGAACATGTCCGACAGCCGCGCCGCGCCGTCCAGCAGCGAGTACTGGGTGTGGACGTGCAGGTGTGTGAACGGGGGCCTGGACGGGGCTGCCACGGCGGAGGACCTCCGGGAAACGGTTGAGGACGGGGGCACCTCCCGGCATCAGCTGAGGGAGGATTCGACGGTCTCGAAGTCTACGACTCCCCACCGACAATCGCGGTCGCCCCAGGCGTACCCTCACCCGTTGTCGGCGGGCACTCGAACACCTTCCCGCCCGTTGTCCGTGACAGATCCGCGCCACCCTCCGTGACGCGGGTCCGCCATGACTCTCGTACCACTCCGCACCTCAGGAGGCACCCAGCGATGCCGTCCCAGCACGCCCCGGCGCAGGACGCCGCGCAGCGCGGCGAGGAGATCCTCGCCGTCTTCGACACCGCCTTCGGAGAGCTGCTCGCCGCCGACCCCGCGGCCTTCCGCGTGAAATTCCGGAAGATGGCCGCCTCCGCGTTCGCCTTCTACCGGGGCACTGCGTGCCTGTTCTACCGGGACCTGGAGGCGCAGGCCGCCCAGGACGGCGGCAAGGACAGCGGCCCCTATCTGGACGAGCGGACCGGCCGGGTGTGGATCCACGGCGATCTGCACGCCGAGAACTTCGGCACCTATATGGACGCCACCGGCCGGCTGATCTTCAACGTCAACGACTTCGACGAGGCCTACGTCGGCCCCTTCACCTGGGACCTCAAGCGGTTCGCCGCCTCGGTCGCGCTGATCGGCTACGCCAAGGCGCTCAGCGACGAGCAGATCACCGACCTGGTGCGCACCTACGCCGCCGCCTACCGCGAGCGCATCCACGCGCTGGCCTCCGGGGCCAAGAGGGCCGACAAGGACGCGGTGCCGCCCTTCACGCTGGACACCGCCGACGGCCCGCTGCTGGACGCGCTGCGCGACGCCCGCGCGCTGACCCGGTTCGCGCTGCTGGACTCGATGACCGAGATCCGCGACTTCGAACGGCGCTTCGCGGCGGGCGGCGGCAGCGTCGAGCTGGACGCGGCGACCCGCTACAAGGTCCTCGCCGCCTTCGACGGCTATCTGGAGACGCTGCCGGAGTCGAGCCTGGCCCGTCCGGACTCCTACCGGGTCAAGGACGTGGTGGGCCGGCGCGGCATCGGCATCGGCTCGGCCGGCCTGCCGTCGTACAACATCCTGCTCGAGGGCAACAGCGACGCCCTGGAGAACGATGTGGTGATCTACATGAAGCAGGCCCAGACCCCGGCCGTCTCCCGGCACGTCACCGACCCCGCGGTCCGCTCCTACTTCCAGCACGAGGGCCACCGCACGGTCATCTCGCAGCGGGCCCTGCAGGACCACGCCGACCCGTGGCTGGGCTGGACCGAGCTGGACGGCGCCGGCCAGCTGGTCGCCGAGATCTCGCCGTACGCGGTCGATCTGGACTGGTCGGACATCGACGACCCGGAGGAGATCGCGGCGGTCGTCGCCGACCTGGGCCGGGCGACGGCCACGATGCACGCCGCGGCGGACGACGAGAGCGGCCACTCCCTGGTGCCGTTCTCGACAGAGCGGGCCATCGACGCGGCCCTGGCGGCCGACGAGGACGGCTTCGCGGGGCTGCTGGTGGACTTCGCGCACTCCTACGGAGCCCGGGCCCGCGCCGACCACCAGATCTTCGTCGACCTCTTCCGCAACGGCCGGATCCCCGGCCTGTAGGGACCGGCCGCCCGAGGGGCTGTTCCCATGAGTCTCGTACGCACCGGTTTTCCCGGTATATGCGACTTTGATCACCCTTAGGCGCCACTTATCCCGGCCCATGGCACACTCGGCGGCAATGGACATCTCGGCGGCACACCTGCGGGCACTGCGCGCGGCGCTCTTCACGGCGCTGTGCGTGACGCTGTCCGCGGGGTCCCATGTGCTGCTGTCGCGCATGCCGCTGCCGCTGACCACCGTCGCGGCGCTCTCCGCCGCCGTCTTCGCGCTCGCCTACGCGCTGGCCGGCCGGGAGCGCGGCTACGGACGGATCGCGGCCCTGCTGGTCCCCCTCGAGCTCGCCGCCGACCTGGTCTTCAGCATCGGCCAGCACACCTGCTACGGCGGGACGGGCGGCCCGGTGGCCGGCCCGCTGCACTCGCTGGGCGTGGATCTGCTCTGCGGCGGCCAGGTCGGCGGCCCCCTGACGCGGCTGTCCGAGAACGGTGCCGCGCCCGCCACGACCGGGCTGCTGCTGCTCGCCGCGCACCTGGCGATAGGGCTGCTGGCGGCCGGCTGGCTGCGCCGCGGCGAGGCGGCGCTGGCCCAGGTGCTGGGCGCGGTGGCCGGCTTCGCCTTCCGCCCGCTGCTGATCGCCGTCGCGGTCATCGGCGCCGCGGCCGCCCCGCGCCGCCCCGCGCCCGTGCCCGTCCGGGCCGGCCGCCCGGCCCGGAGCGCCCCCCTGCTGGTGCACTGCGTCGTGCGCCGTGGGCCGCCCTGCGCGCTCGCTGCGTGACCGCCCGGTCCACGTACCCGGCCCGCGCAGCACGCGTACGCCCGTACCTCGCGTGCGTACGCCTTCGACGGCAGGCACCCCACCCACGGATTCCACGGAGCAGGAACAGTCATGAGCAACCGCAACAGCCAGGCCAACAAGCAGGCAGCCCGTGAGCGGCTGCGCGCCGAGCGCGAGCGGCAGGCCAAGAAGGAGCGGGTCCGCCGGCAGCTGACCGTCGGCGGTGCGATCGTCGGCGTGCTGGCGATCGCCGGCGGTATCGGCGTGGCGGTCGCCAACTCGGGCGGCGGCGACTCCGCGGCCGAGAAGACCGCGGGCGACAGCACGGTGTGGACGAAGGCGGCGAAGGCCAAGCTGGTCAAGCCCGCCCACACCAGCGGCGCCGAGGGCACCACGATCGTCGTCGGCAAGGCGGACGCCAAGAACACCCTCAGCCTCTTCGAGGACCCGCGCTGCCCGGGCTGCGCCAGCTTCGAGCAGAACGTCGGCGAGACCGTCGAGAAGGACATCAAGGCCGGCAAGTACAAGGCGGCCTACCACCTGGGCACGTTCCTCGACGGCAACCTCAAGGGCACCGGCTCCAAGAACGCGCTGTCCGCGCTGGGCGCCGCCCTGAACGTCAGCCCGGAGGCCTTCTTGAAGTACAAGTACGCGCTGTACTCCAAGGAGTTCCACCCTGAGGAGACCGGTCCGGACAAGTTCGCCGACGACAGCTACCTGATCAAGGTCGCGGACACCGTCCCCGCGCTCAAGGGCAACGCCGCCTTCCAGAAGGCCGTCAAGGCCGGCACGTACGACCGCTGGGCGCTGGAGGTGTCCACCGAGTTCAACTCGCACAAGGACGTCAGCAGCACCCCGACCGTGAAGGTCAACGACACGGTGATCGGCACGGACACCCCGCAGGGCAAGGCGGCCCCGTCGAGCGCCGCCGCCTTCAACTCCATGGTCGACAAGGCCCTGAAGAAGTGACCGGGGCGCGACCCTGACCGCTCGGCCGGCGCGCGGTGAGCGCGTCGGCCGATGCCAAATCTTGACCCGGGCCCCTGCCGTGGACATGGCAGACTCCCGCCCATGCAGGCGAGGGCGGTGCGCCCGGGCGGCCGGCCCGCGGGCGCGCCGGGCGGTGAACTCAGGGCGGTGCGGGCGGCGCTGTTCACCGCGCTGTGCGTCACGCTGTCCGCGGCCTCCCATGTGCTGTTCTCCCGTGCCCCGTTGCCGCCCGCCACGGTCGCCTGGGTCTGCGCCGGCGTCTTCGCCGCCGCGTATGCGCTGACCGGCCGCGAGCGCGGATACCGGCCGGTGGCGGCGCTGCTGGTGCCGCTGGAGCTGGCCGCGGACACCATCTTCACCACCGGTCAGCACGCCTGTTACGGACCGGCCGGCGGCCCCCTGGCCGGACCGCTGCGCGCGATCGGCCTCCATCTGCTGTGCGCGGGCGGCGAGTGGGGCACCCCGCTGGCACGCCTCGCGGCACATCCGTCCGCCCCGCTGCCGCCGTCCGGGCCCTGGCTGCTGCTCGCGGCCCACCTCGCGGTCGGCCTGCTGGCCGCCGGCTGGCTGCACCGCGGCGACGCCGCCCTGGACGCCCTGCTGCGCGCGGCCGCGACCGCCGCCTTCCGCCCGCTGCGGACCGCCGCCGCGATGGCCGGCGCCGCGACCGCCCGGCCCCGCCGGCGGATCCGCCCGCTGCGCCCGTTGCCGCCGGCCCGTCCGCTCCCCCTCCTCGTGCACTGCGTACAGCGCCGCGGCCCGCCCCGTCCGTTCGCCGTCTGACCAGTCCGTAAGCGTCGAACACCCGTGAGGGGACCCCCCATGAGCAACCGCAACAGCCAGGCCAGCAAGCAGGCGGCCCGCGAACGCATCCGTGCCGAGCGCGAGCGCCAGAAGAAGCAGGAGCGGCTGCGCCGCCAACTCGTCGTGGCGGGCTCGGTCGTCGGCATCCTGGCCGTGGCCGGCGGTATCGGCTTCGCCGTGATGAAGGCCAACGAGCCGACCGGCTGGGAGGCCGCCAAGGAGGCCAGGCCCGTCGCGCCGGCGCACACCCAGGGCAAGGACCACACCGAGATCCTGATCGGCGACCCGAAGGCCAAGGAGACCCTTGAGGTCTTCGAGGACGTCCGCTGCCCGGCGTGTGCGTCCTTCGAGCAGAGCAGCGGTCCGGCGCTGCTCAAGGACATCGAGGACGGCCGGTACCGGGTCCGCTTCACGATGTACACCTTCATCGACGACAACGCGGGCGGCGAGGGCTCGAAGAACGCGCTGAGCGCGCTGGGTGCGGCGCTGGACGTCAGCCCCGAGGCCTTCTTGAAGTTCAAGACGGCGCTGTACTCGACCACGTACCACCCCGACGAGCGCGAGGACCTCTACGCCAAGGACTCCGAGCTGCTCAAGGCCGCCGGCGAGGTGCCGGAGCTGAAGCACAACAAGGCGTTCAAGGCGGCGGTCGAGAAGGGCACCTACGACCGCTGGGCGATGGACATGACCGCGCTGTTCGGCCGCAAGGGGGTCCGGGGCACGCCGACCTTCATGCACGGCGACAAGAAGCTGGTGATGGACCAGATCCCGCAGCGCCGGATGACGCAGGCGCAGTACAACCAGCTGGCCCGGGCCAACTTCAAGAAGATGATCGACAAGGAGTTCGGCCCGGCGAAGGGGGCGGACGGCGGCAAGGACGGCAAGGACGGCGGAAAGGGTATTCGCGAGGGCGAAAAGGACCCCTCGGGCACCCGTTGAGCGGCTTACGGACAACGGGTGGGCGAATTCTCGGTATTCCCGGTCATCGCCCTCCCGTTGTCGATTACCGGCCAGTAAGGTGATCGGCCGTGACCGATCATGACCAGATCTCGCGCCGCACTGCCGTTACGGCCGTAGCCGCCACCGCCGCCCTTCTGCCGTTCGCCGGCGCCGCCCCCGCGTCCGCCCAGCAGGCCCTGGACCAGGCCCGGTTCTTCCAGCACGGCGTCGCCTCCGGTGACCCGCTCCCGGACGGCGTGCTGCTGTGGACCCGGGTCACCCCGACGCCGTCGGCCACCCCGGGCTCCGGCCGCGGACCGGCCACCGACGTGAGCTGGCAGGTGGCCGCCGACAGGGACTTCGCCACCGTCGTCGCACGGGGCTCGGTGAAGACCTCGGCGGCCACCGACCACACCGTCAAGGCGGACGTCCGCGGTCTGCGCCCGGCCACCCACTACTACTACCGCTTCACCGTCGAGGGGCAGCACTCCCCCGTCGGCCGTACCCGCACCGCCCCCGCGCACGACGCCGCGGCCGGCAACGTCCGCTTCGGCGTGGTCTCCTGCGCCAACTGGGAGTCCGGCTACTTCTCCCCGTACCGGCATCTGGCGGCCCGCACCGAGCTGGACGCGGTGCTGCACCTCGGCGACTACCTCTACGAGTACAAGTCCGGCGAGTACCCGGACTTCAAGTACGTCGTCCGCCCGCACTCCCCCGCGCACGAGCTGCTCACGCTCGCCGACTACCGCATCCGGCACGGCGCCCACAAGACCGACCCGGACGCGCTGGCCATGCACGCCGCCCACCCGGTCATCGCCATCTGGGACGACCACGAGTTCGCCGACAACGCCTGGCGGGGCGGCGCGGTGAACCACTCGCCGGACAGCGAGGGCTCCTGGTCGGCGCGGATGTCCGCCGCGAAGCAGGCGTACTTCGAGTGGATGCCGGTGCGCCCCTCGACGGCCGGCACCACCTACCGCCGGCTGCGCTTCGGCACCCTCGCCGACCTGCACCTGCTGGACCTGCGGTCGTTCCGCGACGAGCAGGCCAAGCCGGGCAGCGGCGCGGTCGACGACCCGAGCCGGACGATCACCGGGCGGGCCCAACTGGACTGGCTCAAGGCCGGCCTGGAGCGCTCGGACACCGCCTGGCGGCTGGTCGGCACCTCGGTCATGGTCTCGCAGGTCGCCTTCGGCTCCCTACCGGCCCATCTGCTCGGCCCGCTCGCCGAGATCCTCGGCATACCCAAGGAGGGCCTGGCGGTCAACACCGACCAGTGGGACGGCTACACCGACGACCGGCACGAGCTGCTGGGCCACCTCAGCGACCGCGGTATCGACAACACCGTGTTCCTGACCGGCGACATCCACATGGCCTGGGCCAACGAGGTGCCGCTGAAGGCGGCGACCTACCCCGCCACCCGGCCGGTGGCGACGGAGTTCGTGGTCACCTCCGTCACCTCCGACAACGTCGACGACTTCCTGCATGTCGCCCCGCACACCGTCTCGCTGGCCGGCGTCGCCGCCATCAGGGCCGCCAACCGGCATGTGAAGTGGCTGGACATGGACTCGCACGGCTACGGGGTCCTGGACGTCAGCGCCGAGCGCACGCAGATGGACTACTTCGGCATCTCCGACAAGACCGACCCGCACGCCACCAGCACGCATCTGCGCTCGTACCGCACGCGGACGGGCAGCCAGCAGATCGAGCGGGCCGACGGGCCGGTCGCCTAGGGCCTGTCCGATGGGTCAGGGTCGGAAAGGCCGCGGCGCCTGGTGCGGTGCATCGCAAGGCGCCGGAGCGTCTCGATAGCGGAGCTATCGGGACGCTCCGGCAACGCCGCGAGGTGCCGTGCCAGGCGCCGCGGACCCGGCCATGACCCATCGGACAGGCTCTAGGGCCCTCCGCGGCACCCCGGTCCTGCCCGCCGCGCCGCTACGGACCGCCGCTCACAGGCTGTCCAGGAAGCCCAGCGCCACCTTCCAGGTGCTCTCGGCCGCCTCGGCGTCGTAGTCCGTCAGACCGGGGTCGGTGAACAGGTGGCCGGCGCCGGCGTAGCGGAAGACCTCCACGTCCGCACCGGCCCGGCGCATCTGCAGATACCAGGCGTTCAGCCAGTCGTGCGGCTCGTAGGGGTCCGGGTCGGCGACATGCAGCTGCACCGGCAGATCGTCGGCCACGGCGCCCTCGGCGATGTCGGAGGTGCCGTGCAGCAGCAACAGCCCGCGGGTCTTCTCGTCGCCCAGCGCGAGGGTCTGGGCGACCGAGCCGCCGAAGGAGAACCCGGCGTAGACCAGGCCGCGGTCGGAGTACGGCGCGACGGCCGTGATGGCGCGCTTGAGCAGCTCCTCCTTGCCGATCTCCTCCTTGATCAGGATGCCGTCCGGCACCGATTCGGCGGTCCGGCCGTCGAAGAGATCGGGGACGACAACCTCGTGTCCCGCGGCGCGCAGCCGGTCCGCGGCGGCCTGCACCGCCGGGCGCAGCCCGCACACCGAATGGAACAGGGCAATCGTCAAGGGCCCGCTGGCCGCGGGCTCGGTGGAGGCCGGCACTGCATCACTTCCCTGGGTCGGATCGTTGTGGCCCCATCGTGCCATTGACGGCGGTGGGTACCGGGTAGCAGCACACTCAAGCGCATCCGAACCGAGGAGGATCACCGTGTCGCTGGAGGACGTGCTGCGTCCCGTCGCCGTGGCCGGCGGCTCGCTCGTCATCACGCTCGTCCTGGGCTGGCTCACCGACCGCGCGCTGCGCCGGGTCGACGCCGCCCACCCGGAGACCCCGCTGTGGGGGCTGCTGCGCCGCTGCCGGATACCGCTGCAGGTGGTGCTGTGCGCGGCCCTGCTGCGCGGCTCGTACGACGAGAGCGGGATCGGGATCGTCGAGGAGCACCGGGCGGGGACCGGCCAGACGCTGACCCTGGTGCTGATCGCGGCCACCGCCTGGCTCGCCATACGGGTCGCGGCGGCGATCGTCGAGTCGTCCTACTCGCGCTACGCGGCAAGCGCCCGGGACGCCGCGCGGGTGCGGCGGGTGCGGACCCAGGTGACGCTGATCCAACGGGTGGTGACGGCCGTGGTGATCGTCGTCGCGGCCGCCTCCATGCTGCTGACGTTCCCGGAGATGCGGGCGGTCGGCACCTCGATGCTGGCGTCGGCCGGGCTGCTGGGCATCGTCGCCGGTATCGCCGCCCAGTCGACCCTCGGCAACCTCTTCGCGGGGCTGCAGATCGCCTTCGGCGACATGGTGCGCATCGGGGACACGGTCGTGGTGGACGGCGAGTGGGGCACCGTCGAGGAGATCACCCTGACGTTCCTGACCGTGCGGACCTGGGACGAGCGGCGGATCACCATGCCGGTGTCGTACTTCACCGGCAAGCCGTTCGAGAACTGGTCGCGCGGCGGCGCCCAGATGACCGGGACCGTCCTGTTCCACCTCGACCACGGCGCGCCGGTGGAGAAGATGCGCCAGCGGCTGCACGAGATCCTCCAGGAGTGCCCGGACTGGGACGGCCGGTCCTGGAGCCTGGTGGTCACCAACACCACCGCGTCCACGATCGTGGTGCGGGCGCTGGTCACCGCCCGGGACGCGGACACCCTCTGGACGGTGCGCTGCGAGGTGCGCGAGCGGATCATCGAGTGGCTGCGCACCGAGCACGCCTACGCGCTGCCGCGGATCAGCACCGGGCCGGCGCCGACGGGCCGGGCCGGGGAGCCGCCGCGGCGCTGAGGCCCCGCCCCCGCGTCACGGCGCGGCCCGCAGGCTCCGCATGTCCAGTTGCCGCAGCACCCGGTCCACCACCTCCGGGTCCGCGCCCGGCTCGCTGCGCGCCGCGAGCACCTCGTGCCGGGCCGCCGAGAGCATCTCGGCCTGGATGCGCTGCACCTTCTTCATCCGGGTGATGCGCTTTTCGAAGAGCTCGCGCCGCTCGTCGTCGACGATGTCCGGCGCGATCCGGGCGCCGATGTCATAGGCCCGGCGCGCCAGCTGGTCCCTGACCTCCTCGGGCAGCTCCTCGACCTCCAGGATCTCCTTCAGCCGGCGCTTGGACGCCTTGATCATCCGGATCGCCAGCTCGCGCTCCAGCGCGTCGGCGGCGTCGGAGCTGGCCCGCACCCGCAGGGTGCGCACCAGCCAGGGCAGTGTGAGGCCCTGGACGAGCAGGGTGGAGAGCACCACCGCGAAGGCGATGAAGAGGATCTCGGCGCGGTCCGGGAAGGCGACGCCGTCGATCTCGTAGGGGAGGGCCAGCGCCAGCGCCACCGAGGCCACCCCGCGCATCCCCGACCACCACAGGATGACCGTCTCCCGCCAGCTCATCGGGATGTCCTCGTCGTAGTCGCGGCGCCGGTGCATCCGCTTGGCCAGCCAGGCGGCGGGCAGCAGCCACAGCAGACGGACGCCGACGACCACCGCGACAACGGCGGCGCCGGCGGCGAACAGCTGGTCCCAACGGCCCGACGCGGCCCAGAAGATGTTGTGCAGCTCCAGGCCGATCAGCCCGAAGGCGACGCCGGTGACGAGGGTGTCGACGACCTCCCAGAAGGTGTATCCGGCGAGCCGGCCCAGCACGTCGTCGGCGTCGACCGCGTACTCGGCCAGGAACAGCCCGGTGGTCAGCACCGCGAGCACACCGGAGCCCTTCAGCTCCTCGGCCAGGATGTACGCCGTGAACGGCACCAGCAGCGTCAGCCCGATCTGCAGCGTCGGGTCGCCGAGCAGCCCCATCAGCTTGTTGGTGATCCAGCCGAGCAGCAGGCCGATGGCCATGGCGACGACCGCGGACAGCACCAGCGCGCCGAGCGCGCCGGGCACCGAGAAGCTTCCGCTGACCACCGCGGCGAGCGCGACGTGGTAGAGCACGATCGCGGTGACGTCGTTGAACAGCCCCTCGCCCTCCAGGATCGAGACCATCCGGCGGGGCAGTCCCAGCTTGCCGGCGACGGCGGTCGCGGCGACCGGGTCGGGCGGGGCGACCAGCGCGCCGAGCACCACCGCGGCGGCCAGCGGCATCCCGGGCACCACCGCCTGCGCGACCGCGGCGACCGCGGCCGTGGTGGCGAAGACCAGCAGCACGGCGAGCAGGAAGATCGGGCGGAGGTTGGCGGTGAACTGCCGCCAGGAGGTGCGCTGCACGGCCGCGTAGAGCAGCGGCGGCAGCACCACCGGCAGGATGAACTCGGGCGGCACCTCGACATTGGGCACGAACGGCAGCAGCGCCAGTACGGCCCCGGCGAGCGTCATCAGCACCGGTGACGGCAGTCCCAGCCGGTCGCCGACCGGGACCATCACCACGGCTCCGAGCAGCAGGAGGGAGATCAGAGCCAGCTGGTCCACGGTGACGACGCTCCGGAAGGGTCGGATTCGCTCACATTCCGCCCCAAGCGTGCCAGACGCCTATGGTTCCGCCCGCTGCGGCACCCCCAGCGTGCCGGACGCCTATGGATCCGCCCGCTCCGGCACCCCCGGCGCCGGACGCGCCGTGTCAGCTGCTCTCGTCGCGCACGGTGTCGAGGGCGTGCTGCAGGTCGTCCGGGTAGGCGCTCTCGAACTCCACCCAGCGGCCGTCGGCGGGGTGCTCGAAGCCGAGGCGGACCGCGTGCAGCCACTGCCGGCCGACGCCCAGCCGCTTGGCGAGGGTGGGGTCCGCGCCGTACGTCAGGTCGCCGACGCACGGGTGGCGGTGCGCGGACATGTGCACCCGGATCTGGTGGGTGCGCCCGGTCTCCAGCTTGATGTCGAGCAGGCTGGCCGCGCGGAACGCCTCGATGAGGTCGTAGTGCGTGACCGACGCCTTGCCCTCGGCGGTGACCGCCCACTTGTAGTCGTGCTGCGGATGCCGGCCGATGGGGGCGTCGATGGTGCCGCTCATCGGGTCCGGGTGGCCCTGGACCAGGGCGTGGTAGCGCTTGTCCACCGTACGCTCGCGGAACTGCTGCTTGAGGAGGGTGTAGGCGCGCTCGGACTTGGCCACGACCATCAGCCCGGACGTGCCGACGTCGAGGCGGTGCACGATGCCCTGGCGCTCGGCGGCGCCGGAGGTGGAGATGCGGAAGCCGGCCGCGGCGAGTCCGCCGATGACCGTCGTCCCGCTCCAGCCGGGGCTCGGGTGCGCGGCCACGCCGACCGGCTTGACGATCACGACGATGTCGTCGTCGTCATGCACGATCTCCATGCCCTCGACGGGCTCGGCGACGATCTCCACGGGCGGCGCGGCCTGCGGCATCTCGACTTCCAGCCAGGCGCCGCCGCTCACTCGCTCGGACTTCATCACCTCGGATCCGTCGACCCGGACCTTTCCGGCGGCGGCGAGTTCGGCCGCCTTCGTACGGGAGAAGCCGAACATCCGGGCCAGCGCGGCGTCCACGCGCTCGCCCTCCAGGCCGTCCGGTACGGGCAGGGTGCGGATCTCGGGAATGGTGCTCACCTTAAGGAGTATGGCAGTCGCGGCACCCCGCATCGGGGCCGGCCGGGGCAGGAGCCGTTGGTGGTTGCGGTTTGGTGGGGGCCGGCGCTGTCAGTCCTTGTGCACCGTGCCGTCCGGGTCCAGTCCCCGGAAGGAAAGGATCACGATCAGGATGCCGCCGCAGACGATCGCGGAGTCGGCGAGGTTGAAGACCGCGAAGTGCGCCGGGGCGATGAAGTCGACCACCGCGCCCTCGAAGATGCCCGGCGAGCGGAAGATCCGGTCGGTGAGGTTGCCGAAGGCGCCGCCGAGCAGCAGCCCGAGCGCGACGGCCCAGGGCAGGCTGTAGAGCTTGCGGGCGATCCGGGCGATCACCACGATCACGGTCGCCGCGATGATCGTGAGGAAGATCGTCAGCGCCTCGCCGATGCTGAACGCGGCGCCGCGGTTGCGGATCACGCTGAACTGCAGCAGCGTCCCGATGACCTGGATGGGCTCGTGGTGCTCCAGCTTCGCGACGACCAGGACCTTGCTGCCCAGGTCGAGCAGGTAGACGAAGAACGCGATCAGCAGCAGCGCGACGATCCGCCGCTTGCCGCGGCCGGCGCCCTGCTCCGGCTCCGCCGGTCCTCCCCCTTCGGATCCCGCCGTGGGATCCGTCCCGGAACCCGGCTCGGGTTCCGGCGTACCGGTGATGCGCTCCGCCTCTGCCACGTGTGAGTCCCTCAGCCCGTCGTGTCCGCGGCCAGACCGTGCCTGGCTTGAATCACGAGAGTACGGCACACACGTGCGGGGGCGGGCGGTACGGGTGCCGCCCGCGACACCCCACCCGGGTACCCCGCGTCAGCGGCGCTCCTGCTTCTGCTTGCACTCCACACACAGCGTCGCCCGGGGGAACGCCTGCATCCGCGCCTTGCCGATGGGGTTGCCGCAGTTCTCGCACAGCCCGTAGGTGCCGGTGTCCAGCCGGCCGAGGGCCCGCTCGGTCTGGTGGAGCATCTCGCGGGCGTTGGAGGCCAGGGCCAGCTCGTGCTCGCGGGTGATGTTCTTGGTGCCGGTGTCGGCCTCGTCGTCGCCGGCGCCGTCGCCGGAGTCGCGCATCAGGCCGGCGATGGCGTCCTCGGCCGCGGTGATCTCCGCCCGCAGCCGCCCCACCTCGTCCATCAGCTCGGTGCGTGCCTCGGCGACCTCGGCGGGTGTCCAAGGATCTTCACCGGGCCGTACGGCGAGCTCGTCCGGTGCGGCCATCCGGGCCGTGGGCACCGGGGCGTCCTCGGCGTGCGCCTTGGCCGTCGCGGCCGCCGTCTTCTTCGCCACCACCGTCTTGGCTCCCGTCTTCTTAGCGGGCACCGCGGCCTTCTTGGCCGGAGCCTTCGTCGCGGTCTTCCTCGCCGCCGTCTTCTTGGCGGCGGACTTCTTGGCCGCGGGCTGCGTGGCCGCGGTCTCGTCGGGCGTGGTCTCGTCGGGCGGGGTCGTGCCGGCCGCCGTCTTCTTGGCGGCGGCCTTCTTCGGAGCGCGGGTCTTCGGGGCAGGCTGCTTCGCGACGGCCTCGTCGGCGGGCGTCGTGCTCTTCTGCGCGGCGGTCTTCTTCGCCACCATGGCCGCGACCCCTTCACCTATGTGACTTTGTTCGCGAATCGTGACGGGAACGATAAATCGCCGCACGGCACGCGGCAACGGGGCGCACCGCCCGACGGGTCCTGCCACCCGGCCCGGAGGCCCGGTCTGCCTCGGTTGTGCCCCGCTGCCCGCCGGGTAACCCGCCCGGCGGTCCGGCACCCGGCCGCTGGCCATTCGGGTCACGGCGACGGCGCGGGCGTCCCCGTACGGCGCCCCGGCCGCCCTCCCCGCCCCCGGCCGCCCTAATTCGGTCGGCCGCTGCCGGCACGGCCCCGTACACTGGGCGGAGCGAAAGGCATTGATGGGACGAGTAGCGTCGTACGCAGCCGGCAGCGACCCGGGGACGGTGGAAGCCCGGGGGCGTGCACGACGTGAAGATCACCCCGGAGTCGCCGGAAGAAAGCTTTGGACAGTGGGCTCCGCCCACGGGCCGCGGGCCACCCAGGGCGAGTAGAACCGGCAGCGCGACCCCAATGAGGGGGCGGTGCAGCGGCACCGCCAAGGAGGGTGGTACCGCGGGAGCCCAGGCTCTCGTCCCTCCGGACGGAGAACGCAGCAGGTGTCCGCCGGAGGAAGTCCCCGATGAGTGAGCAGCCCCAGTACCGCCAGGTACCCGCCCAGGTAGACCTTCCCGCCCTCGAGCACGCCGTGCTCGAGTTCTGGCAGGAGCAGAAGGTCTTCGCCCGTACCCTCCAGCAGTCCGAGGGCCGGCCCGAGTGGGTCTTCTACGAGGGCCCCCCGACGGCCAACGGCATGCCCGGCGCGCACCACATCGAGGCGCGCGTCTTCAAGGACGTCTTCCCCCGGTTCCGCACGATGCAGGGCTACCACGTCGACCGCAAGGCCGGCTGGGACTGCCACGGCCTCCCGGTCGAGCTGGCCGTGGAGAAGGAGCTGGGCTTCAACGGCAAGAAGGACATCGAGGCGTACGGCATCGCCGAGTTCAACGCCAAGTGCCGCGAGTCGGTGACCCGCCACACCGACGCCTTCGCCGAGCTCACGACCCGTATGGGGTACTGGACCGACCTCGACGCCCCGTACCGCACGATGGACCCCGACTACATCGAGTCGGTGTGGTGGTCGCTGAAGGAGATCTTCAACAAGGGCCTGCTGGTCCAGGACCACCGCGTCGCCCCCTGGTGCCCGCGGTGCGGCACGGGCCTGTCGGACCACGAGCTGGCGCAGGGCTACGAGACCGTCGTCGACCCCTCGGTCTACGTCCGCCTCCCGCTGACCTCCGGCCCCCTCGCCGGCGAGGCGTCCCTCCTCATCTGGACGACGACCCCCTGGACCCTGGTCTCCAACACGGCCGCCGCCGCGCACCCGGACGTCACCTACGTCGTCGCCACGGACGGCACCGAGAAGCTGGTCGTCGCCGAGCCGCTGCTGGAGAAGGCCCTCGGCGAGGGCTGGGAGGCCACCGGCCAGTCCTTCACCGGCCGCGAGATGGAGCGCTGGTCCTACGAGCGCCCGTTCTCCCTGGTCGAGCTGGAGGGCGCCAACTTCGTCGTCAACGCCGAGTACGTGACCACCGACGACGGTACGGGCCTGGTCCACCAGGCCCCCGCCTTCGGCGAGGACGACCTCAAGACCTGCCGGGCGTACGGCCTGCCGGTGGTCAACCCGGTCCGCCCCGACGGCACCTTCGAGGACGGACTCGCCCTGATCGGCGGCCAGTTCTTCAAGAAGGCCGACGAGGCCCTGGTCGAGGACCTCGCCGCCCGTGGCCTGCTCTTCCAGCACATCGCCTACGAGCACAGCTACCCGCACTGCTGGCGCTGCCACACCGCGCTGCTCTACTACGCCCAGCCGTCCTGGTACATCCGCACGACCGCGGTCAAGGACGCCCTGCTCCGCGAGAACGAGAACACCAACTGGTTCCCGGACTCGGTCAAGCACGGCCGCTTCGGCGACTGGCTCAACAACAACATCGACTGGGCACTGTCCCGCAACCGCTACTGGGGCACCCCGCTGCCCATCTGGCGCTGCGAGGAGGACCACCTCACCTGCGTCGGCTCGCTGGCCGAGCTGACCGAGCTGACCGGCACCGACCAGTCGGGCCTGGACCCGCACCGCCCGTTCATCGACGACGTCACCTTCGCCTGCCCGACCTGCCAGGGCACCGCCACCCGCGTCCCGGAGGTCATCGACGCCTGGTACGACTCGGGCTCGATGCCGTTCGCGCAGTGGGGCTACCCGTACCGCAACAAGGAGCTGTTCGAGAAGCGCTACCCGGCGCAGTTCATCTCGGAGGCCATCGACCAGACCCGCGGCTGGTTCTACACCCTGATGGCCGTCGGCACCCTGGTCTTCGACAAGTCGTCGTACGAGAACGTCGTCTGCCTGGGCCACATCCTCGCCGAGGACGGCCGGAAGATGTCCAAGCACCTGGGCAACATCCTCCAGCCGATCCCGCTGATGGATCAGCACGGCGCCGACGCGGTCCGCTGGTTCATGGCGGCCGGCGGCTCGCCGTGGTCCGCCCGCCGGGTGGGCCACAGCACCATCCAGGAAGTCGTCCGCAAGACCCTGCTGACGTACTGGAACACCGTCGCCTTCCAGGCGCTGTACGCCCGTACGTCCCAGTGGGCGCCGTCCGCCGCCGACCCCGCCCCCGCCGACCGGCCGCTGCTGGACCGCTGGCTGCTCGGCGAGCTGAACACCCTGGTCGAGCAGGTCACCGACTCCCTGGAGTCCTTCGACACCCAGCGCGCCGGCAAGCTCCTCTCCGCCTTCGTCGACGACCTCTCCAACTGGTACGTGCGCCGCTCCCGCCGCCGCTTCTGGCAGGGCGACGCGGCCGCGCTGCGCACGCTCCACGAGGTCATCGAGACCGTCACCCGCCTCATGGCACCGCTCACCCCGTTCATCACCGAGCGGGTCTGGCAGGACCTGGTCGTCCCGGTCACCCCGGACGCCCCCGACTCCGTCCACCTCGCCGGCTGGCCGGTGGCCGACAAGGCGGCCATCGACCCGACCCTGTCCGCCCAGATGCTGCTGGTCCGCCGCCTGGTCGAACTGGGCCGCGCCACCCGCGCCGAGTCGGGCGTCAAGACCCGTCAGCCGCTGTCCCGCGCGCTGGTCGCGGCGCACGGCTTCGCGGGCCTGCCCGAGGACCTGCGCGCGCAGATCGCCGAGGAGCTGAACGTCAGCTCGCTGGCCTCCCTGTCGGAGGTCGGCGGCTCGCTCGTCGACACCACCGCCAAGGCCAACTTCCGTGCGCTGGGCAAGCGGTTCGGCAAGGGCGTCCAGGCGGTCGCCAAGGCCGTCGCCGCCGCGGACGCCGCGGCCCTCTCGCTCGCGCTGCGCGAGGGCACGGCGAGCGTCGAGGTCGACGGCGAGACCGTCTCGCTCGCCCCCGACGAGGTGATCATCACCGAGACCCCGCGCGAGGGCTGGTCGGTGGCCTCCGACGCGGGCGCCACGGTCGCCCTCGACCTGGAGATCACCCCGGAGCTGCGCCGCGCGGGCCTGGCCCGCGACGCCATCCGCCTCATCCAGGAGGCCCGCAAGAACAGCGGCCTCGACGTCGCCGACCGGATCGCGCTGCGCTGGCGTTCCACGGACGACGAGGTCGCTACGGCGCTGACCGACCACACCGGCCTGATCTCCGACGAGGTCCTCGCCGCGGACTTCGCACCCGGCGAGCCGGACGACTCCTTCGGCCCCGCCTTCACGGACGAGGCACTGGCCCTCACCTTCCACCTCCGCAAGGTGTAACCAGCCCCCCCTCACCGCACAAATGCCCCGGCGTACACCACGCCGGGGCATTTCCCTTTCCCTCCCCTGAACCGCCTTCACCTCCGCCGTGACGCACGCCTTTCCGCGCACCTTTCGCCCCGCACCCTCTTCCTCCCCGCATCCCGAAAAGGAAGAGGAAGGGAAAATCGGACCAGAGGTGGGATATCCGCCTATGAACGGACAGTCGACCGCATTCCGCGAACCCGGCAGCGCAAAGGGCCGGGGGGGGGGGGGGGGGGGGAGGGGGGGGGGGGGGGGGTGGGGGCCCCGCCGCGAGGCGGGGGGTAGGT